>NZ_JAFATE010000839.1 GCF_019244115.1 Bradyrhizobium sp.
GTCGGCCTCGCCGACCAGATCGATCAGCTCGCGGGCTCGCTCTCGCTCGGCCAGCAGCGCATCGTCGAAATCGCGCGTGCGCTCTGCGTCGACCCGATGCTGCTCCTGCTCGACGAGCCGGCCGCCGGCCTGCGCCACATGGAAAAACAGCGCCTCGCCGCGCTGCTTCGCGAATTGCGCCAAGGCGGCATGTCGGTGCTGCTGGTGGAGCATGACATGGGCTTTGTCATGAATCTCGCCGACCGCATCGTCGTGCTCGATTTCGGCACCAAGATTGCCGAGGGCACGCCGCAGGCGATCAAGCAGAATCCCGACGTCATCAAAGCCTATCTCGGAGCCGTGACATGAGCGGGCTGCTATCGGTCAGCGACGTGCACGTCGCCTATGGCAAGGTCGAGGCGGTTCGCTCGGTCACGCTCGACGTCGCGGGCAACGAGATCGTCACGATCATCGGTGCCAATGGCGCGGGCAAGACCACGCTGCTCAATGCGATCATGGGCGTGCTGCCGCTGAATGGCCGCGTCAGCTTTGCAGGCGGCGACATGGCGCGGATGGACATCGAGGATCGCGTCGCGGCCGGTCTCAGCCTGGTGCCCGAGCATCGCGAGCTGTTTGCCACGATGAGCGTGGAGGACAACCTGCAGCTCGGCGCGTTCCGCGTCGCGCGGGCGCAGGCGGCGCGCTCATTCGAGCACGTCTACACGCTATTCCCGCGGCTGAAAGAGCGGCGCAAGCAGCTCGCGGGCACATTGTCGGGCGGCGAGCAGCAGATGCTGGCGATGGGCCGCGCGCTGATGGGCGCCCCAAAGCTGCTGATGCTGGACGAGCCTTCGCTCGGGCTCGCGCCAATCATCGTTGCCGACATCTTCCGCATCGTCACGGAGCTGCGTAGGGCCGGTGTTTCGGTCCTGCTGGTGGAACAGAATGCGATCGGCGCGCTGAAGATCGCAGACCGCGCCTACGTGATGGAGCTCGGCGAGTTCGTCCTCTCAGGACAGGCCAGCGTCATCGCCGCCGACCCGCGCGTCGCCGCGAGCTATCTCGGCTTCGAGGTCGAAGGCGCGGGTTAAGCAAAGCCGGTCATGCCCCGCGAAGCGGGGCATCCAGTACGCGGCCTCTCGGCCCGATAACACCTGTCTCTGGAATACTGGATCACCCGCTTTTTCGCAGGGATGACAGTATTGGTCTTGGAAGCGCTTCTACCTCTACTTCAATAGCGTGTACTTGCCGTCCTTCACGGTGAGCAGGATGCGGGAGCGCTCGTCGAGGCCGTAGCGGTCCTTCTCGGTGAAGTTGTAGACGCCCTGGCTCGCGGCGATCTCGCGTTCGGTGAGCAGCGCCTGGCGGATCGCCTCGCGGAATTCCGGCGTGCCGGGTTTTGCGGTCTTCAGCGCCGCCGGAACGACGCGTTCGAGCACCAGGAACGCATCATAGGAGTGGCCGGCGAACTGGCTGCGGCTGTTCGGGCCGTATTTCGCCTCATAGGCCTGGACCAGCGCCAGCCCCGGCTTCTTGGTCGCGGCCTCCTCGGGCTGATCCTCGGGATCCATCACGGGCCCCGAGACCATGATCACGCCCTCGGCCGCCTTGCCGGCGATGCGGATGAAATCCATGCTGGCCGCGCCGTGGGTCTGGTAGATCAGACCCTTATAGCCGCGCTCGCGCAGCTCGGTCTGCGGCAGTGCCGCCGCGGTGCCGGACGCGCCGACCAGGACCGCGTCGGGATTGGCGGCGACGAGTTTTAGCACCTGCCCGGTCACCGACGTATCAGGACGCGCAAAGCGCTCCTCATCGGCGACGGTCAGGCCCATCGGCACGCCATGCGCCTTGAAATCGTTGAACCAGAGATCGCCATAGGAATCGGAATAGCCGATATAGCCGACCGTCTTCACGTTGTGCGCCTTCATGTGCTCGTAGATCGGCTTGCCCACGATCGGGATCGGCTGCGGCATCGCGACCGACCATTTGGCGCGCTCGGGCGTGATCGGGAACGGCGCCAGCCCGAAATGCGGAATGCCGGCCTCATTGGCGACGTTGGACACTGCGATCGTCGGCGGCGTCAACGCCGAGCCCATGATGACGTCGGCCTTGGATTCCGTGACGAAGCGCCGCGCGTTGGTGGTCGCGGTGGTCGGGTCGCCGCCGTCATCGAGCAGGATGATCTTCAGCGGATGACCGGCGATCTCCTTGGGCACGAATTCCAGCGCGTTGCGCTCGGGGATGCCGAGCGCGGCGCCGGGGCCGGTGGTGGTCGTGGTGATGCCGATGGTGATCTCGTTGGTCTGCGCCAGCGCCGGCGATCCCGGCAGCGCCAGCGCCGCGGCCAACGCCGCGGCCGACAAAACAATCTTTTTCATTCGCTTCTCCCTCCACTCGACTTTCGTTCTTGGATCTGTCGTTCAGCCGTTCAAACAAGCAGGACCGACATGTTCGCGTCAGCCCTGCGTGAATTTTTCGATGATCTCTCGCGGCATCGGCACCGATTTCAGCTTGTCCGGATCGTCAGGATGGCGGCCGACCAGGACACGCGTCTCGAACGCCTCGATCGCGAGCGCCTCGCCCTTGTAGACCCTGTGGATGACTTCAAAGCTCGACCGGTTGAACTTCTCAATGCGACTTTCGATGCTGATCCAGTCGCCATGGGTCGAGGGGAGGTAGAATTTCGCCCGCGTGTCCACCATCGGAATCCCGACCAGGCCGTATTTGTGGATGATGTCCTGCTTGGAGAAGCCGGCGGCCTCGAACATGATCGAGGTGGAATCGTCGAACATCGCAAAGTAGCGCGGATAGTAGACGATGTTGGCGGGGTCGCAATCGCCCCACTGGATCTGCACATCGCGCCGGTGGACGAACATCGTAGGGCTTACCTCGCTCGTGCGGCAACGACGGTGCGCCCCTTCTCCCCGCTTGCGGGGAGAGTGCCGGGGTGAGGGGGAGTCACCATCGACCGAGCTCGCGGAGAGTCCCCCTCACCCGAAATTCGCGCTGCACGCGAATTTCGACCTCTCCCCGCAAGCGGGGAGAGGTGAACAGCCTTCGCCTGGTCAAGGCTCACCATGCTTTACTTTGGCGCCATGCGCAGCGCGGCGTCGAGCCGCACCACTTCGCCGTTGAGATAGGGGTTGTCGATCATGTGCAGTGCAAGCGAGGCGAATTCGTCCGCCGCACCCAGACGGCGCGGGAACGGGATCGACGAAGCGAGCGAATCCTGCGCCTCCTGCGGCAGATTGGCGAGCAGCGGTGTCAGGAACAGTCCAGGCGCGATGGTGAGCACGCGGATGCCGAACTGCGCGAGTTCGCGCGCGATCGGCAGGGTCATCGCGACGATACCGCCCTTGGAGGCCGAATAGGCCGCCTGCCCGATCTGGCCGTCATAGGCCGCGACCGAGGCCGTGTTGATCACGACGCCGCGCTCGCCGCTGGCGAGCGGCTCGAGTTTCGACATCTCGGCGGTGGCGAGCCGCAGCATGTTGAAGGAGCCGATCAGGTTGACCTTGATCACGCGGTCGAAGTCGGCGAGCGGCATCGGCCCATCGCGACCGATCACGCGCTTGGCAACCCCGATGCCGGCGCAGTTCACCAGCACCCGCGCCGGACCGTGCGCCTTGCTGGCCTGCACCACGGCGGCTTCAGCGGAGGCCGCGTCGGAGACATCGCAGGTGACGGCCGTGCCCCTGATTTCGGACGCGACCTCCTCGGCAAGCTTGGCATTGAGATCGCACACGGTGACCTTGGCGCCGAGCCCGGCGAGTTTTCGCGCTGTGGCCGCGCCCAGTCCCGAGGCTCCGCCGGTGACGATCGCGGCTTGATCCTTCAATTGCATGACGGTCTCTCCATCTAGCCCAGCGTGATGACATGCTCCGGCGGCGCCGGCGAATAGATTTCCTCGATCAGGTGGCTGCGATGCTCCAGCACCGCGCGCTGATTGATCGAGCCCTTGTCGGTGACCTCGCCGCGATCGATCGACAGCGGCCTGTCGATCAGCACCGCGCGCGCGATGCGCGTCGAGGAGCCGGTGGCGGTGGTCAGGAAGCGCGCAAAGCGTTCCCGGAAGGCGTCGCGGATCAGCGGGTCCGACGCGATCATGGCGTAGTCGTCCGGCGGCAGCGTCGGATTGATCAGACGGCAGCCGTCGAGATCGAGCACGACCAGCGCTGAAAGTTCGTCGCGATTGATCCCTGCGATGATGACGTCGCGCACCAGCGGCGCGTGAGCGGCGATGAAGCGCGCGCGCAAGGGACCGACCGACACCCAGGTGCCGCTTGCGAGCTTGAAATCCTCGGCGATGCGGCCGTCGAAATCAAAACCGGCGTCGAGATTGGTCGGGTCGGCGGGTTTCAGCGCATCGCCGAGCTTGTAAAAGCCCTCCTCGTCGAACGAGGCCGCGCTCACCTCCGCCTGCCGCCAATAGCCCGGCATGACGTTCGGCCCTTTCGCGCGCACCTCGAGCTTGCCGCCGACCGGCACGAGCTTGGCCTCGCTGCCGGCAACCGGCAGGCCGACATGGCCGGAGCGGCTGGTCGCGGGATTGACAGACATGAAGTACGGCGCGGTCTCGGTGGCCCCGAGCCCGGTCAGCATCGGCACGCGCGCACCTAACTCCTGCACCGAGAGCTCGTCGAGCGCATTCCAGACATGGGGCGACAGCGCGGCGCCCGAGAAGAACATCGTCTGCAGACGCTTGAAGAATGTCGCGCGCAGCGCGGCATCGTCGCGCAGATAGGGCAACAGCGATTCATAGCCCTTGGGCACGTTGAAATAGACCGTCGGCGAGACCTCGCGGAGATTGCGCACGGTCTCCTCGATGCCGCCCGGCACCGGCTTGCCTTGGTCGAGATACATCGAGCCGCCATTATAAAGCGTGAGCCCGATGTTGTGATTACCGCCAAAGGTGTGATTCCACGGCAGCCAGTCGACGATCACGGGTGGCTCGTCCTTCAGGAATGTCATGGTTTCCCGAAGCATCACCTGGTTGGCGCAGATCATGCGCTGCGTGTTGATGACCGCCTTGGGATTGCCGGTCGAGCCGGAGGTCAGCAGAAACTTCGCGATTGTATCCGGACCGATCGCGTCATGCGTCGCATCGAGCGCGGGATGCTCTGGCGTCGCCACGAGTTCGGCGAGCGTCGTCACGTCGCGGCCCGGCACCTTGCCGAAGGCGACCGCGATCTCGGTGCCATCGGGCACGTTGGCGTGCAGCGCGTCGGCGAATTTTTCGCCGTCGTCGGCGAACACCAGGCCCGGCGTCAACAGCTTCATCAGATAGGACAGCTTGCCGTAATCCTTGGACACCAGCGAATAGGCCGGGGAGACCGGGCAGAACGGAATGCCGGCATAGAGCGCGCCGAAAGCCAGCAGCACATGGTCGATCGAATTGCCGGAGAGGATCATCACCGGACGCTCGGCCGACAGGCCGCGCGCGATCAGCGCCGAGGCGATGTGCCGGCTCGCGGCCAGAAGCTCGGCATAGCTCAGTTCGCGCCAGCCGCGGCCGCCTTGGCGCTCCGCCATGAAGACGCGGCTGGGCGCGGCCTTCACCCAATGGTGCAGGCGGTCCGTCAGCCGCCGCGGATAGTCGGGCAACGACTGCTTCGGACGGAGATAAAGGGTGCCGTCGTCGCGGCGCTCGATGTTGACGGCGGGATCGCAGAACGAGATCGCCCGCAGCGGGTGCTGACGGGCCCCGCCTGCCGCCATGTTCTGATCCGCTGTCATGGTCGGTCGCGCGCTCATTTTGACCCCGGCTTGACCTTGGCGGTCTTGTGCTCGAGGAAGGCGCGGATCCGCCGCTTCGCTTCCTTGTCGCTCTGCGCCACCGTCGCCATCAGCGATTCCATCAAGAGTCCGGCCTGCGGGTTGGCTTCAGCGATCATGGGCAGCGCCTGCAGCACCGCAAAGTTGGTCAGCGGCGCGTTCGACGCGATCCGTTCGGCCAGCTCCATTGCCTTCGGCAGCGCGCCGTCAGCCTCGGTCAGATATTGCGCAAAGCCGTAGGCCGAGCCTTCCGTGGCCGAATACACCCGGCCGGTCAGCATCATGTCGGTCATCCGCGACACGCCAATCAGGCGCGGCAGCCGCACCGAGCCGCCGCCGCCGACGAAGATGCCGCGCTGGCCTTCCGGCAGCGCGTAATAGGCCGACGGCTCCGCGACGCGGATATGCGCGGCGCAGGCGAGTTCGAGCCCGCCGCCGATCACCGCGCCCTTGAGCGCGGCGATGACAGGCACGCGGCTATACTGGATGCGGTCGAACACCCGGTGCCACATCTGCGAATGCAACAACCCGCCGGTGGCGTCGTGCTCGGTCAGTTCGGAAAGATCGAGGCCGGAGGAAAAATGGTCGCCGATGCCATGGATCACGACGGCGCCGAGATCATCGGGCAGATTGGCAAAGCACTCGCCGATCTCGAGGATGATGCCGTCGTTGAGCGCATTGCGCTTGGCCGGCCGGTTGAGGCCGACGGTCAGCACCGCCCCCCGTCGCTCGACCTTGAGGTGCGTTCCCTGGCCCGCGGTGCCAGCGGCGTCGGCGTTTCCCATCGGATCTATTGCGTCCTTTTCAGAATAGTTATGTTTTATAACTATTTTCGCAGGAGTCAACTATCTCGCGGCGTGCGCCGCTGCCCCCCTCCTCCGGGAGGGTACATCTCGCGGCGCGGCTACAACACCTGAAACACGTCGATTACGACACGGTCGGCATGGCGTGCGGCGGACGCGACGAACAAATGTTCCATCAACCAGCGGTATTTTTCGTACCCGGTCTCGAACTTCGGCACGGTGCGGAAATAGATCAGGCCGGGGTCGACCGGCTCGCCGCGCTTCAGCTTCTGCAACAAATCGATGGGCCCGAACCGGATGCCCTTGTTCTCGACATAGACGATCGCGCCGTCATCGGTCTCGAATGCGTATTTCGCCTCCAGTTCGATCAGTTCGCTCGGCCGGATGATCTGGAAGTCGGCCCCGAACGGACAGACCGTGCCGTTGACCCGTTCGCCCCGCACCTCGCCGCCTGTGATCGGGATGATGCGGCGCACGCCATGACCGGTATCGCCGGCGCTGACGACCTCCCCGATCCGCGCGGTAATGGTGAAAACGTGTTTGGTTTCGAGAACAGGGGTCATCGGCTTCACTCCAAACCAGCCTATCCCGCCATGTGCTGCGGCAGCCAGAGCGCCAGCATCGGGAACGCGATCAGGATCACCAGCCGCACAAGGTCGGTCAGGACGAACGGGATCACACCCTTGAAGATGGTGGCAAAGGAGACATCCTTCACCACGCTCTTGATGACGAACACGTTCATGCCGACCGGCGGGTGAATCAGGCCGAGTTCGACCGTCATGACGATGATGACGCCGAACCAGATCGGGTCGAAGCCGAGATGGGTGACGACCGGGAAAATGATCGGCACGGTGAGGATGATCATGGCCATGGCGTCCATCAGGCAGCCGAGCACGAGATACATCACCATGATGACGGCGAGCACGCCGTAGCTGCCGAGGCCCAGCGAGGTGAGAAATTCCGTCACCTTTTGCGGGGTCTGCGTCACCGTGAGGAAATAGCCGAAGATCAGGGCGCCGATCAGCACGGTGAAAACAGCGGCTGCGGTGCGGGTCGCCTGCAACAGCGAGGTCAGGATCTTTTCCTTGTCGAGCCTGCCGGTCAGCACGCCGATCAGGAACGCGCCGGTGGCGCCTACGCCGCCGGCCTCGGTCGGCGTGAAGCGCGGCAGGAACGGCAGGCCATAGAGCCCGCCGATCACGAACACGAACAGGATTACCGGCGCCCAGATGTCCTTCAGACCGGCCAGGCCTTCGCGCCAGCCGATCGGCTTGCCGCGCGGCAAAAAATCGGGACGGAAATAGCCGATCAGGGCGATGGTGATCATGTACATGGTCATCGCCAGCAGGCCCGGGATGATACCGGCCATGAACAATTTTCCGATATCCTGCTCGGTGATGATGCCGTAGACCGCGAGCACGGTCGACGGCGGCAGCATGGCGCCGAGCGTGCCGCCGGCCGCGATCACACCGGTGGCGAACGATTGCGGATAACCGAAGCGGCGCATTTCCGGATAGGCGACCGCCGAGAACGTGGCGGCGGTCGCAACCGACGAGCCGCAGATCGCGGCAAAACCGCCGCACGCGGCGACGGTGGCGATGCCGAGCCCGCCGCGCAAATGTCCGACAAAGCCGTTGGCGGCGCGGAATAGTTCGCGGCTCATGCCGGAATTGGAGACAAAGGTCCCCATCAGCAGGAACATCGGGATCACGCCAAACGTGTAGTCGGTGACCGTGCGCATCGAGGTCTGGCCGACCAGCTTTAGCGCCGGCGTGCCGCCGACGAGGTAACTGAAGCCGGAGACGCCGACGAGACCCATCGCCATGCCGACCGGCACGCGGAGCAGCATCAGCGCGAACAGCGAGACGAAGCCGAGAATGGCGACTGTATTGGTACTCACGCCGCGCTACTCCGTCGCCTTGATCTTCGGATCGTGCATCTCTTCGGGCTGAAAGACCAGCCGGTAGGTGCGGATCGCGATCAGCAGCACGGCCGAGACGTCGCCCGCCCAGGCCACGGCGAAGAACGGCCAGGTCGGCATGTGCGTGTCGTAGGTCAGCACGTTGTCCCGATAGGTGCCGCGCACCTTGTCGAACAGCGTGTAGGTCTGCACCGTGACCACGAACAGCAGCACCAGCGTTGCGAACACGTCGATCATGCGCTGGTAGCGCGGACCGACATTGGCCCAGATCAGATCCACGGTGATGTGGGTCCCGCGATAGCTGGTCGCCGCGATCCCCCAGAAGATCAGGATGCCCAGGAGCATGCGTCCGATGTCGAAGGAATCCGGGAAAACGTAGTTCACCGTGTTGCGGAGCAGCACAGCAAGAAAAATGTCCAGCGCGACGATGCCGACAAAGCCCGCCGCGATCCATTCGATCGAATCGATGAAACGGTCCATCGAACTGCGCTTCATCAGAGCTCCATCAGGTCAGGAGGTTGCAAGCAAACGGCGGCAGGAGCCTCCCGCCGCCGTATCGCTACCGGTTCGCACCCAACTACTGCGTCAGCGCGTTGTACTTGGCGAGCGAGGCCTTCAGCTCCGAAAGCGCCGTGTCGGGATCGACGCCGGTCTTCTTGACGCCGTCGGCCCAGGTCTTCACCAGCGGCTCGGCGGCCTTCTTCCACTGTGCCGTCTGCTCCGGGGTCAGCGTGTAGACCTCCTGGCCCGACTCCGCCTTCACCTTGTCGACGCCGGCATCCTCGAACTTGCCCCAGGGCTCGCCGACGCGCCCGGCTGCTTCCGTGTTGCAGTTGTCGTCGATCGCCATCTTCTGGCGGTCGGACATCTGGTTGTACTTGTCCTTGTTCATCACAAAGACGAAGGTCGTGACGTAGAGCGGCGCCTCCATGTGATACTTGGTCACCTTGTCGACGCCGAACAGCACCAGCGAGCCCCACGGGAACGTGACTCCGTCGGCGACTCCGCGCTCGATGGTGTCGCGCACCTCGGGCGCGGCGGACTGCACATTGGTGCCGCCGAGCTGGGTCACGAAATTCGCGATCGTCGCATCCGCGGGGCGGATCTTCATGCCCTTGACGTCCTCGGGCACCACGATCTTCTTGGTGCGCGTGTGGAACGAGGACGGCGAATGAATGAAGGCGAGGCAGAACTTGACATCGCCCATCTCCTTGGCGGCATATTTCCGGTACCAGGCGTCGAGCCCTTCCGAGCCGCCCTTTGCGTCCGACATCAGGAAGGGAAGCTCGCCGGCGCCGATGATCGGAAAGCGGCCGGGCTGGTAACCTGGATTGACGTAAGTCACGTCGGCGATACCGTCGCGCGCCATGTCATAATGGTCGATCGCCTTGCCGAGCTGTTGTGCCGGAAAGACCTGGGACTTGATCGTGCCCCCGGAGGCCTTCTCCACTGCGGCGGCCCAGTCTTCCAGCGCCTTCTGCAGGGGGTGCGAGGCCGGCACCCAGTGCGAAATCTTCAGATTGACGGTCTGTTCCTCCGCGAACGCAGGCGTCACGCTGGCGGCCAGCAGCAACGCCATAATCGTCTTCCTCATCGGTCATCTCTCCCTGATGCGTGGGGCCTTTTGGTGACCCTCTGCGGTAATTGTTATGCGATATAATCATCATTGCGGGTGTGCGGCAACGACCCGCGCCGGTCCCTGCGGCGGAAATCTATAGTATCCTGATGTTCAAGTATCGCGAACAAAAGTCGCAAGGCCTGCCTTCGGGAGGATTTTGGGATGCTGACGCTGCATTTCGC
>NZ_JAFATE010000860.1 GCF_019244115.1 Bradyrhizobium sp.
CGCGACCGCACTTCGTAACAGCGCATAAACGTGTTCGATCGGGATCACCCCGAGATAGCGGAAGCTCGTCTCCAGACCCAGTTCACGCACCATGCGCATCACGGCATCAAAGGCCTCCGAGCCCCGCGCGTCGTGCTGGCTGCCGGAGACCGCGACCACCACTTCGCGGCCCTGCCCGGCCAGGATCTTCAAGGCGATTGCGACCAGCCCATGATTCTTGTGCGCATAGAATTGATTGGGCAGATAGAAATAGTTTGCCGGCAGGCCATAGGTCGCGATCACCTCACCCGGATCCCGCCCGAGCAGCGCGGCCGGCGGCCGCGTGGCGAAACGGACGACGACCGTTTTTCCCTTGGCATTGGGATAGAAGGTGAGGCAATCGCGCTCGGCGCTTGCGCTGCTCAGCAGGATGGTCCGCCCCGCAGCGAACTGGGCGCGGAAGCCGAGCTCCCGCCGCCAGCGCGCCGCCGTCGGAAAGAGCTGCGGCAATTGCCGATGCTGCAGGTCGGGGACCCAGGCGAGCGCCGGATAGGGCAGCCGCCAGCCGAAGAAGCGCGCCGATTCGAACACCGCGTCGATCCGGTGGCGGCGAAATTCCGCAACCGCGGCCCGGTCCTGCCCGAGCAGAAACGCGCCCGCGACACCGACGCGATCTTGGTCGAAGGCCGGCGCGCGCACCGTCTCGACACCGCCGATACGCCCGAGGTCGTCGAGATCAGCCGCATCGTCGCCGAGCCCGGCGAACACCACCGGCGTCACGGCGCCCGGACAATGATCGTTCAGCGCCGCGAACAGGTTGCGCAGATAATTGTAGCCCCCGGCCCATCTCCGGCGGGAGATGATCGTGAACGCCAGCCGAATCGGCGCGCCGTCGCTCACGCCGGCTGGCCCTTCAGCCAGGCAACGGCATCGGCCATCCCGTCGCTGAGCGAGGTCTCGAAGTTGAACGGCAGCGCCCGCAGCCGCGCGGCATCCGCGACCAGGCTGAACGGATCGCCTGATCGTCCTTGTCCCGAGAATCGAACGGCAATGTTACCGTCCCAGTTCCTCACGAGCATTGCGGTCACCTCGGCAACCGTCGTACCAGCCGAGCTGCCGCCATTCATCACGTAAAACACGTCGGGCTGCGGCCGATCGGCTATTGTCGCAAGCAGCCGGGCCGCGTCGCGCACATGGACCCAGTCGCGCAGCTCCGCGCCGGTGCCGCCGAGCGTCAGCGTCCGCTCGCCGCGCGCAAGGCGCAGGCCGATGTCCCACAACAGCTGCTTGCGCAAACCGCGTCCGTAGACCGAGAACAGCCGCACGACGGCGCTGCGCAGCCCGTAGCTCACCGCAAAGCTGCGGCAGAGCTCTTCCATCATCAGCTTGTGATGGCCATAGGGCGAAACGGGCAGCGTCTCTGCGTCTTCGGAAATCGGTCCATCATGATGCGCGCCATAGACCGCGGCGCTGGACGCCACGACCAGGCGGCAATCTGGCACCGAGCGGCGCAGCCATTCGAGCAGGCGCGCTGTGCCGACGACCGTGCGCGAAAAATCCTCGAGGGGTTGCGCGATCGACAGGCCGACCGACGAGCCACCCGCCAGATGAAAGATCGCCGTCGGCAAGCCCGAGAGCTTCGCCAGGATATCCAGATTGGCGGCCTCGATCTCGCCATTGACCCAATTGCGGAGGCCAAGACGGGCACACTCGGCGTCGTCGATCAGGCCGTGCCCGATGCCGTGCACCGCGCGGCCCTGATCCGCCAGCAGACGGATCAGGTTGCGCCCGATGAAACCGTTGCCACCTGTGACCCAGACGGTCATGCGCGCGCCTTGGTGCAGATGAAGGAATAAAGCCGCCCCGGCCTGTTATCAAAACGCTCGGCGCCTTTGAGCAACATGTCGAACAGCCACTGCGACCCGAACACGCCGCGCCAGAGTGGCGCGAGCGGAATTCTTCGCGACAATTTCTCGATGACCGCAAGACGCAGCGTCTCAGCGGTGTACGGAAACAGGTTGATCGGGCTCTCCAACGGAGACAGCACGTCGATGGCGGTAAAGCCGGCGGTGCGAAGCGCATCGACATAACGCGGCAATAGAAAAGCGTTCTCGCCGCCATAGAGCCGGTGCAGCGGGTGCTGCGCGAGAAAGCGGTCGAGATCGGTCGCCCTGGAAATGACGTGCTCGCGCAGGCCGAGGAAGATGCCCCCGGGCCGTAGCACCCGGAACATCTCGCGGCACGCCGCTTCCAGATCGCTGGTATGATGCAGCACGGCGCGGGCCAACACCACGTCGAACGCGCCGTCCGCAAACGGCAGCCGCTCGGAAAACTCCTCGACCACCTCGATCGGAAGCTGTTCCTCGCGCGCCAAAGCGCGGATCGCCGCGGCGCCCACGATCGGGCTCGGATCCGGTTCGAGCGCGGTCACCGCAAAACCCTGCCGCGCCAGCGCGTAGCTCGCGATACCGCGGCCCGCGCCGACATCGAGCGCCGTTCCGCTGCGTCCCTTGAGAAATCGCGCGACCTCCTGCCATTCGCTGCAGGCCGCATAGCGTTTCGCGGCTGATATGAGCGGGTCGTCGTAGAACGCGTCGAGCACGAGCTGGCGCTGGTCCGGCTGCTGACGCAGCCAGCCCACCGCATCTTCCCAGCTCATCGGTTCGGATCTAGCGCTCATCGGCGGACAATTCCCTGACCAGCACCGCGGGGTTGCCGGCCACGATCGAATAGGCCGGAACGTCCCGGGTCACAACAGCGCCGGCGGCAACGATGCCGCCCTCGCCCACGGTGACGCCGCGCAGGATCATGGCGCCGGCTCCGATCCAGGCATCGTTGCGAATCCTGACCGGATTCTCGTCGAGGACCAGGGTCTGCGGATGGCCATGCTCAAAAATCTGCTTCACTTGCGCGTGGCGTGCCGCCGCGTGAAGCGGGTGCGTGAGGCTGTCGAAAATGTTTACGGAATGCGACACCAGCACGCGGTCGCCGAGCTCGATCAAGGCCGCCGACCAGATACGGCTGGCCTCGCCGATATAGCACCATTCCCCGATCCTGATCTCGCCGCCATGGGCGAAGGTCGAGAGGTCGCCGAGAACCTGGCTGTTGGGACCGATCACGATCTTGCCGCTGTCGCCGCGGGCGTTGCGGATCCGCGCTCTGGGGTGCAGGGTCGCGCCTGAATGGAGCTCACAGGTCGCCCGGCCTGCCAGGCGCTGCAGGACCAGATCGACATTGATCCGTCGAATTTTCGAGATCAGCCGCATTCTACCGTTTTGAGCCAAGAGGACTTGAGAGAGGACCGTGCGCTCGCTCTAGCACGCCTAAAGCTGCGCGACGAGGTCGACGAAGCACTGCCACTGGCGGGACTTGCTGTAGAGCGAGGACAGCTGCGCCCGGCCCTCAAGCGCCAGTTCGGCCGAGCGCGGCCAGCGATCGAGGGCGCCTGCGATCACGTCGGCCCCGTTATCCGCTGACTCGTAGGCCAGCATCGTCTCATCCGCCTTCATCCCTGCCGGATAGCTTCCGGCATCGGACACGAGCAGAGCACCGCATCCCATCGCCTCGAAGCAGCGCATGTTGCCCCGATCGCGGCCTGCCATGTCGATCGCGCCGTTGAGCACGATCTTCGATTGTCCGAGCAGGCCATAGAGTTCGCGGCCGAACACCGGCGGCTGGGCGATCTGTGCAATCGCCGCGGGCCGGCGATGCTTGCGGAGCGGCAGCAGGCGGCCGAGCGGACTCTCGGCGAGCCGCGTCAGCCGCGATGTGTCCAGGCAGTAGACCACGCGAAATCGTGTCGCGAGCTGTGCGACCCGTTCGAGCACGCGCGCCCGGGTCGAATGGTGCTTGGAATATCCGCCTACGAAAAGCACGTCGATGGTGCGGTCACCCCGCTCGTATTCGGCCATCACAGGGTCGATTGCGGGGAAGAACAGCTCGGCACGACAGCCCTGGCCCCGCCACGCATCCAGGATCGAGGGAAAATTGCCAAGGATCGCGTCATAGGCTGTCAGGTCCGCGCGCCCCGATGGCGCCGCGCGCCAGCAGACCGACTTGCGGACGCAGCCGGGCAGCTTGCGGACGAACGTGCTGCCGAAGCGAATGGGATCGAGGTTATAGAAGACCTCGGTCCCGTGGTGCTCGATCTGGGCGAGCAGGATGTCTTCGAGCGAAATAGCCGCCTTGAGACCGTTCTCGCGCGCCCAGTGCCGCTGCAGGACCTCATCATCGGCGTTGGTAAAGAAGGCCTGCGCATCACCCTCCAGCACCGGCGCGAGGAAATGCAGCGCGCCGAACCGGTCGTCGAGAAAGGCGCGGCGCCGCGCCTCGAACCCCGAAGCCCCGCGCGCCAGCCCATTCAGGCGCGGCACATACGACGGGTAGAGCCCGCCATTCTGAAAAACACGCATGGTGCGCGCTGCTGCCATCGTGCTTCAAGCGACCGGAAGAGTTCGGATCACGCGCGCGGGGTTGCCGGCCACCACCGCAAACGGCGGAACGTCGCGCGTGACTACGGAGCACGCCCCGACCACTGCCCCCTCGCCGATCGTCACGCCCTTCAAAATGCTGGCGTTGAAGCCGATCCACACCTTGTCCGCGATGACGACCGGCGCATGCGG
>NZ_JAFATE010000915.1 GCF_019244115.1 Bradyrhizobium sp.
TTCGCCAAGATGAACCGCATGCCGACGATGTGGCAGGCCGGTGTCTATTCGTCCGTCATGCATTATCTTCAGGCGATCAAGGACACCGGCACCGACGATCCGTTGAAGGTCGCGGCCAAGATGCGCGAAAAACCGATCGAGGATTTCTTTGCCCGCCACGGCAAGCTGCGCGAGGACAATCTGATGGTGCACGACCTGATGCTGGTGCAGGTCAAGTCGCCGGAGGAGAGCAAATATCCCTGGGACTATTACAAGATTCTGGCGACGATTCCCGGCGACCAGGCGTTCGGCCCGCCTGATCCGGCGTGTGCGCTGGTGAAGAAGTGACGACGTAGCAGAGCGACAAACCGAGATGTCGTCCCCGCGAAAGCGGACCCATAACCACAGGCGCTTGTTGCTGCGCTCGGTCTCTCCCAGCGTGCTCCAAACCACTTCCTCGGGTTATGGGTTTCCGGCTTTCGCCGGGACGACAGCGAATACTCACTTTGTCAGCCCGATCTCGCGAAAGTATTTCAGCACGCCGGGATGGATCAGCTCCGCGCGCGGCGCGGCGGCGAGCGTGTTGGCCGCGGTGGTTTCGCAGGCCTGCGCCAGCTGCTTGCACAAGGCGGCCTCGACGCCATGCAGCGTGCGCGCGAGGCGATAGGCGACATCGTCCGGCAGGGTGTCGCGCGCCAGAACGAAACTCCACGAGCCGACCGAATTGATGGCGGCCGTCTGGCCGGGATAGCTGCCGGCCGGCACGGTGAGCGGCTTCAAGAAGCTGTGCCTGGCGCGAATGCGCGCAATCTCAGCGGCATCGGGCGCGATGAAGCGCGCGCCTGCCGGACTCGAGGCCACCGCAGCAAAGCCGGGCCAGCCGATGCCGGCCCCCCACAGCGCCGCGGCGCGTCCATCCAGCACCATGGCCGGACCATCGCCGGCGCGATCGAGATAGATCGACCTGAAGTCCTCGTCCTGCCTCAACCCGAGGCCGTCGAGAATGTAGCGCGACAGGATCGGCAGCCCCGACCCCTTGGCGCCGAAGGCAACCGGCTGGCCGACGAGATCGCGGATGGTCTTGTAGGGGCTGTCGGCCCGCACCACGAACATGCCGGGGCTCGAATACATCGCGGTGAGAATTTTCAGATGCGTCGCGGCACGCCCGATACCCAGGAACGCTTCATAGGCAGGCTCGCCGGCGACGAGGCCGAGATCGAGCTGCCCGGCCTCCAGCAGCGGGATGTTTTCATTGCTGCCCTTGGTGTTGCGCGGCGTGACCACGAGGGTGGGATCGGCTGCATTCATCGCCTGCGCAAAGGCATTGCCATAGAGCGGAAAACCGCCGCCCGGTGTCGCCGTCCCCAGACTGATCGTGGTCATCGGATTGATCTTTTCCTTTTCTTGATCTTGCGCCGCAACACTGCCCGTCATGAGCCAGAGACCGACAAGACTGGCAAGCACGGGCCTTGTGGTCGACATCGAACATAGCTGTGCGTCGAAACGTCCGAACATGACGAACCCCGCCAATCACCGGCCATAGTGAGAGCATGTCAGGCGCACAGGAAATAACAAGAATCACCACGGTTCGCGCGGGCCGCCTCGCTTCGACCCCGAGATCCGCGATCGCCACAGAAATCTGTGATATGGCCAAGGTAACAAACAGACAAGGGGGAGGACATGCCTGCCATGTTGCGTGCCGCGCTGCTCGGCCTCGCCTGCGTGCTGGTCGTCTGCGCAAGTACCACGCCGTCGCGGGCCGCCGATTATCCGAACCGTCCGGTGCACTGGTTGAACGGCTTTGCCCCGGGCGGACCGGTCGACACCATCGCGCGGATCATGGCGCAGTTCCTGTCGGATCGTCTCGGCCAGCAATTCGTCGTGGAGAACCGCCCCGGCTCCGGCGGCAATATCGCGGCCGCCGCCGGCATCGCCGCGGCGCCGGACGGCTATACGCTGCTGTTTTCTGGCGCTAACAACGCGATCAGCGCCTCGCTGTACAAGAAGCTGCCGTTCGACTTCATGCGCGACACCGTGCCGGTCGCGATCTTCACCGAGGTCCCCAATTTGCTGGTGGTGTCGAACGCCATGCCGGTGAAATCGGTCAAGGAGCTGATCGACTACTGCAAGAAAAATCCGGGAAAAATCTCCTTTGCGTCCTCGGGCAACGGCACCACGGTGCACATGTCGGCCGAGCTGTTCAAGGCGATGACCGGATGCGAGATGGTGCATGTGCCCTATCGCGGCTCGGCGCTGGCGTTTCCCGACCTCATCTCGGACAAGGTGCAGCTGATCTTCGACAACCTGCCGACCGCGCTGGCCCAGGCCCGCGGCGGCAGTCTGCGGGCCCTCGGCGTCACCTCGAGGGAGCGCTGGCCGGGCCTGCCGGACATGCCGGCGATCGCGGAGACCGTGCCCGGATTCGAATCGATGGTGTTTTATGGCATGTCGGCACCGAAGGGCACGCCTCCCGAAATCGTCGCCATCCTCAACAAGGCCGTCAACGAGGTGCTGGACGATCCGAAGCTGAAGGCGCGGCTTGCCGAGCTCGGTGGCGTGCCGATGCCGATGACGCCCGAGGCCTATGGCGCGCTTATCGCCGAGGAGACCGAGCGGTGGCGCAAGGTGGTCGCGTTCGCCGGCGTGTCGGTGGAATGATGGCACCATTGCGGGATCGCCAGCCAGCCTGTAAACGAGGGCCGCACCGCTCGCGGGCGCCCTGGGGCGCCTGCCCGCGGCGGGGCCTGTAGCTCAATGGTTAGAGCCGGCCGCTCATAACGGTCTGGTTGCAGGTTCGAGTCCTGCCGGGCCCACCAACGAAATCAATTGCTTATCCCGTCTTGTTTGGCCGCAGCGGGAGCACCGCACCAGAAATCGCACCAGATACGTGCGCTTTTCGTTCGCCGCGTTCGCGCATAGCAATCTTTTCGACGGCATCCGACAAATAGTCGGGATGGTGGTGTCC
>NZ_JAFATE010000074.1 GCF_019244115.1 Bradyrhizobium sp.
AGCGAGGAATAACGCTGACTGGCATCGTTTGCTCGAGATCTGCGCGCTAGCTGATACTTTGATCCTCGACGAGGATGGTGTTTATGATCCGGCCAGTTTCAATGACCGGCTTCTGCTCGGTCTCAAAGGAACCATGAGCGAAGCGGAACTCCACGTCCTCAAAGCCCGACTACGCGGCGGCGTCCTGAATAAGGTCCGGCGCGGCGAGTACCGTTGCCCCCTGCCCACGGGCTTGGTCTACGACGAAGCCGGCCACGTGGTGCTGGACCCGGACGCACAGGTACGGGAAGCGATCGCTTACTTCTTTGAAACGTTCTCGCGCCTCGGCTCCGCGAGCCAGACGGTGAAGGCCTTTCGGAAGGAAGGCCTGGATTTTCCTTCTCGACTCGGCATCGGCGGAGCGGTCGTCTTCCGGCCTTTGACGGCATCGGCCGCCATGCGCATGCTGCACAATCCACGCTACGCCGGCGTCTACGTGTATGGCCGCCGGCAATACCGGCGAGCAGCGGACGGCAAAAAGACGAGAAACCGCCCGTTTAGTGACTGGCTGGCTTGCTTCCCCAACGCTCATCCCGGCTATATCAGTTGGGAGCAGTTTCAAGGCAATCTGAAGATCCTCGAGATGAATAGCCGCCCCTATGAACTGGCACGTCTCTCGCCGCCGCGAGAAGGGGCGGCTCTCCTGCAAGGCCGCGCTGTTTGCGGCCGCTGCGGAAGGCACTTTCGGGTCCGCTACGCGGCGCGCCGAGGAAGGCAGGAGGCCTGGTATGTTTGCGATCGGGGCCATAACACGCGTGGCGAGCCGAACTGCCAGTCGATTGCCGGACCGCCCATCGATCAGGTCATCGGAGCGTTAGTCATCGAGAGCATGACCCCGGCAGCGGTCGAGCTTGCTCTCGAAGTGCGGCGAGAGATCGAGGCGCAATATAAAGAGGCCGATCATCTACGCGGCCGCGCGATGGAGCGTGCTCAGTTCGAGGCAGATCTGGCCCAGCGTCGCTTCCTGCTGGTCAATCCTCAGAACCGTCTCGTTGCCGATACGCTCGAGCGGGAATGGAACGACAAGCTGCGGGCCCTGGCGGAGGCACGAGAGGAACGAGAGCGGGCACGGCAGCGGAATCCTCTCGTCCTCGACGAGGCGATCGGCCAACGGTTAAAGGCGATGACTGTGGAATTTCGGAAGCTTTGGGAAGATCCGAGTACACCGAACCGTGAACGCAAGCGGCTGCTGGCCTACCTCATTGAAGATGTGACCTTGATCAAGATTCCAACCGAACGAATCACTAAAATCCACGTGCGGTTCAAAGGCGGTAAAACCGAGACGCTCACGGCGCGGAATCCTAAGTCATCGGCGCAACAAATCCAGACCGCTCCCGAGGTGGTGGCGTTGGTGGACCAACTGCTTGACCATCACATCTATTCCGAGATCGCCGACCTTCTCAACGAGCGAGGATTTCGTCCCGGCGGATCGGCTCGGCCGGGACGGGGCGATGCTCGCTTCACGGCCCTGCGGGTGGCGTATCTCGTCCACGAATATGATCTCCGCTCCCGCTACGATCGACTGCGGGAGCGCGGCATGCTGACGCAAAGTGAAGCGGCGGCGCGTCTGGGCATCCACGAGGCAACAGTTGTCCGTTGGGCCGAGTATGGACTAGTCACCCGGTACGCCTACAACGGCCACGCTTGGCTTTACGAGCTGCCCGACGCTAACGGGCCGGTTAAACATTGCAGCCGATGGGACCGCCTCGTCGATCGAGCATCGGCTGCGAAAAAAGTCAAAACATTAAAATGTTCAAATCAGATCGAAAGAGGTGTAGTGTGAAGAAGGTTAGTTGTAATAGAGAACAAAACCATCGCGATCCCAGGCCAAAATTTTTAAGCGGCCGCCGCCGCGCGAACGAAACACAAACAAATGTCCGCTCAAAGGGCTCTCGCCGGTGACGGCTTCGACGCGCGCCGCCAGCCGGTCAAAGCCGCAGCGCATGTCGGTCGCTTCCGCTGCGAGCCAGATGCGCGGCCCGGTACCGTGATCCAGCGCCGCCAAGCTGGGTAAGCCGATCACGGCTCTGGCTCCAGCACCTGCAAGAGCCGGCGCAGATGCGCGGCGTCAAAATCCGGCCCGACCAGCAAGCTTCGGCCGCCACGCAACCGAATCTCCAGAGGAGTGCCCGGTACCGGGGTGGGCGCTGTCGGCAGAGGCGCTGGTTCGGCGGCAACCACCTCGACGGCCACAAAGGACTCGGTCTTCGCCCCCAGTCGCTTCCTCCACTCATAAAACTGCCACACGGGCAGCATCCGCTCGCGACAAAATCCGGCGATGGTTTGCCCGCTCGTCTGCTGTTCCGATAGCAATCCACGCCAGCGGGCCCACTCTTCTTGCTTCCACTCTCCCATATCAGCAGCATGCTGCCCGAAGCGGCAAATTTCAAGATGCGGTTCACGGACCGCTCACGTATTTGGAGCAGCGGGTTGA
>NZ_JAFATE010000240.1 GCF_019244115.1 Bradyrhizobium sp.
AATGAGGTCGACCACCACGCTGATGCGGCTCGCATTGTCGGCGAGCCCCTGCATGGTGGCGTCGGTGGCGCCGGCCTCCGCGACCGCCTTGCGGGCGATTTCCGCCGAGGTCACGACCTGGCGGCCGATCTCCGCGATCGAGGACGACAGCTGCTCGGTGCCGGCCGACACCGTCTGCACATTGGCGGAGGTTTCCTCGGCGGCGGAGGCGACTGCGCTGACCAGCGCGCTCGACTGCTGGGCGGTCGACGACATGCCCTGGGCGGTAGCCTGCATCGAACTAGCGGAGCCTTGCAGATTGCCGAGCGCGCTCCGCACGGTGGCCTCGAACTCGGCGATCTTGGCCTCGATGCGCGACGCGCGTTCGTTCTTGGCGACACGGTCCTCGTCCTGCGCGGCGGCGAGCGCGCGGGCGCGGATCATGCTGTCGCGGAACACTTCGAGTGCGTCCGCCATCGCCGCGATCTCGTCACGCTGCTTCGAGCCGACGATGTCGGTCTCGAGATCACCGCTGGACAGGCGCTGCATCGAACGCTGCAGGCCGCCGATCCTCTTCAGGATGTTGGCCCCGACATAGCGCCACACGAACAGCGCCGATCCGATCAGCGTCAGCACGCCGAGCCCAAGCATTGCCATCGTCGCCGCGGAGATTTCCTGACGCGCGGCGGCGGTCGCGGCGTCGGTGCTCTTGCGCACGGCATCGACGAGCTGCTGCACGCCGATGTCGAGCCCGACATTGAGCTTGCGCGTCTCATCCAGCACGGTCTGGCCATAGTCGAAGCCGTCGAGCTCCTTCTGGCGCAGGTTGAACACGCCGCTCTTGCCGGTGCCGAAGGCGAGCAGCTTTTCGGCGACGCCCCGCAGCGACTTGGCGCCCTGATTGTCGGGCAGGAGATCGAGGTTGGACCGGACGCGGCCCGCGGCCTGCTTGAACTCCTTCTGGATGTCGTCGAGCTGGTCGCTGTTGTTGGCCGACAGGCCGGCGATCAGGTCGGCGGCGGCGAGATTGCCGCTGGCGATGACGTTGCTGAGCTGCAGCACGGTCTGTGCGGCGTCGTTGGCGTCGTCCGCAGACAGGCTGGCCGAGCCCAGAATGGCGTTGATGCGGGTCTGTGCATCCATCATGACCGGCGCGCCGGCGGCAGCAAAGGCGGTCTGCGCCGCGCGCAGGCCCTCATATTGCTTGTCATGCTCTGCGGCGAGCGTCAGCCGCTCACGCGCCGCGGAGGCGAGGCTCTGCGTCGCCTCGTCGATGTTTTTCACGGTTTCGCGCAGCGCCGCCACCACCGCCGGGTCGGCGCCCAGATCGGAGATTTCCGCAAGCTTTTGCGCGGTGCCCTGCTGGGTATCCTTCATTTTCCTGGCGCGTTCATTGAGCGCGTCCTCGCTCGGCGAGGCCAGAAGGCCGGGGCCCTGGGCAGCGAGCGCCGCGCCCTGCGCGGACAGTCCGAGGCTTGCGACCAGCCCTGGGATGGTCTGCCCGCTGAGACTCGCCATGGCGCCGCCGAGGTGGCCGAGCACGAGACCGGCGCCGGCGCTGATCACGATCGCCATGCCGGCAATCACCGTGAAGGCTGCGAACAGACTGCCTCGCACGCCCCATCGCGGCAGGAGGCGCGGAACAATGGATTTGCCGTTGCGCGACCAAAACGCCATCGCAGTTTCCCCCGACCTTCTTTCATTTTCGAATTGAATTTGATGCGAGTATCCTTTTACCCGGTTAACAAACTCGCGAAGGTTCGGCGCACGTGGCAAATTTTCGTTGCCAACCAATTAAAAAGGCCGGCATTTCGCCGGCCTTTTTTCGCCTTGCGCAATAGCTGCGCAAAATCAGTAGCGCGCAACGACCGGGCCGCCCCAGTTGAAGCGGTAGTTGATGCCGGCCTTGATCACATGGTCGTCGGTGGTGAAGCTGCCGAACGGCACGAGCGCGGCGGGCGCCGTGAAGGTCGCCTTGCCGAAATTGTAATACTGATATTCGGCCTTGGCCGACCAGTTCGGCGCGAACAGATATTCGACGCCGGCGCCGACGGTGTAGCCGTTGGAGTGATCGCCTGTGGTCGCGAACGCGACCGGCACACCGCCGAGCGTCACGCTCTCATTGTTGTCGGAGAAGGCGTAGCCGCCCTTCACATAGAGCAGCCCCGGACCCCAGGTGTAGCCGACGCGGCCGGTCACCGAGCCGAGCCCGCGCTGCTTGTTGGTGTAGGCGAAGCCGCCGGGGAACACCGCGCCGACATTGCCGGAAATCCAGCTGTACTGCGCCTCGGCGCCGATCACCCAGGTCGGGGCGAACTGCCAGTCGGCGCCGCCCTGCACGCCGCCGAGGAAGCGGCCGTTGCCGTTGTTGCCGGTGGCGAGCCCAGAGAAATTGTTGTCGCTGGTGAACGCGCCGCCGAGATGACCGCCGAGATAGAAGCCGGTCCAGTTGTAGATCGGCGCGGCATAGGCGGGCGGAGCCTTGGCGTAGGGATAGGGGCGGGCGCCGAGGTCGGCCGCGAGCGCAGGGGCAACTGCGGCAAGAGTTGCAAGCGCCACGGTCGTGAGCAGGAACTTCTTCATGGGTCTTGTCTCCAACAGAACACCGAGAAAGACGCCGTCGGGGGCGCCATCAATGCGCCGTCAGATAGCCCGCATTTCAATAAAAAGCTGTCACTCCCAGAGCACAGCCGTCCTCAACCCAACCTATTGGGGTTTAAATGTTTTTTGTGCTTAACGGGGCGCTAATGAAGGGTGAAGAATGGCTTAATTTCGCAAGCCCCATGTGCCGTTTGAGACATGGCTCTCGCGCTCAAATCGCCGCGATGCCCTGCGGCGGATTGCAATGATCCGGCGGCTGCTCGCCTCTGGCCGCGCAGAAGCGCGAGCTGGCGCGCCCGTCGAAGGTCATGGTGCCGGCATAGAGGTCGCCGAGAACCACGCCGTCGAACACATAAGGCAGCCCGTCCTGCCGCAGGATCATGTGCGACCCCTCGCGGCTCCAATGTCCATGCAGTGTGGATTGGATCGGCCTGTCGGTCGCGGCATCGTGGCCGTCCTCGGCATAGCTGCCGTCGGCGTTGAAGTGCCACGTGTAGACAAAGCGGGGAAAGGCGTCGGGGATGAGCACGGTCCAGACCGTGCCGGCCGGCGCCTCACTCACCTCGCCCGTGAACGCGGCCTCAGTGCGCAAGCCGCCGAAAACCGTGCCGTAGAAAACGACGACGACGAGAAAGCGGAGCATCGCGTTGCACCGGTGTATGCGCTGGCAGCATACACCAGTGTCATTCGCGTGACGCGTCCCTAGCCGTCACCGCCCTTCAAGAGATCGTCGATCCGGATCGGGAAGCGCCGCACGCGAACCCCGGTCGCGTGCCACACTGCGTTGGCAACGGCACCGGCCGAACCGGTGATGGCGATCTCGCCGACGCCCTTGATGCCGAGCGGGTTCACGTAGGGATCGTGCTCGTCGATCATCAGCGCTTCCATCGGCGGCACGTCGGCGTTCACCGGCACGTGGTATTCCGCCAGATTGGCGTTCATGATCCGGCCGGAGCGGCGATCGGTGATCGCCTCCTCATGCAAGGTGAACGAGATGCCCCAGATCATGCCACCAAAATACTGGCTCTTGACCAGGCGCGGATTGATGACCCGGCCTGCGGCGAACGCGCCAACCATGCGGCTGACGCGGATCTGGCCAAGCTCAGGATCGACCTTCACCTCGGCGAACACGGCGCCATGCGCCTGCATGGCGTAGTTGGCCTGCGCCGCCGGATCGATCGCGCCATTGCCGCGGGCTTCGACCTCGGCGAGACCGGCGCGCGCGAGAATGTCGACATAACTTTCGCTGCGGCTGTCGTCGTCGCGCCGATGCAGGCGGCCGCCGCGCGCGATCACGCCGGCATTGCCGGCGCCGAACAGCGGCGAGCGCTGGTCGGAGGTGGCAAGCTCGGCGAGCTTTGCGATGACGGCGGCGCCGGCATTGTGGATTGCGCTGCCCGCGGTCGCGGTGTGGGCCGAGCCGCCGGCAATGCCGGCATCCGGCAGGTCGGACGTGCCGGCCTTGAACTCGACCTCGTCGATACCGAGCGCCAGCGCATCCGCCGCGATCTGCGCGAGCGCGGTCCAGGCGCCCTGGCCCATGTCATGCGCGCCGGTCTCCATGGTGGCCGAACCGTCGCGGCGCACCACCGCGCGCGCCTCGGCGGCGAACATCAGCGCCGGGAAGATCGCGGTGCCCATGCCCCAGCCGACCAGAAAGCCGTTCTCATCGCGCATTTGGCGAGGCTCGAGCGGACGCTTCGCCCAGCCGAACCGTTCGGCGCCCTGCGTGTAGCACTCGCGCAGCGCCTTCGACGAAAACGGCCGGCCCGAGATCGGCTCGACCTCGGCATAATTCTTCAGTCGAAAGGCGAGCGGGTCCATGCCGCAGGCCAGCGCCATCTCGTCGATGGCGCATTCCAGCGCCAGCGAGCCCGGCGCCTCGCCGGGTGCGCGCATGAACAGCGGCGTGCCGTTGTCGAGCCGCACGGCTTCATGGGAGATGGCGATCGCCGGGCTCGCATAAAGGCTGTGCGAGGCGTTGGCCGCCGGCTCGAAAAAATCGTCAAAAGTCGAGCTTGCGACCTTGGCATGGTGATCGATCGCGGTCAGCGCGCCGTCCTTGGCCGTGGCCATGCGCAGGCGCTGGCGGGTCGGCGAGCGGTGACCCACGGGACCATACATCTGGTCACGGCGCAGCACGAGCTTCACCGGCCGCTGCACCAGCTTTGCGGCGAGCAGACCGAGAACCACCGGACCGGAAATCAGGCCCTTGGAGCCGAAACCGCCACCGAGGAAGGGACTGCGGATGTGAACATTACCAGGCGGAATACCGAACAGGCCGGCGATGCGCGCCTGCATCATCACCAGCCCCTGCGTCGGGGTATCGATCGAGAGCTTGTCGCCGTCCCACTGCGCGACGATGCCATGCGGCTCCATTGCATTGTGATATTGCGCTGGTGTCTCGTAAGTCACGTCGATCGCATGCGCCGATGTTTTGAGCGCACCGTCGACGTCGCCATGTCGCAACGCAGATGGATTACCGACACCGACCGCAGGCGGAACAAAACTTTCGTTGCCGTCGAGGCCGGTGCGGGCCGGCTCGACCTCATAGGTCGGCGCAAGCAGCGCGGCGCCCTCCGTGGCCGCCTCCAGTGTCTCGGCAATCACGACCGCGATCGGCTGGTTGGCGTAGCGCACCCGGTCATTCTGCATAGCTTCGTAGCGGAACATGAACGGGTTGGTTTTCGCATCGGGGTCTTCGGCGAGGGCGGGCCGGTTCTGCTCCGTCATGACTTCGACCACGCCGGGGTGGCGTTTGGCCGCGGCGACGTCGAGCGACACCACGCGCCCGCGCGCGATGCTCGAGACCGCCATCACGGCATAGAGCATTTTTGGCGGGTGATTGTCCGCGGCATAGCGCGCCGCGCCGGTGACCTTGAGCGCGCCGTCGCGGCGGGTCAGCGGCTGACCGCTGTTCGATCCATGCCGGATATGGGCGGGATCGCGGGTCGGGATGATATCAAGCATGAAGGGCAGCTCCGGCATGGGAGGAGAATGGCGAGGCGGGGAGCGCGGGAACGCGGTCCGGGGTGCCGGCCGCGGCCAGCATCAGCGCGCGAACGATGACGCGCTCGGCGAGTTCGATCTTGAAGGCGTTGTCGCCGGACGGTTTTGCTTCAGTGAGGGCGGCGCGCGCGGCAGGCTCGAAGGCCGCACGTTCAGGACGGGCGCCCGCCAGCATCGCTTCGGCGGATCGCGCGCGCCAGGGCTTTGCGGCAATGCCGCCGAGCGCGAGCCGCGCCTCCTTGACCGTCCCGTTTTCGATGACGAGACCCGCCGCGGCCGAGACCAGCGCGAAGGCATAGGAGGTCCGGTCGCGCACCTTCAGGTAACGCGCATGCCCTGCGAAGGTACTTGCCGTCGCCGGCAGCCGCAGCGCCGTGATCAGTTCACCCGGAGCCAGCACGCTGTCGCGCTCCGGTGTCGTGCCGGGGAGCGGATGCAGCGCCTCGACGGTGACTTCACGGCTGCCATTCTTGCCCGCGATCTCTACGATCGCGTCGAAGCCTGTCAGCGGCACGCAGAAGTCCGATGGATGGGTGGCAATGCAGCTATCGCTCCAGCCGAGGATCGCGTGCAGGCGGTTGTCGCCCTCGCGCGCATCGCAGCCCGATCCTACCGTGCGCTTGTTGCAGGCGCTGGCGGGGTCATAAAAATAGCTGCAGCGCGTCCGCTGCAACAGATTGCCGCCGACGGTCGCAGCATTGCGGAGTTGCCCCGATGCACCCGACAGCAGCGCCTCCACGATCGCCGGAAACGCCTTTGCGAAATCGGGATCCTGGGCGAGGTCGGCATTGCGCACCAGCGCGCCGATCCGCCAGGAGCCGTCAGCCTGCCGCTCGATGCGATCGAGTCCCGGCAGGCGCGAGACGTCCACCAGGCGCGTCGGATGTGCGATCCCGCCTTTCATCAGATCAAGCAGATTGGTGCCGCCGGCGAGATAGGCCGCGCCGGGCTCGGCTGCGGCGCTGATGGCTTCGGTGAGGGTGTTCGGTCTCACATAATCGAAACGCTTCATGCCGCGCGCTCCGTCTTGGGCGCAGCAAGCTGCGCCTGGGCTTCAAGGACGGCCTCCGTGATTCCGGCATACGCGCCACAGCGGCAGAGATTTCCGCTCATGGCTTCGCGGACGCGCTCCGGATCGTCACCAGCCTGGCCTTCAGTGATCAGCCCGATCGCGCTCATGATCTGGCCGGGCGTGCAGAAGCCGCATTGCAGCGCGTCGTGGGCGATGAAGGCGGCCTGCACGGGATGCAGCCGGTCGCCTTGCGCGACGCCCTCGATGGTGGTGATGGTGGCGCCGTCATGGCTAAGCGCCAGCGCTAGACAGGCGTTGATCCTCCGTCCGTCGACTAGGATCGTGCAGGCGCCGCATTGGCCGCGGTCGCATCCCTTCTTGGTTCCGGTGAGATCGAGGCGTTCGCGCAGCAGGTCGAGCAGCGTGACGCGCGGGTCGTCCAGCACGATATCGCGCCGCTCACCGTTGACGGTGAGACTGATAGACAGAGTCATGCAATGTTCCGATCGATGCTATGGTCTGCCCGGATCGGAAGCGTTCGCGGCTCGCGGCCGGGACGCATCGACCTAGGGCACGCGTGACCGCCGGAAGAGTTGAATGGAAGAGGCGGCTGGGCGTGGTGTAGCCAGTTATACGGAGGATGCCTCCGTTTAACAAGGCGCGGCCGATCAAGAGATGGTGACGAGACGTTCTGGAATGTCAGATGGGCCCGCA
>NZ_JAFATE010000312.1 GCF_019244115.1 Bradyrhizobium sp.
GCGCGGTCCGTCATCGGCGGCCATCAGCTTGGCCGCGCCGCGCGCCACCTGCCGCATCGCGGCCGCGCCATTGGCCCCGGACTTCGGCTTCATGTCGTCGCCAAGCGCAGCCTTTTCCAGTTGCAGGCCCTGCGACAACGCGGAGGCCAACGCCGCATCGCGATGCTGGTAGAGCGCGACGAGCCGCATCGCAGTGTCGTCATCGGCCTGCGGCAGCGCGACGGGCGCCCAGCCGACCGTCGGCGCAGCGCCGCGCAGCACCAGAGGCGTGGTGGGGCCGACCCCCAGCGCGCTCTTGACGCGCTCGCCGCGCGGCAGCGCTTCCAGCGCGCGGTTGAGCCAGCCGGACTGCACCCGGCCGGGCCCGGCAAAGCCGCTTTCCAGCACGTCCTGACCGTCGAAATGCGAACGATCGCGGTAGGGCGTCGCAACAGCATGAATGACAGCCGCATGCTTGTCCCGGTACATGCGTGCAAACTCCGGCATCGCCGGATGCAGCGCGAAGAAGCCATCGAGCGCGGTGGCGGCATGCGGACCGTCGGTCGACAGCGCGATCGCGCCGTGCAGTCCGGC
The DNA here is from genome assembly GCF_019244115.1 of Bradyrhizobium sp. Classification (GTDB taxonomy): domain Bacteria; phylum Pseudomonadota; class Alphaproteobacteria; order Rhizobiales; family Xanthobacteraceae; genus Bradyrhizobium. The sequence goes on from NZ_JAFATE010000312.1 coordinate 574, forward strand.
GTAGTCGGGATCGCCCACGGGCGCGACAGTCGCGAGCCCATCCAGCGCGCCGCGCAGGATGATGACGACGAGCCGCGGATCGCGGCCATCGGCCGCGCGCGCGAATTTCGGCAAGTAGGCCCAGGCCGCGAACGAGGCGCCGCCGAGCAGCAGCGCGCGGCGCGATGGGACGAGCAGGCGGCTTGCTTCGCAGCAGTCCATAATCATCTCCTCTGAAATTCCGGCGACATCAAGAGCAGCGCCAGCGCCTGCTGGCGCGATTCCGCGCGCTCGATGGTTCGCCGTGTCTCCTCGGACGCCGCGTCGGCCGCGACCAGTTCCAGGAGCTCGCGCGGGTCGACATTGTTGCCGGCGCGCGATGCGATCTGCGCCGCGATGTCGAGCCTGAGCTTCATGCCCTCCGGCGCGGCCCAGGCCGCATTGGTGTCGGCAAAGCCGTTCGGTCCCGCCGGCGACCACAGGGGCTGGCCGAGCGTGTTGAGCGCGCCGAGATAAAGGCCGGGCTCATCCGGAACGCGGGCGAGCGCCCGCCCGGCCGCGACCAGGAATTCATACGGACTGCGCAGCTTGGTCGGCGGCGCGCTCCAGGCCTCGTCGGCATCGACCAGCGCCAGCGTCATCGCCCGGAGGTCGCCATCGGTTCGCGTGAACACCTCCTGCAGCCGCGCCACCAGCGCAGGCGGCGGATCATCGGCGACGAAATGCCGGGCGAATTTGGTGGCGATGAATTTTGCGGTCGACGGATGCCGTGCGATGTCGGCGAGCGCGGCCTCGCCCTGTGCGATGCCCCCCTGCTCATAAACCTTGCCGAGCAGCCTCTGAAGTCCCGGCTGATGGGCGTTGGCATTGAACACGAAACTGCCGGGCTCGCCGAGCTTGCCCTGCCGGCCCGCAAAGCTCCAGCCGGTGATGATGCGCGCGAGTGCGGTGACGTCCTCCTGGGTGTAGCCGCCGCCGACGCCGAGCGTGTGCAGCTCCATGATTTCGCGGGCGAGGTTTTCGTTGAGGCCGCGCTTGCGGTTCTGGCCGGCGCGCGAGTCCGGGCCGAGGGACTGCTGATTATCGAGGAAGAACAGCATGGCCGGATGTTGTTCGACGGACTTCAGCATGTCCGCGAAACGCCCGAGCACATGCGGCCTGATCGCCTCGCGTTCGAACGAGCCGGCCCACATCCGCGCCAGCGCGCCCTTCTCGGCCGAGATGCAGAAATGATTGGACCAGAAGGTGACCAGCCGTTCGGTGAATCCGCAATCGGCAAGTACGGCGCGCTGCAGCCTGGCCAATGCTTCGGCACGAAACGTCTTCTGGATGACGTTTTGCGGTTGCTGCGGCTGCGCGGCCTGCTTCGCCCCATCCGCTTGCATAGTTGCATTCGGTGCTCTCGAGGCCGCGGCGCTCCCGCCCTCCGCCGGCTTCATCCCGCTATCCTTGCCGGCGATATCGGATGCCGCGTTGGCGAGCGCAGGCGCGCGCATCCGCGCATTGGCGTCGGCAGGAAATGGTTGCGGCGCTCCTTCCGATGCGGGCGCGCCCGCCTTCGCCTCCCGCGCCTTCTTCTGCTCTTCCTGATAAGCGAATACCGCCTCCCCCAGCGCCGGCGTCGACTGCAATCCGGGGACCTCGAACAGGGCGCCGTTCGGACGGCCGAGTTCGGACTTGACGAAGCCGCGCGGATCGGTGGCCGCATTGACGAAGTCGCCGGATGCACCGCCGCGCGCACCGAACCCGAAACGGTTGAGCGCGACAAGGGCAGCTTGCGAATCGCGGGTCATCGTCTTTTCCTCTAACCTTGGTTCGAACTGCGCGACCAAACTATACTGCGACAGCAGATGAACCCGACATTAAAAACGCGGCAGGCGATGAGTGGGAATCATGAACAATTGGTTAGGAAGCAAAGCGCGGCATCTCGCCTGTCATCGATGCGGCACTGAATTTACCTGCATTGGGGACGAGGCTTGCTGGTGCGCGAAGGAATCCGCGCGGCTGCCGATGCCGCGTGCGGGCGAAGACTGTTTGTGCCGAGCCTGCCTGTGCGAGGCCGCGGACGCGCAGACGGATGTTGCAGAGGCGGGCGCACGTTGCGGCGCCCAAGCCGCCCGCGGCAACTGACGGTCGAACTCAGTCGCGGGCAGCGTCGCCGTGGCGCTTACCGCTTGCCGGACAAGATCGACAATCAGCGGTCGGCCGGCCCAGCGAACAGCAGGAGATTGCCGTCGAGATCCCTCACGATGAAATCCAGTGCGTCCCAGGGCTCGCGCTTCAGCGGTTGAAAGAACACGACGCCCGCGGCCTCGAACTCCTCGGCCAGCTGCTTGATCTCGGCGGCGGTTGCGACCGTCAGCGACGCCGCCAGCAGTTCCTCGCGGTCGCGTAGAACAGGATCGATCACCGGCTGCTTGACACAGCGCAGGTTGAGGCGCGCCGCATCGCGCTTCACCTGCGCGTAGTAGGGCGGCTCGCCATAGGTGAACTCGATCGCAAAGCCGAGCTTTACGAAGAAATCGCAGGCGGCCTTGATGTCGGCGACGAACAATTGCGGCTCGGCGACGGTGAGAAAGGCCCTTAAGGGGGTATCCGCCTGCATGCCCGGCAATCCTGTCAAAAAAGACCGGCGCGACAATGCGCTACGGCGGCACGCGGCGCAATCGTTTTTGGTTTGGAGCAACGCCGCCGGCGCGACGGCATTCTGCCGGCGCGGCATGACGCAGGACCGGAAACCGGCGGCCACGATGAGCAGCAAGCAACCCGGACGTCATTCGCCGCTGTCACCTTCGTCCGGCGGCTTGATCCGGATTCCACGGCGCGCCAGGGCCTCGCGGAGAAGGATCTCGATTTCGGCGTTGACGCTGCGCAGATCGGCTACGGCGCAGCGTTTCACCGCGTCAAGAATCGCTTTCTCCGCCCGGAGCGGAAAGGGAATGCGTTCCGGGCCCGGGGGCCGTCCTCGCTGCGCCATGACGGGTCATGAATAGAGAGTGCCGGTATTGATCACCGGAGTGACCTCGCGGTCGCCGACCAGCACCACGAGCAGATTCGAGATCATCGCGGCTTTTCGCTCCGGATCGAGGGCGTCGGCAAGTTTCTTCTGGTCGAGCTCTCGCAGCGCATCTTCGACGATGGAGACGGCGCCCTTCACGACCATGCGCCTGGCCGCGACCACGGCGCTTGCCGCCTGCTTGCGCAGCATGGCGCCGGCGATCTCTGAGGAATAGGCGAGATGCGAGATGCGCGCTTCGACTACGGAGACGCCGATCGGCGCCATTCGCGTGCGGATTTCGTTCAGCAGGGTTTCGATGATGGCATCGCCGCCGTCGCGCAGGCTGACGGTGGTCATCGGCGGATGTCCGCCCTGCTCGACCGCTTCTTCCGCCTCGACCTCGTCATAGGGATGCACGCTCGCCATCCGCCGCAGCGCCGTTTCGCTCTGGGCTTTGACATAGTCGGCATAGGAGCCGACCTCGAGCAGCGCCTTTGCAGCATCCTCGACGCGCCACACGACCACCGCGCCAATGTCGACCGGATTGCCGGCCGCATCGTTGACCTTGAGTGGACCGGACTCCAGGGTCTGGAGGCGGCGCGACACCTTGGTCTTCGAATTGAAAGGGTTGACCCACCAGAGCCCGGGCCGGTGTTCAGTGCCGACATAGCTGCCGAACAGCAGGCAGACGAGGCTCTCGTTCGGCTGGAGAATGACGAGGCCTTTGGCGGTGGCCACGGCGACGATGAGGATCGCGAGCAGCAGGAGCCAGACCCGGGGTAGAGCGTATCCGTTGTTGTCGAAGCCGGTCGGGATGAGCCACGCGAACAGCGCGATGAGAGCAAGGCCGATCGCGAGCATCGCATACCCGTTGACAGCCTTGAGGTCGCTGTCGACGACGGTGCTGCCGCGGGTCGGAGCCAACACAGGGGCCGTGGACATACGCGATCTCCCGGATTTTTTTCGATATATTTATGATATCAAAAATTAGCTGCGGAGTCAAACCGCGCGAGGTCGTGGTCGAGGACACGCCCCAATGCGACCGTCATTGCGAGGCGCGCTTGCGCCGAAGCAATCCAGGGTGTCACCGCGGTGAAAGTCTGGATTGCTTCGCTTCGCTCGCAATGACGAAGACCGTTACCGCACCACGGCGGCGGTCTGTCCAAACAGGATCTTGCGCTCCTCCTCGGTGCGGATCGCGGGCTGGCCAAAGTTCGGATTGACCTCCTTCGCCTTGGCATAGGCGCGCTCGGTTGCAGGCCGCGCACGGATCGCCTCCAGCCAGCGCTTCAGATGCGGGAAGTCGTCGATCTCCTGTCCCTGGTTCTTGTACGGCACCACCCAGGGATAGCAGGCCATGTCGGCGATCGAATAGTCGCCGGCAATGAACGCGCGGTCAGTGAGGCGCTTGTTGAGCACGCCATAGAGGCGGTTGGTCTCGTTGACATAGCGATCGATGGCGTAGGGAAGCTTTTCCGGCGCGTAGTTGCGGAAATGGTGATTCTGGCCGGCCATCGGCCCGAGCCCGCCCATCTGCCAGAACGTCCACTGGATCGCGTCATAGCGCCCGTGGAGATCGGCGGTGAGGAATTTGCCGGTCTTTTCGGCAAGGTAGAGCAGCATGGCGCCGGATTCGAAAATCGAGATCGGCTTGCCTCCACCTTTCGGCTCGTGATCGACCATCGCCGGAATGCGGTTGTTTGGCGCGATCGCCAGAAACTCCGGCTTGAACTGTTCGCCCTTGCCGATGTTGATCGGAAAGATCTTGTAGGCGAGGCCGGTCTCCTCGAGGAACATCGTGATCTTGTGGCCGTTCGGCGTGGTCCAGTAATACAGATCGATCATGGCGGCGCTTCCTGCTTGCGAATTAGATGCGATTGCATGAATTTCGCGCCGGATCGTGGCCAAGTCAATGCCGCGCGCCACCAAAGGGCGCAACCGTGATCCGCGGAGCCGTCAGAGCTGCAATGAACGCCGAGCAAAAAGCATAAAGATCAAGACGAACTCCCCGGGCGATCAGCCGATCCGGCCGTTGGCGCGCAGAAACTTCTCGCCGTCCTCGGTGATGGTCACGACGAGGCCGAAGCCGGCGATGGTCTCGCGCACGACATAGCCATGGTCGGCCGCATCCTCCCAGATCGTCAGCCGCGGACAGGAGGTCTTCCAGGTCGCGACCACTTCCGAATAGACCCGCGGCTCCCTGGCGATCCATTCGACGAAGTCGAGCACCAGCGGATCGGCTGTCTCTGTCATCGCTCCTCTCCTTCTCGATTGCGCATGATCTCTTCGGAAAACCGCTGCACACTTTTCCGGATCATGCGCTAATTGGCAGCGACGGACTCGCGCGCGAAAAACAGCAGCCAGGCGCCATAGATGATGTAGTAGCTCGCAATCGTCGTGATCAGCCGGCCCGCCCAGGTGCGGAACTGCTGCTCGCTCATGGCCTCCAGGATGCGCCGCGCCAGCGAGGTGCCGAGCATCGAGGCCAAGATCGCCACAGTCGCGAGCACCGGATCGAGCGATGCCGCCTGATCGATGATGCCGCCGAAATAGATCAGCTTTGTAAAATGGCTCGCCACCTGGCAGGTCGCCTTGGTGGCGACGATCGAGCGGCGGTCGAATTTCGCGCCGAGGAAGAACGTGTCCATCAGCGGGCCCGACACGCCGGTCATCAGCATCAGCCCCATGCAGACGGTGCCGTAGCACGCGCCCTGAACGATGCTGTCGGGATTGGGTTTCAGGCCCGCCGGCATCAGCCGCGCCATGAACGGCGTGACGCCGAGCATCAATAGCGCGACCGGCTTGTCCGGCACGTAGCGGGTGAGCGACCACAACGCGAGCGCCAGCGCGCAGCCGATCAGGTAGACAAAAACCGGCCGCCAGCGGATATGCGCCCGCCACAGCAGCGCGCGCCAGCCGTTCGAGGCCATCTGCGTGATCGCGTGCAGCACCATCGCAGCCGGCAGCGGCATCAGCGCCAGCAGCACGCCGATCAGGATCAGCCCGCCCGCCATGCCGAACAGGCCGGACAGGAACGCGGTCGCGACCATCAGAAGTCCGAGTGCCATGATCACGAGCGGCGCCATCTAAGTCTCCGAATCCCCTGCAATCGTAGTGCGCCGCTTGTGCGGCGGGCGCAAACGGAGTTATCTTGCCCAAGCCTCAGTTTTCCTGATGGTGAGGCGGGGAAGGCGCAAGGGGAAGGCAACGTGCGGCGGCTTCTGTTTCTCAACGGCATCAAGGCATTCGAGGCGGCCGCGCGCACCGGCAGTTTTGCCGCCGCCGGATCCGAGCTCAACGTCTCGGCCGCCGCGATCAGCCGGATGGTGCATCTCTTGGAGCAGCGGCTCGCCGTCGCGCTGTTCGAGCGCAAGGCGAACCGCCTCGCGCTGACCCAGGCCGGCCGCGCCTATCAGGGCGGGCTGACGCCGATCTTCGATGCGCTGGCGAGCCTGACCGCGCAGGTGACCGCGGCCTCAAAGATCCGCGTGCTGACCATCGGCGTCGGGCCGACTTTTGCGATGCGCTGGCTGATCCCGCGGCTGGCCTCGTTTCGCAAGCAGGAGCCGGACATCGACGTCCGCATCACCATGGGCGGCGCCGCCGCGCCGTTCGGCGACGACTGGAGCTGCGGCATCAAGCTCGGCGACGGCAACTGGCCCGGGCTGGTCGCCGAGCCGCTGTTCGCCGGCGACCTCACGCCGGTCTGCACCCCGCAGCTCGCAGCGTCGCTGAAACGTCCGGCCGACCTGAAGGGACCGGCGCTGCTGCGTGTCGCGCACGCCGCCGAGGACTGGCCGCTATGGCTGAAGGCCGCCGGCGTTCCGCGCATCGCCGCGCGGGGGCCGGAGTTCGGCTATTATGGCTACGCACTGCAGGCGGCGTCCGATGGCCTCGGCGTCGCGATGGGCATCAGGCCCTATGTCGACGACGATCTCGCCGCCGGACGGCTGGTTGCGCCCTTCGCTCTCGCCGTGCCGAAGGGCATGCGCTGGTACCTGCTCTATCGCAGTTTTCAGACCACCCAGCGCGACTTCGCCGCCTTCCGCCGCTGGATCGTCCGCGCGGCAGCGGAACCGACGGCGCGTCCGATGCCGAAACACCAGAGCGAGCGGAGCACTCCGTCCGCAACCATGGCTGCGAGAAACAAACCGTAAGCCCTGTTTACGGGAACCTTCTCCTTCTGATTGTTGACAACGTGATGTCTCCAACATGAACGTTGCGGCTCAGCGCTCGTTCGTGCCAATGTTTCTGCGTGTTGCGGCCGCTGCGACGTGGGTCCCGTTGAGGCCACGAGAGATGTTTGGATGGCCGGTCCCCTGCCGCGACGACCGAGGCCGCGCCACAGACGAGCGAAACGCCGGGAAGGCATGTTACGTACTCGCGTGAGAGCAGCGTGTTGCATGATGCACCGCTGCGGGTGGAATTGATCGTTCGAGAGCCCGATGCACGGTCTTATTCGGAACGGCTGCGAACCGGTGCAGGCCTGCACCGTCGACACGCATCCCGATATCGACGCCGGCGCCTGGCTGTGTGCGCTCCGCGAGATTCCCGGCGGAACCGTCACGGAAGCCGACTTCCTGGGCTGGCTCGACGGACCGTTGCGGCGATTCTTTCCGTTCGAGAAGTTCTTTGGCGCCTACGGCTATGTTTCGGGCGGACGCGCTCACATGCGTTCCGCCATTTCGAGCGGTCACGGCCCCGAATTCATGGCGAGCCGTTCTCCCGCGATCGACGTCAAGGCGCGACCTTGCATCGCCTGGTGGCTCTCGCATCGCAGGGGCATGGTGCTCGACAAGACCATCGCCACGGACTCGGCGGGCGCGCGGATCGCGCTGTCGGAGATCGAGATCGACGACCTCGACCGCTACGGCCTGGGCGCCCTTGCCCAGACCGGCGTGATCGATCCGTTTGCCAACACTGGCGTCCATCTGGGCTTTTCCGGCGTGCCGAAGAACCGATTGGATCAGACGCTGGCCGCGCTCGAACTGATCACACCCGTGGTCTACGCGCTGTACTTCCAGACCAGGGCGGTCGCGCCGGCGGTGCTTCGCCTGAACTCATTGACCGACCGGCAGCGCGACCTGGTCGATCTCGCAGCGCTCGGGCTGTCCGACAAGGCCATCGCCTCGCGCCTCGGCATTTCCGAGCACACGGTCGGCAATCATCTTCGCGCCATCTATGCCAAGCTCGGCATCTCCAAGCGCAGCCAGCTCGTCGCCCTCGTGAAATGAATAGCGATCGGCGCGAAGCCATCGCGTCTTGCACGGAAGTCTTCGCACGGAAGTCTTCGCACGGAAGGCTTGGCACGGAAGGCTTGGCACGAATGTGTCATCGACATGGCGCGGTCGCTGATGATGTCATCAGCCGGTAGACGCTGCTGACGAATCCGCGGCGCCAGCCGGGACTGCTTGCATCGGCGATACAGAGAACTGCTCAGGAACGATCGTCCTTGGCCCGCGATGTCTTGATCGGACCCCGAGTTCGATTCCACCCCAAAATCGTCCGAGGCCGCCCGCGCCGACATGGCGGGCGGGGGCCTGCGCCCGCCGGCAGGTTGCCCGGTCCGATGATCGCCCGGGCCGACCGGTCGGCCTGCAGCTCGACCGACAAAAACCGTCTCACCTGTGAACGGCTTCACATTTCGGGGCAGGCGGCCCGTGCTTGTCTCGCCGTTCCAGAAGGGGACGCGGCCATGACCTGCCTTTACGACGACTTCGCCATCGAATGTTTCGAGGCTGGACGAGGGCTTTGGCATGCCAGAATCCGGCGTGCCGATCGCGCCCCGCTGGTGATCAACGCTGTCAGCTTTCCGTCGCTCGAAGTTGGCTTCGCCTGGTCGAGCAGCCAGGCGGCCATCGCCGATGCCAAGAGCCACATCGACCGTTTCGGGCTGCGTTGGGCCTGCAACCCGGGCATGCCGGCCCCAAAACTCGCAGCCGCTGTTTAAGTCTGGGAAGGGGCACTCATCAATGACACAGCTCGAAACCGCGCAACATGCGCAGCCGGCATCGGCCGTGCGATCGCACTGCCCGGAATGCAGGGGACGCCTCTCGGTGCTGCGCGTCTTCGGTGGCCGAAAGGCTTCCGAATATTGGACGCTGCAATGCAATCGATGCCACAGCATCCACCTCGACATCATCAAGCAGCCGCCTCTGGTCGCAGGCTGAGGCGCGGCGCCCGACGGCTGTGCGCGACGGATCATCTCGGGTTCCCAGGGGCCTCGCCGACCGGCCGGCGGGACCGGCCCTGACCAAATCCTGTCAGCAGCCTGAACGGAACGACGGAGAGGTCACTGCCAAGCGGCGGGTTTATGCCTATATTGCCCGCCATGGCGAAGAATCCTGACGCTCCGAAAAAGCCCCCTAAAACCCCGAAGTCGAAGGCGCATCGTCCCGACGTGCAGCCGATCGGGCCGGCGCTCGCCGAGCTGCTCAATCCCGCGATCAACCGCGGCGAAAGCGGGCTTGGTTCCTCGACCGGCCTGCAGCCGCCGCCGGACAACTCCTTCGACCGCCGCGCCGGCGGCGAGGCCGCCGCGCATCGCGCCCGCGCCTCGACGCGCGGCAAGAGCGAAGAGGTTGCCAGGCGCGATGCTTCCACGAGCGATACTGCTCTCTCGAAGAGCGATGCTGCGCTCCCTCCCCCCTTGCGGGGCAGGGTTGGGGAGGGGGGTACCCCAAGCGACACTGCACCTGTGGCCACCCCCACCCCCGACCCCTCCCCGCAAGGGGGAGGGGAGCACAGCGCGCAAGCGGATGAAGCCAGCGTGCACAGCGGCGTCGAAGAAGCGCCGCAGGCCCATTACGGCACCGCGGCCACAGTCCCCACGCTCGATCCGGAACTGGCCCGGCAGCTCGGACTGCCGACCGAGGAGGATGACGCCGCGGCGCTCGCCCGTCCGCCGCGCAGCAAGATGGAGGCGCTCGGCGTGCAGGCCACCGCCGAGGCGCTGGAGACGCTGATCCGCGACGGCCGTCCCGAGTTCCGCAAGAACGACGGCTCGCTGAAGGTGTGGACGCCGCACCGGCCGCCGCGCCCGGAAAAGAGCGAAGGCGGCGTGCCCTTCGTCATCAAGTCCGACTATGAGCCGAAGGGTGATCAGCCGCAGGCCATCGCCGAGCTGGTCGAAGGCATCGAGCGCAACGACCGCAGCCAGGTGCTGCTCGGCGTCACCGGCTCGGGCAAGACCTATACCATGGCCAAGGTGATCGAGGCGACGCAGCGCCCTGCTTTGATCCTGGCGCCGAACAAGACGCTCGCCGCCCAGCTCTATGGCGAGTTCAAGAATTTCTTCCCCGACAACGCGGTCGAGTATTTCGTCTCCTATTACGACTACTATCAGCCCGAAGCCTATGTGCCGCGCACCGACACCTATATCGAGAAGGACTCTTCCATCAACGAGCAGATCGACCGCATGCGCCATTCGGCCACCCGCGCGCTGCTCGAACGCGACGACGTGATCATCGTAGCTTCCGTCTCCTGCATCTACGGTATCGGCTCGGTCGAGACCTACACGGCGATGACTTTTGCGCTGAAGAAGGGCGAGCGCATCGACCAGCGGCAATTGATCGCCGACCTGGTCGCGCTGCAATACAAGCGCACCTCGGCCGACTTTTCCCGCGGCACCTTCCGGGTGCGGGGCGACGTCATCGACATCTTCCCGGCGCACTATGAGGACCGCGCCTGGCGCGTGAACCTATTCGGCGACACCGTGGAAAACATCGAGGAGTTCGATCCGCTCACCGGCCACCGGCAGGACGAGCTCGAATTCATAAAAATCTACGCCAATTCACACTATGTGACGCCGCGTCCGACCCTGGTGCAGGCGATCAAGTCGATCAAGGTCGAACTGAAGCAGCGGCTCGACCAGCTCAACGCGCAGGGCCGCCTGCTCGAGGCGCAGCGGCTGGAGCAGCGCACCACCTTCGATCTGGAAATGCTGGAGGCCACGGGGAGCTGCGCCGGCATCGAGAACTATTCGCGCTATCTCACCGGCCGCCGGCCCGGCGAGCCGCCGCCGACGCTG
>NZ_JAFATE010000863.1 GCF_019244115.1 Bradyrhizobium sp.
CGGCGCCAAGGGGCTGGAGGCGGCCGTCGTGTTCATTGTCGACACGACGTCATCGCCCGCCGACACGCAGCGGCTGAGACTGATCCAGCTGCCGCAAGACGATGGTCGCGAGGTGGTGGTCTGGGCCGGCAAGAAGTCCGATGATCCTGCTGCAGTCGCCGCCGGCCGCACCGCCATGCTGGCCGAAACCGAGGATGAATATCGCCGCCTGCTCTATGTCGCGATGACGCGGGCGGCGGACCGCCTGATCATCGGCGGCTGTCAGCCGGGCAACATGAACAATGTGCGGAAACTCTGCTGGTACGACCTGATCCGCAATGGCCTCGCCGCATCGGGCTTATCGGAGGAGACGATCGAAGCGGCGGACGGTGTCGTGAAGCGTTATCGGCTCGTGGGGGATGCCGGGGACCTCGGTAGCAGGGAAGTCGCAGACCGAAGGATGCCCGATCCGGTTGAACTGCCGTCCTGGCTGCGGATGCCCGTGGTCGCTGAGACCGCCCCCGCCCCGGCCCTGCGTCCTTCCGATGGCGGCGGCACGGCGGCAAGGCGGTTCGGCGGCGCGGCGGAGCTTGAGGCGCGCGCCCGCGCCATCCAGCGCGGCACGCTGGTGCACCGGCTGCTGCAATCACTGCCCGATATTCAGCCGTCGCGCCGGCGCGAGATCGCCCAGACCTTTCTCGCCCGAAACGCGGAAACCTGGAGTGAGGCGGAGCGCGATGGCCTGGCTGCAAATGTGCTGGCCGTCATCGCGGAGCCGCGCTTTGCGCCGGTGTTTGCCGACGGTAGCCGCGCCGAGGTCGCCATTGTCGGCCGGCTGGAACGGCCGACTGGACGGAGCGCCCTGGTGTCCGGCCAGATCGACCGCCTGGTGGTGACGGCGGACGAGGTTTTGATCGTCGACTTCAAGACCAACCAGGCGCCGCCAAAGGCGGCCGCCGAGGCGCCCGAGGCCTATGTCAGGCAGCTCGCGCTGTATCGGGCGGTGCTGCAGAAGCTTTATCCCAACAAACGGGTCCGCGCCGCGCTGCTTTGGACCGAAAGCACTGAACTCATGGAGATTTCCGCCTCCGCGCTGGACGCTGGCCTCCCATCCGAAGCCGCTTGAGCGGACGAACTTGACCCGGCAGGAAGCCGTTCATACGTTGGCTGCATCATCCAAAGCGCGATTCTTGAAAACCCGCGCTGCTCCTGAACCGAACGAGGTATCCAATGGCCGTTGGCAAGGTTTCTGACGCCAATTTCGAAGCCGAAGTCCTGAAGGCGGACGGCCCTGTCCTGGTCGATTTCTGGGCCGAATGGTGCGGCCCGTGCCGCATGATCGCGCCCGCGCTCGACGAAATCGCCGGTGCAATGGGCGACAAGGTCAAGATCGTGAAGCTCAATGTCGACGAGAGCCCGAAAACGGCGTCGAAATACAGCGTGATGTCGATCCCGACCCTGATCGTCTTCAAGGGCGGCCAGTCGACGTCCCGCCAGATGGGCGCCCTGCCGAAGCAGAAGCTGCAGCAGTGGATCAGCACCGTGGTCTGATCGACGCCAAGACGATTTTCTTTGCGGAGCGGCCGGCGATTTGCCGGCCGCTTTGCGTTGGTGAGCAGGTGTTTTCTCTTTTTGACGAGCCGCCGCCTTGGCCCAGCGACCTCGAAAGACCGCGCGCCTCTCCGGCGCACTCCAGGCGATGGAAGCCCGCTCCGTCGACGCAATCCCCCGCGGACAGGAATGGCAGTACGAGCCGAAATGGGACGGCTTTCGCTGCCTCTTGTCGCGGCGGGGGAACAAGGTCGACCTGCGTTCCAAGGCGGGCGAGGATCTCACGCGCTATTTTCCCGAGCTCGTCACCGCCGCGCTGGACCTGCCTGCATCATCGTTTCTGCTCGACGGCGAGATCGTGGTGCCGCGCGCTCGCAGTTTCTCGTTCGACGATCTGCTGCAGCGGATCCATCCCGCCGCAAGCCGGGTAAAGAAATTGGCGATGGAGACACCCGCGCTCTATCTCGTCTTCGACCTGCTGGCGGCAGACCAGAAAGATCTCGCCGCGGCGCCTTTGAGCGAGCGCCGGCCGGCGCTGGAGGCATTCGCCAAAGCCACGCTCAAGGGCAACCCGAGCTTCCATCTCTCGCCGGCGACGACGC
>NZ_JAFATE010000354.1 GCF_019244115.1 Bradyrhizobium sp.
CATTCCGCTGGGGCGTGCCGGCACGGCGGACGAGATCGCCGCCGTGTTCGCCTTCCTCGCCTCGGATGATGCGAGCTACATCACCGGGCAGACGATCTTTGCCTGCGGCGGTCTCACGCTGTTCGGCGAATTCCGCGACAACTGGGCGAGCTGAAGCGTTGCGAGATAAGACTTCGATCGTTGCTGCGAAGGAGGTCCGCCCCTCTCCTCGCCCATCGCTGCCGGAGCGGCGCGGCCAGTTCTTGTTCCTGAGCTCGCTCATGGCGCCTCTCCGATGTTCTCCGCGGCAACCAGGGCGCCCATGAGGGGCGTCCCTACCCATGATCCCGCAGGGGCGACCCTCGTGGTCGCCCCTCGTCTCGTGGCATCGCTCGTGGCGCGGCGACCTCTCCCCGCAAGCGGGGAGAGGTGAACGGCGGACGCGGTGGGCTTATTCAGCTAGCCTGAACTTGACGGGTCGTGATTCAGCCAAGTTCGCACCCGGCTGAAAATTTCATAGTAGGCCGTGTCGGTCTGTCCTCGGTTCCTTCGTTCTTGAATTAGGAGGCGCCGGATGTCGGCGCTGCGCCGGAACCGCTCATCGCCTCATTGTTCGATTTTGCGGAGCAACTCGAATGACTGACACCCTCATTTCTGCCCGGGAGCTGGCTGCCGGACGGCATCCACCGTTTCCCGGCGAAACTGCTGACTATGCGAACGCGCGGCAGGCGCTGCTGGCCGAGGAAATCGAGCTTCGTCGCCAGATCAGCCGGGTTGCCGAACGACGCCGTGCGCTGCCGCCCGGCCCCGTAATCAAGAAAGACTACCGCTTCGTCGATGCCAACGGCACCGAGCTTGGTCTGCCCGACCTGTTCGGGGCGCACGACACGCTGGTGACCTACTTCTGGATGTTTGGTCCGCAGCGGGAACGGCCCTGTCCGATGTGCACCAACCTGCTCGGACCTTTGAACGGCAATGCCGCCGATATCAAGCAGCGGACAGGGCTGAAAATCCTTGGCCGCTCGCCGGTCAGCCGCCAGATTGCGTTTGCCCAGGAGCGCGGCTGGACGCAGCTGGATTTCGTTCAGACCGTTGGCGATGATTATGCCAGCGATCTCGGTGTGCTCACGCCAGATGGTCTGGAATGGCCCGCGCTCGTGGTCTACCGTCGGGATGGACATGACGTTCGTCTGTTCTGGGCCGGCGAGATGAGCGGGGCGATGGCCGACCCCGGGCAGGATCCCAGGGGCGCTCCGGACCTCGCGCCATTGTGGAACATTCTCGATCTCACGCCTGCCGGCCGTGACCCCACCTGGTATCCAAAGCTGAGCTATTGACACGCGCAAGCCGAGGGAGAACCTGCTGGATCAAGGCGCAGGCGCCCCGGCGTGTGCTGGCGCTCGTCGAGCGCCTGGGAGCTTTGTGTCGCGAAACGGCTTTCCACGCCATCTGGCAACCGACTAGCAGCCGGGCCAACCTTTCTTGACATGCTCGGCGACCATCGCGCCAAGAGCCGCGGCTCCCTCGGGCGAAAAATGGAAGTCGTCGAAGAAATAGTCTTTGTGCCCCTCGAACAGGCGCGCGGCGTCCACACACGACAGCCCGTCCGTCCGGCATTTGTCGAGCAGCGTCGCGTTGTAAGCCGAGAATCCGGCCATTAGCGCATCGCTCGTGTACCATTTCACGTCGGGCGATTGAAAATCGCCGCCGATGAAGCCGGCAAAGAGCTCCCGACGGGTACTCTCGGACATCGTCTTTGACCAGACATAGGGCTGCGTCACAAACACGATCGGCGCGCCATACGTGTCGGCAAACTCTTTAAGTCGTGAGATGGTCTGGCGATAGGTATCGAGATGGCTCGACAGGTCCGGCAGCTCATCCACCCATTGCCGGTCAGTGACCTTGGCGTGGGCATCACGAAGTGCCTTTTCGTAGTCGCCGAAATCTGACGTGGGGATTGGCTCGGTCGCGGCTCTCGACCAGCTCTTGTAGAGCCTTTGAACTAGCGCCAGAAGCGCCGAATGGCCCTCATCATAGTGGTCATACATCAGGGCTTGCTTCCGCCACCAGCCTTCCGGCGTGACCAGCGGATGGTGTATGTGCAGATCGAACAGAAAGTCGGTGCCACCGAGCAGGACGATGAACATGTCGATGCGCGGCGCGTACTTCACGACTTCTGGCAACTGAAGGAGATGCTGACGCGCGTTGACGCCGGCCTTGCCGAAATTCCCGGTCCAGACATGCGGGATGCAAGATCGCAGGTTCTGGCCGACCTGTTGGACCCAGGTCTGACGCTCCGGTAATACCCAGTCCTGGACGGTGCTGCTGCCGAACACCGCTATGCGCGGCGTGGAAAATGCGGTTGGCGCCTCGCCCCGACCGCCCAGATTGTTGATGGTTATGACGTGATCCTCATGCACGCGCGGCAGCAGATTGTTGTGATGCACGGCGATGGACCAGCCTGGTGTGAGAATATAGGCCGCGGTCGGATCGAAGATAAACTGCCGGCAGAGCCACTCCAAGGCAAGAATTGCGGCGGCAAGGCACGCAAAGCTGAGCAGGACTTCGCGTCGAGATGCTTTCAGGCGCCGCCATATCGATGAAGAAGGCTGCGAGACGGCGGATCGAGGCTCGTCGAAAACTGGACTAACCATGCGACCTGTCCGGTCCATCTGCATGGCGATCGGAAGATTTCCGCTTCAGGAATGGCTCTCCGCAACCAACGCTGCCATCCGTGCGTGCCGAAGCAGGCCAACGCGCCATCAATGTGCCAGTGATCGGGTCGATGCGTTCGCACCTGCTGTCTGTTGCCCACACGCACGAGCCATGCTTCCGGCATTCGTCAACCAGATCGGCATCGTAAGAGCTCCCGACTGGCGGCAGCGATGCGCGGGACACGATCCAAAACGACGCGACCAAAAGCACGGCCGTCGATGATGCGAGCGTCACTCCGACCACAATCAAGTTGCCACGGCCTCTGGCGGCCATGTCGCCCCCTAGTTGCATGCACTCGTACGGTCACGTGCATATTTCCAGCAAGTAATACCATTGCAAACGATTGAACATCAATCAAAAATACCGGCTACCGCAAATCGCTCGCGCACCGAGCACAGTATCAAGCTACCAAACAATCTCTCATTGAATCAGCTGGTTACCCATGACCGATATCGCCGCCCTTTCGACGCGCAATGCTGCGCGCCGGCAACACGTGCACATCCGTGCCGACCGCCTGGCCTGCTTCAAGGCAGCCGGCAAGCGGCTCTGTGCCTCCGGCGCCAAGGCGCGCTACCAGGCGTAAGCGACAGCCTGATCGAGCTTGCCGCGAACGACAGCACCATTCGCATCGTGCCGCGGTGGTTCGTCGCGATCCTCTCGGAGCGCGAATATGTCCGACCGCCGCACTGATCCGCTGTCGTGCCATCGGTCGCGGGCTTCATCCCCCCGCACCCGAGCAGGCGGAGCCTTGGCGGGGCCGTTAGCGAACGGCGCGAAACCTAGAGACATCGCCATGCCGAGCCCACCGGGCGCCATCCGCCGCAGGGATTTATTCTGAATTTCAAAAAAATCGTCTTGACATTTCTAAAAATCAGAAGCATTATCCGCGCATCCCGCCTCACTCGAAAGAGGGGCGTTTCGGCCGATCGTCACGATACGTGGAGCGCGGGATGCGGTGGACGCTTTGGCGACGCGCACGATTCGTTCGTGCGGACGAACGGCGCTGAGGCGGACGGCGAAGTCGTGTGGTCCTGTCGCCCCGACGCTGGCGACAAATCGCGCTGATGACCTCAAGCGCGATGACGGGGGCAAGAGAGCCCGGGCCCCGGGGAGAGCACGCTATAAGCGTTAAAACCGTCGCGCAGGGAATGCCGGACTTGGGCTCAACAGGTCGTCGCAACACTTCAGATGCGGAGGTTGCGGTGGGCATTCGAAAGAAGCGATCAACACGGGCGCGGCTGGGGTCGCTGGGACGACCGCCTGTTGCGGGGCGAGTTGAACAGGAGGTGTTTTGGCTGGGGAT
>NZ_JAFATE010000391.1 GCF_019244115.1 Bradyrhizobium sp.
ATCCCCAGCCAAAACACCTCCTGTTCAACTCGCCCCGCAACAGGCGGTCGTCCCAGCGACCCCAGCCGCGCCCGTGTTGATCGCTTCTTTCGAATGCCCACCGCAACCTCCGCATCTGAAGTGTTGCGACGACCTGTTGAGCCCAAGATCATCCGGCCTTCCCTGCGCAGTGGTTTACGGCTTATACGCGCTCTCCCCGGAGACCGGGCTTTCTTGCCCCCGTCATCGCGCGGCACGTCACCGCACAACTTGACCTCAGCGTCGGGAGGCCAGGACCACACGACTTCACCGTCCGCGCCCATGCCGATTCGTCGTCGGCACGCGCACGTCCACCGCATCCCGCGCTCAACGTCCGTGACGACGCGTACGCCCCTCGCAACGAGTGCGGGACGGGCAGAGGATCGCGTGATTTGGGGGGCGATGTCAAGGTGATTTCAGAAAATCAGAACTCATCCGCTGCGACAAGTTAACGCGACGGGCAAATCGGGCGGCACGCTGAAAACGTGTCAAGGACAAAGTCTTGCCGGTGATTTCCGCGCGCCGGACGCAAACGCACAGACCTTCAACATGCAATCGAACGCAGTCACCGGATCTTGAACGTAAGCAGGAGCCCGTTTTAGGGACTGGAGCGGCCCTTTCTGCGCGCGAGGATTGTCCAAAAAATCAGCAAGTGTGGGAACGCACCTGAAGCGCTCGCGTTGCCGCGAAGGAGCTGTGCCTCACCGGACCCGCGCAGCAATCCGAACGCACCAATCAAGAACATCGTCGGAGGAACACAGATGGCAGACCCACGCCACGAGGACAGGTCGACCAAGGACATCGAAAATGAAGGCCGGCGCGCCAGTGAGAGGACCGCGGAACAGGCGGCCCGGATCGGACAAACTGCGGCGGAACAGACGACGCGCGTCGGACAGGCGGCGGCCGAAGCGGGGGAACAAGCAGCCCGCGTCGGTGCCGATCTGCTCAAGCAGAACGCCGAGACGATGCAGGAGGCGTGGCGCTTCGGCCTGAACATGACGACGGCGGTCATGGGGCGCTCCACGGACCAGCTCAGTCGCACGCTCGGCCTGTCGGGAGACAAGGCGCAGGAAGCAACCGAACGGTCGGCCCACAATGCCCAGACCATTCTCTACTCGACCGCAGCCGCCAGCAAGGCGATGAGCGGGATGTCCAAAGAGTATTTCGAGCTTGTTCGCCACCAGATCG
Organism: Bradyrhizobium sp.; assembly: GCF_019244115.1. Lineage (GTDB taxonomy): Bacteria > Pseudomonadota > Alphaproteobacteria > Rhizobiales > Xanthobacteraceae > Bradyrhizobium. Next base: position 1,207 of record NZ_JAFATE010000391.1, read on the forward strand.
AGAAAAACATGGAGCGCATCAACGAGCTGTGGAACTGCCGGACCCCTCAGGACGTCGCGGCCGTCCAAAGCGAAATGATGCGCGAGGCCGTCGGCAGCGTTCTGGAAACCAGCCGCCGCATGGCCGACATGTCAATCAAGCTGGCCGATGATGCGGCTAAGCGCATGGCTGAGAACGCGCGCCGCGCCGCGTAGCTGGTTGGACGGTCAGTTCCGGGTTGCCGCGAGACCGGCCGCCCGGAATTGGAGGATGAATTTCGACAGCTACCGCGGTCATTGCGAGCCGCCACCGGGTCCCCCGCCGGGGGCGTAGTGCTGCTTTGTTCGCGGAGGCCCGGGAGCGAAGGCGGAAGCAATCGGACCAGGCCGAGGCCGCGCCGTGCGGCTCAAGTCTCTGGATCGCTGTGCTCGCGATGACGGAGTGGCAGCAGGGTCGCTTGGGGCCGCACCAACGCGTCACTTTATTCCCATCGAACCAACGCCGAATTTCTCGCGCCGCCGCCTTGCCGCAGCGACGCGAGGCTCTATGCTCTTCCTCAATCAGAAAGTGCGTCAAGCATTTCGATCACAAGGGGAGGAGTCGCATGAAGATGACAAGCCGCATCGCCGCGCTGGCCGCGGCCGGTCTGCTCGTCGTGTTGCCCGCCGCGGCGCACACGCCGCAGCAGGCGCCGCACCAGCTTTTCAATGAAGGCGATCTCAAACTGGAAAGCGGCGAGACGATCAGCGATTTTGCGATCTCCTATGTCACCCAAGGCACGCTGAACGCAAAAAAGTCGAACGCCATTCTGATGGTGACGGCGATATCGGGCAATCACCACCGGCTCGATTTCATGATCGGGCCGGGCAAGGCGCTCGACCCCGAAAAATATTTCATCATCTGCACCGATGCGATCGGCAACGGGCTGACCACGTCGCCGAGCAATTCCAAGGCGCAGCCGCGCATGGCGTTTCCAAAATTTCTGATCCGCGACATGGTGGAATCGCAATATCGGCTGCTCAAGGAGAAGCTCGGCATCGACCATGTCGTCGCCGTGGTCGGCCCGTCGATGGGCGGCATGCAGACTCTGCAATGGGGCGTCAGCCATCCCGATTTCATGGACGCGCTGGTGGCGATCGTGCCGCTGGCGAAGACGCCGGCCTGGTCGGTCGCCGTGATGGAGGCCTCGCGCAAGGCGATCATGGAGGACCCGGCGTGGAAGGACGGCAATTATGATGCGCCGCCGGAAAAAGGCCTGCGGCTGTTCCGCGACATCGTCGCGCTGCTCGCGGCGCGCTCGCCCGATATGTATGCGGCGCAGTTCAAGAGCGGGCCGGATGTGCTGCCCTGGATGGAGCAGCAGGAGAGCGCGCTGTGGAAGGTGTTTGACGCCGACGACTGGATCTACCAGTCCTGGGCCTATGACCGCCATGACCTCGGCACCACGCCGGGCTTTGGCGGCGACACGGCGAAGGCGCTGGCGTCGATCAAGGCCAAGACGCTGATCCTGACCGGCACCAAGGATCTGCTCAATCCCGAGTTCGAACCCACCGCGGCGGCCAGGAGCATCCCCGATGCAAAGCTCGTGACCATCAGCCCGGGCACGGTGACCGGCCATGCCTCGGCCGGCGGATTTTTCCCGGCCGATGTCGAGTTTCTCAACCGCGAGGTCGGCGCGTTCCTCGACGGCGTGACCGAAGGCGGGAAGCGGCTGCAGTAGGGCATCTGCTTCGCATCGCGGCCCCGTGAGGGCGACGATGGCTTGTGGTATGTATTCACCGGGTCGCTGGGAGTTTGCCGTCATGAATGCCGCTACATCTGCGAAATCACGCGCGCTCAACACGCTGGAGGGCGTTGCGCTCACCGCCGTTCTCGAGTGTCTTCCGATATTCGTGGTCCTCAATATGCTGCTCAAGCTCACGGTCGGTGGCCCCGATCGAGCGGCATTGTCGACTGTGCTGGTCTCACTGGCGATCGGGCTGGCGGCCCGCTGGCTCGGGCCGGGGTACCCGTTCTATATGCCCAGCTTCTTCGACGCTTCGCTGTCGCTCACCGCCAAGATCGCGGCCTGGTGCGAGCGCGCCGGGACAGCCTATCGGCTCCTGACCTTCGTCTTGATGCTGTCGCTGCTCGGACTTTGGGTGTTGAGTCGGTAGGGTGGGCAAAGCGAAGCTTGCCCACCATCCAAACTCGACTTGCGGGACACGGTTGGTACGGCGCGAACGCGCCTTTGCCCGCCCTACACAGTTCGTGGTGGAGCGATCTTCATCACGACTGCCACAGACGGCGGCGTTCCCATAAGATATTCGCCTGCGGGCGATTCGGGGAACGCCATGCATTCTCACAGCGAATGGCGCCTCGTCCTCGCAGGCTTCGTGCTCTGCGTCATCATATCCTTCGCGCGCAGCATCCTGCGCAAGCGGGGCGCTGTCTTCTTCGACATCGCGCTGTCGCTTCTGACCATCGGCCTGCTCGTCTACGTGCTGCGCTAGCTTTGGCGCCGTCAACGCCGGCTCATTCACTCGGCAGCGGATCGACCTTGAAGACGAGCTTGTAGCCGACGTCGTTGTCTGCGCGGATCCGGAACAGCACCGAGGTTTTCTCAGAGAATACCAGCTTTCGTGCGCAGGAGGCCTGCTGGTCGATCGCGTTGACGTTGCAGATGCCGTTGCCGCCGCGGCTCTCACCGATCGGCCCGAACATGTCGACATGGGCCATCACGTTGCCCTTGATGCCATCAGTGCGCTCCACCTGGGCGGACACGCGATAGTCCTGCGCGTCAAGATCGGTCGCATACCAGGCGCCGTCGGAACCCACCGAGAGCGGCGCCAGGGTGGTTGCGGCCGGGTGGCCGAGCGCGAGCGCGTCGACACGGGGTGTTCGGACAAAATACGGAAATGGCACCGCGGCGTCGGCCGGGAACAGGCCGAGCCAGTAATCTGTTATTGCCGACGCTCCGGTGACGCGCAGGATCAGGTCGGGCCGCGGATTGTCCGTCGTATCGAGCGTTGCAAGCAGCCTGCGGCGCACGTCGATCTCGTTGAGGCCGGCGAGTTGTCCGAGCTTGCGGCCATCCGGATCGGACACCTCCACGGCGGCCATGAGATTGCTGCTGGCATCGTCGGCACGGCGGACGTCGAGCACGATGCGATAACGGCCGGCGGGCGCCTTGATCTGCCAATAATGCGACTTGTTCGCCGCGAGCCGCCCCTTCACGATTTCGCCTGTGTCGATCGGCATGGGCGCGGCGACGTCCGCGCTTGCCGCCTTCGCCGCGATCGGCGGCGCTGCAGGCGGCGCTTGCGCCACCTCGGCCTGGCGCTGCGTTTTCGTCGGCGCGGCCTGCCAGAGCTGGGCGATCGACGGCTTTGCCTGATCGGGTTTGGCCGGATCCGGGCTGGCCGCATTTGACGCGGTGCCGGCTGGTGCCGCCGCGGGTATCGTGACCGATGCCACGGACGGGGCCGCCTCCTGCCCAGCGGCGAAGAAGAATTTTGCGCGCAGCGCGGAATGCTCCCAGGGCACCTGTTGGTTCTGCGTCGACGACATCACGTCGTTGCGCACATTGATGAGCAGGCTCGATAGATCCTCCCGCGGGGCGGCGAGCTGCCTGAGCAGCGCCGCGGTGAACGGCGAGTTGCGCCCACCGCCGTCGAACGCCACGTTGCCGGGCTGCGTCGAAAAACTGATCAGCGTGCCGACGCCGGATTCGACCGCCGCGAGCCCGCGGCCGATTTCCGCCGATCGCGTTCCCATGCTGCGGGCAAGGTTGCGCGCCAGCGGATTGTTGCGGCAGGCGTCAAGAAACAGGATGTTGGTGGCCGACTCGCGCTCCATGCTCCGCTGCACCACATCCAGCCGCACCAGCTCGAAATCGGGCGCCGTCGCGCTTGCGAGCACAGCATCTGTCGGCACCAGATAGTTGACGCCATTCACCTGCAGGCCGTGGCCGGCATAGAAGAACACTCCGGCCTCGGCGTCATGCAGCGCCGCCGCGAACTGTTGGATGGTGCGGTCCATCGCTGATTTGTCGAGGTCGACCCCCTTGATCACCGTGAAGCCGAGCTTTTCGAGCATGGCCGCAAGGTCATCAGCGTCGTTGCGCGGATTCTTCAGCAGCGGCGCGTGCTGGTAGGCCGAGTTACCGATCACCAGCGCGAGCCGCTTGCCCGCTGCGTGCGCGGCTTCGCCAGGGGGCAGGGCGAAAACCAGAAACGCGACCGCGGCAACAGCAAAGCGAGACAACACGAGCCGGTCCAGACAGCGGCGCAACCTCATCGCAAAACTCCCGGGGATGGAAGCATCGGCGGCGCACAACCCCATGCGCAATGAATCTGTCCAAAACCCGCCGCGGCGCGATCACGTCTGTGGCATTTCCCCGGCGCAATTCTGTCGGCGGGGCGTCGCTGTCATCTCGCTGTCATGCGGGCGCGTACGTCGGAGGCAGACCCTCATGGTGAGGAGCCGCGCCTTTCGCGCGGCGTCTCGAACCATGAGGCCGAGAACTCAGTCCGGCGCGGGCCTCATCCCTCGAGACGCGGCGAAGACGCCGCTCCTCGGGATGAGGGAATAGACCTGGCCGCGACGCTGCAGGGCGAGCAACTCGTCGTGCTACCGCTTCTTCCATCCGCCGCGCTTGCCCGGCGCGCCGCCGCTCGAGCGCGGCGCGGGGCCGAACTCGGGACCGGACTCGCGCGAGTTGGTTGGCTGAATGATCTTGCTGGTGTCGCCAAACGGTTTTGACGGCGGCGCGCGGCCCGGGCGATAGGGCAGGGATTCCGGCCCGTGCATCTCGTCGAGATGCGGCTTGTGGACCTTTGACGCGCCGCGCGAGGGCGCGTTGCCGGTGCGCTCTTCGAACGATGGCAGCAGCGGGTCTTCACGGAGGGACTGTCTCCGATCGCCCGCGCTGCGGCCCGTGGACCCTCCTCCCTGCGCAAGGGGGGAGGGAACGGATGGACCGCCCGAGCGGGAAGAAGAGCTGCCGTGGCCCGGGGAGGCGGAGCGCAGGGAGGCAGAGAAGCCGGCGCGCTTTTTCAGGGTGGTGGCCGGCAGGTTGGCCGACTCGCCGTATTTCTTGGCGCCGGCATAGGCGCCGGCGCGATCCTGCACCGTGCGCTGCTTGACTGTGGGATCGTCGACCACCGCGAGCTCGGTGGCGCGCAGCCGCTTGACCTCGTCGCGCAGCCGCGCCGCCTCCTCGAAATTGAGATCGGCGGCCGCCTCGCGCATCCGCGTCTCGAGATCGGCCAGCACCGCCTCGAAATTGTGCCCGATCGCAATGACGTCCTCGGTCGTGCCGCCGCCGCCGGTCTCGATCAGCACGTGATCGCGCTCATAGACCGAGTTCAGGATGTCGCCGATCGACTTTTTCACGCTCTCCGGCGTGATGCCGTTTTGGTGGTTATACTCCATCTGCTTCTCGCGGCGGCGGTTGGTCTCGGCGATCGCGCGCTCCATGGAGCCGGTCACCGTGTCGGCATAGAGGATCACCTTGCCGTCGACATTGCGCGCGGCGCGGCCGATGGTCTGGATCAGCGAGGTCTCGCTGCGCAGAAAACCTTCCTTGTCGGCGTCGAGAATCGCAACCAGCGCGCATTCGGGAATGTCGAGGCCCTCGCGCA
>NZ_JAFATE010000503.1 GCF_019244115.1 Bradyrhizobium sp.
CGCCTCGATGCAGAGGGGCGTACGCGCGATCGTCACGACACGTGAGGCGGGGATGCGATGGACGCGAAGACGATGCACGACGAGCATCGACAGCGCGGACGTGAAGTCGTGTGGTCCTGACACCCCGACGCTGGTGTCAAGCGCGCAAGATGATGATCTCGCGCGTGACGGGAGCAAGAAAGCCCGGTTCCCAGGGAGAGCGCGATATAAGCGTTAAAACCGTCGCGCAGGGAATGCCGGATGATTTGGCTGAACCTGTGGTGTCTGCCGCCAGCTTTTCTTTTGCTGGCGGGCCATGGGTTGCGGCCAGCACCCGGCATTCCCTGCGCCCTCTGGTTTCGGGGGCGACGCCTCGAGCAAAACTCGGACGCGAATTCGCGCCGCGGGGCGCTGAAGCTTGCCTTTGGAAATGCTCATCACATTCTCCGCTGTCATCGTCCGCGAAAGCGGACGATCCAGTATTCCAGAGACGCTAGTGATTGAGCGGAAAAGCCGCGTCGTACTGGATCGCCCGGTCGAGCCGGGCGATGACAGCGGAGTTGAAAACCGAAAGATGCTCGACACTCAGGAGTCGTCGCCGCGATGCGTCGTGGTCGAGCTCTCCTCAACCCCTCGCCGCCTTCTTCCGCCACGCCAGATGCACCGCGCAGGCGCAGCCGGGGGGATGCGAGGCGAGATCGTTCGATGCGATGTCATTGGCAGGCGCTGACGAAGAGGGGTTCGATGCCAGCACTGCTTCTCGCCTCGTGCGGGCTTGGTCGCGGTCCTGCGCCGGAATGTAGTCCAGGATCGGCGCCAGCCAGCGCTCGACCTCGGCGACGGTCATGCCCTTGCGCGCCGCATAGTCTTCGGCCTGGTCGCGCTCGATCTTGCCGACGCCGAAATAGAAGCTTTCGGGATGGCTGAAGTAGAGACCGGACACGGACGAGCCCGGCCACATCGCAAAGCTTTCGGTCAGTTTTACGCCGGCGCCGCGCTCGGCATCGAGCAGGGCAAACAGCGTCTGTTTTTCGGTGTGGTCCGGCTGTGCGGGATAGCCGGGTGCGGGACGGATACCCTGATACTTTTCCAAAATCAAATCGTCCGCGGAAAGGTTCTCGTCCGGCGCATAGGCCCAGAACTCGCGGCGGACCCGCGCATGCATCCGCTCGGCAAAGGCTTCGGCGAGACGGTCGGCGAGCGCCTTGCAGAGTATCGAGGAATAGTCGTCATTGGCCTTCTTGAAGCGGTCCGCGACCGCATCCTCGCCGATCCCTGCGGTGACGACGAAGCCGCCGACATAGTCGGGCACGCCGCTGGCGCGAGGGGCGATGAAATCCGACAGTGCGGCGTTGAAGCGTCCCTCGCGCTTCTCGAGCTGCTGGCGCAGCGTATGCAGGGTTGCGATCTTTGTCGTGCGGCTCTCGTCTGCAAAGACGGCGATATCGTCGCCGTCCGCGTTTGCCGGCCAGAAGCCGATCGTGGCACGCGCCGTGAACCATTTTTCCGCGACGATGCGCTTCAGCATCTCTTGCGCATCGGCGTAGAGCGACCGCGCTGCTTCGCCCACTTTCGGGTCATCGAGAATGGCGGGAAAGCGTCCGGCGAGCTCCCAGGTCTGAAAGAACGGCGTCCAGTCGATATAGCCGACCAGCTCGGCGAGGTCGTAATTGTCAAAGTTTCTGACGCCCAGGAACGACGGCCGCTGCGGCGGCGCCTTGGCGAAATCGATTCTGACCGCGTTGGCGCGGGCGTCAGTGAGCGTCAGGCGCTTCTTGGCGGCCTGTGCGCGCAGATGGGCGGCCGCGATCTTCTGATATTCGCCGCGGACCTCGGCGGCGTAGGCGGCGCGCCTCTCCGGCGAGAGCAGCGCCGAGGCGACGCCGACCGCGCGGCTCGCGTCATTGACATGCACGACCGGGCCGCCGCGATAGTTCGGGTCGATCTTGACCGCGGTGTGCACGCGGCTCGTCGTGGCGCCGCCGATCAGAAGCGGCAGCTTCATGTCCTGCCGCTGCAGTTCGCCGGCCAGAAAACTCATCTCGTCGAGCGAGGGCGTGATCAGGCCGGAGAGGCCGATGATGTCGGCGCCCTCGGATTTCGCCGTCTCGATGATCTTGGTGGCCGGCACCATGACGCCGAGATCGACGACCTCGAAATTGTTGCACTGGAGCACGATGCCGACGATGTTCTTGCCGATGTCGTGCACGTCGCCCTTCACGGTCGCGAGCACGATCTTGCCGGCGGAATGGCTGCTCTCGAAGGTAGACCCGCTCGCCAGACTGCGCGCCTTCTCCTCCTCCATGAACGGCATCAGATAGGCGACCGCCTGCTTCATGACGCGGGCCGATTTCACCACCTGCGGCAAGAACATCTTGCCATCGCCGAAGAGATCGCCGACCACGTTCATGCCGGCCATCAGCGGGCCTTCGATGACGTCG
>NZ_JAFATE010000705.1 GCF_019244115.1 Bradyrhizobium sp.
GGACCCGGGTTAAGTCAGGTCTGCCTATACCTTGCGAACGGCCCCGGCGTGACGGACCTGGCGTGTTCCGGCTCGGCGAAGCAAGGTAGACAGCGCCGTTTCCGCCCACTATAACCCGCCGGCCCGCTGGTCCGTTCACGGACTCCCGCCGCGGCATGCCCAGGTAGCTCAGTTGGTAGAGCATGCGACTGAAAATCGCAGTGTCGGTGGTTCGATTCCGCCCCTGGGCACCATTGGCCTTTCGGCCCAATTCTTTTTTGTCCGCGCCCGTTCGCCGATCAGCACGAACCCTCGTAAAATGAGGCGTTTCCTCATATATTGACGCCCGGTACGGTTCGCGACCGTCCGATGGCATCCGGCGCTTCCGGGTACACTGTGGGTACACTGGAAGGGCCGGGTACACTGGCTGGCCGCCCGATTGCAGGGGAGCTTTCCCGTGGATGAACTGAGCGACACGAAAATCCGCAACGCGACGCCCGCGGACAAGGAATACGCGATTGCAGACGGCCAGGGCCTCAGTGTCGTGGTGCGGCCCAATGGGACCAAGCTGTGGCTCTACCGCTACCGTTGCGGCGGCAAGCGCAAAAACATGTCGTTTGGCACCTTTCCCGGCGTCGGACTCAAGGCCGCGCGCGACAAGCGCCACAACGCGGAAAAACTGCTCGATCAGGGCCAAGATCCAGTCGCAGTGCGCGAGGCCAAGCGCCAGGAAGACGAAAAGCTCAAGCACACATTCCGGGCAGTCGGGGAAGAATGGGCGACCACGAAGCTCGAAAAAGAGAACAAGGCCAACTCGACGATCAAGCGGGAACGCTGGAATCTCGCTCAGCTCGATCGTGAGATTGGCGACCGACCGCTTTGCGAGATCACCCCGCCGGAATTGCTGACTGCCTTCCGGCGTGCCGAGGCGCGGGGACGGTACTACACCGTCGGACGCCTACGCTCGACCGCTTCCCGGGTCTTCCAATTCGGCGTAGGCGCCTCGTATTGTAAGAGCGACCCCACCCGCGACTTGAAGCACGCCCTTACCAAGGCGCCCAAGGGCAATCCGCGCCCTGCGCTGACCGATCCCGAGGACGTCGGCGAGCTGATGCGCCGCATTGAGATCTATGACGCCAAGAACGGCGGACTGGTGCGCTACGCGCTCAAGCTGATCGCCTTGACCATGGTGAGGCCCGGCGAGTTGCGGCTGGCCGAGTGGAGCGAATTCGACGAGAAGAACCGCCTATGGCTGATCCCCGCCGAGAAAATGAAGATGCGCGATGATCACGAAGTGCCGCTCTCGCGCCAGGCTCTCGCTATCCTTGCCGAGCTGCGACCACTGACCGGCGGCGGCCGCTACTTGTTCTCGCACGACGATCGTGTGCCTATGTCCGACAACACGATCAACAAGGCCTTACGGATCATGGGCTACGACACCGGCCCTGGTGGCGACCACTGCGCGCATGGTTTCCGATCCAGCGCCTCGACCTTGCTCAACGAAGAAGGCGCATTCGACGGCGATGTGGTGGAAGCTCAGCTCGCCCATGAAACGGACGAAAAAAAGAGGCGGCGCCGCGACGAGGTGGTGCGGCGCCAGCTTGCCAAGGGCGACAAGAACAAGATTCGTGGCATCTACAATCGGGCGGCCTATTGGAGCGGACGCGTGCGCCTGATGCAGCATTGGGCCGATCGTCTCGACAGCCTGCGCAAGAGAGTTGCCGTGCCGCTGCGCAAATCGGCCTAAAGCATAGCCCGCGATTCAACGCGTGGCAGCGAGGCATGGTATTCATCGATGCTGTCGAGATCGATGAGTGTCTTACCTCCCATCTTGTAGGCCCTGATCCGTTCCTGAGCGATCAGCTCATAAGCTTTCGTTTTCCCGAACTTTCCATAGCGACACCCGTCCTTAAACTCGACGAGCCGGCGCCGCTTGTTGTCGTCGTTCTCAGCCATGGTTCTAGAGGTGCTTCGATGATCTCTGCCAGAGTGGGATTAGGCCGGAGCCGCTTGAGTTGGCATTTGTCACCGTGACGTGTATGGAGTCGCCTTGCGAGATGACGCTGCTTCCGTGGTAGCTTGCACCGTCTCAGTCGTCTTGTTCGGAGTCATCGGCACGTAGCGTGTCATCCGGACTGCACCAAGCCTTATATCGCCGATGGTACCGACCAAAAGACTTGTCGATGCAGCCTCCTACTCCTGCGTGCAAGAGAGTAAAAATTGGACGGTCGGAAGCGCTGTCCGACATTACCGAGCCTCATCGAACTCGCGTTTCGGACGCCACGAGCCGGGATCTGCGATCCAGCGGTTGATGTCCGATTCATGCCAGCCCGTGCCATGGGTGCTGATTTTGAGCTGAGCCGGGAAGGTGGGCTCGGCGATCTTGCGGTAGATGGTGGACCGGGACAGCCCGGTTCTGGCGAGGACGGTTTTCAACCGGATGATACGATCTGGTTCTCGCATGGCCGCACTGCCTCTCGCCGGCTGTTTCTGATGGCATGAGACTAGACAGGACCGGCCGTGCAGCCGCGCAAGAGCATTTTGCTCATAGGCGTACTCTGGCGTTGAAGTGGCGGAAACAGGATAGATCAAATTCCGAGGCCCCGGCCGCGGCCAAGATCGATGCCGTGGGCGAAAGCCAATTCGTGGCCGAGTCGGCGGCCTGTTTCAAAGGAGATGCCGAGCTCCCGCTTGCGGTTGGCGAGGATGGATTCCATTTGCGGATCGCGTTCGAGGCCTCTCGCCATGTCGCCCATCGCCGAGCGCGTGGCCCTGCAGCCGGACATGTCGCCCGCCTGATACTGGTGCTGGCTGGTCTGCTTGAGCTCCTGCCAGCGTTGCACAAAACGGTCGGCGCGGCGGCTGGGATCGATGCGCAGTTCCGTTTCGAGTTGGAGCGCGCGGATGGCGCGGTTGACCCGGCCGCAAGCCGCCTCGCGGGCGAGCTCTGTGTTCTTCTTGTAGGCAGCTTCGGCATCGTGCGAACCATAGGGCCGCACCTCCTCGAAGGCCCGGCGGGATTTTTGTAGTTCTTTCACCTGCTCGGGAGTTGCCTCGCCGCCCATCTCCTGCGCCTCGAAGATCGCATCCACGGCGCGGGCATGGCGCACGAGCGCTCGGGTGCGCAACCGGCGCATTTCCTTTTCGGGATCTTCCGCTACCTTCCTTTCCGGCGCTTCCGTGTCGCGCCGCAGGGCTTGCGTACCGCTCCTTTCCCTTTCCGGCGTTTCCTGCTCCGGGCCCCGCCCAGTATCCGGGCTGGGCACATCTGAAGGAGAGCGAAGGCCATCGAACATGCTGCGTACCTTTTCCGGCACGACCTTGCGCACGATCTCGGCGACGCGCTCGCGGAAGGTGATCCCTCGCCGCTCGGCGTAGCTCTGCACCGGATCGGCACGGTCGTAGTCCGAGGCCATATCCTTCGCCCGATCGCGCGACAGGGTGCGGGCGAGCCGGTCCGGATTGGTGAAATCATCGCGACCGTAATGTAGCTCCACGCCGTCGCGGTGCCGCGACAGTGCGACATAGCTGCTGTGAGCATCCATCCCGGGCGTTGCCAGCACATGGGCGCGGTCCACCGTCATGCCCTGTGCCTTGTGGATGGTCACGGCATAGCCGTGGTCGATCTTGTTGTAATCCTTCAGGTCGAACTGCACGGATTGGCCATCGTCGGTCTGCACGGTCAGGGATTGGGCGCTGACCTGCTCGACGGTCCCGAGCGTGCCGTTCTTCACGCCAAGGCCGCGTTCGTTCTGCAGGAACATGAAGCGGTCTCCGCTAGCGAAGTGGCGCACGCCGCGTTCGACCGTCACTCGCACCTCATCGCCCAGATCGCCCGCAGCTCGCATCCGTTCGCGCGCTGCCTCGTTGAGTGCGCGGACTTCGTCATTGGTGTGGGTGAGGATGATCTGGCTCTTGTCGGGCGACGCATGGCGGTCGCGGTCCCAGCGGTCGATCAGATCGCCGCGCGCCTGCTCGCGGGTTTGAGCCTCGTGCACCATGTCATGGGAGCGGTAGGCTTCCAGCGCATCGCCGGTTTTGCCAGTGGCGAGATCCCGCGTGGCGTCGCGCTGCCAGTCCTCCCGCTGCCGGCGCACCTCGCCGATTTCCGCTCCGCCGTGCCGTTCGTGAATCGAGCGGAAGGCCGCGCCCGCCTCGATGGCCTGCAGCTGTTGCGGATCGCCGATCAGCACGACTTTCGCGCCGGCCTCGGCTGCATGGGACAGCACGCGCTCCAACTGGCGCGTGCCGACCATGCCCGCCTCGTCGATCACCAGCACATCGCGACTCGTGAGCAGGTCGCGGCCTTGTTCCCGACCGTGTTCCATGCTCGCAATGGTGCGTGACGGAATGCCCGATCCGCTTTCGAGATTTTCCGCCGCGATGCCGGACAGCGCCACGCCCCGGACCTCATAGCCGGCGGCTTCCCAAGCCTCTCGCGCCACGCCCAGCATGGCGCTCTTTCCCGTTCCGGCATGGCCGACCACAATGCCCAAATCGCGCCCATCCGTGACATGTGCTAACGCATCGGCCTGCTCGCGCGACAGGACAAGGCCGCGCGCTTCCGCTCGTGCCAAAGAGGCTTCGCGGTCCACGTTACGCACCTCATGGCGCTCCCGTTCCGCCATCAGTTCGGCGGCGCGATGCAGGCGCTGCTCGGCCTCAATCATCTCGCGGGTGGTGAAGCGATCCTCGCCGCGAGCGTCCTTACCGAGTTCGACGAGACCAGGTGCCCCGCGCATCGCGCCCATGACCTCGTTGAATTGGTCGATCGCGTCGCTGTGCCGGTGCGCAAACTTCGCCATGTCGCGCTGCGTGAAGGTCGATTGTTGATGCGTGATCGCGTCCAGTGCGGCGGAAGGATCGGCAATGATCCTCTCGCCATTATTCCGCGCGATCTCACGGTGCATCTCGGCGCGGTCGGCGGCCTCGATCCCTTCGCCTTTGATACGCTGTGCCGGCGCGCCGATCTGGCTTTGCGGCTCCAGCGTTATGCCCTGTGCTTCGAGGCTGCGATGGTCAATTCGGGCGTCGATGTCGAGCTCGGCTAGGCGCTCATTGGCGATCTCGGCCCAGCGTTCGCGCCAGCGCTCCACCATCTCGGTACGGTTCCAGTCCCGCACCTTTTGGCCAAAGCCGTTCTCGTCCACCGCGCGCATGGTCAGCATGACATGGGCATGGGGCTTGGGCATGCCGTCCTCTGCCATGTCCCAATGCACATTGAGATCGGCGATCATGCCCCGATCGACGAATTCGCCCCGAACGAAGTCGCGGGCAAGTTCGATGCCCTGCGCCTCACTCATCTCGCGCGGGAGCGCGAATTCGACCTCGCGGGCAAGCTGGGCATCCTTGCGGATTTCGGAGGCCTCGACATCGTTCCACAGCCGTTCGCGGTCGCTCCACGCTTCGGGCGCATTCTCCGGCAGCATTACCTCGGAATGGATGACGCCGCGCTTGCCGGAAAAATCCTGGTCACGGCCGAGCCGCTCGTCGCGCAGCCGCGAGGCGGAGCGATAGGCGGCCGAGGCCACCGCGCTGGAGCCGGACTTGCGCCCGATGACCTTGACGTGAAGATGATAGATCGCCATCGCGACGAGATCATCTACACGGCGAAGCGCACGTCGGCACGACGTATAAGCGCGCCCTCCCTCAAAAAATTCTCGGGCGGGATTACCGCGTCCCAGGCCGTCCTCACGACCTTACAGCATTGTGCCGGGTGCTCGAGTATGATCTCTCCAATCTGGAGATGCTGATGCGCAAGCCACGCGATTTCGATACCGAACTGAAGGCACTTGGGCACAAGGCGCGGGATCTTAAGAGCCGAAAGGTGCAGCAGCTTGGCGAATTGGTCATCGCCACGGGGGCTGACACACTTACTGCCGACGAACTGGCGGGCGCGCTGATCGTGCTGGCCGAGACGAAAGACACCAAGAAGATGGAGGCCTGGGCCAGGCGCGGGGTCGCGTTCTTTCAAAACCGGCCGCGGCGAAATGCGAAAGCATCTGAGCGCGATCACGATAGCGCTCAAACGCAACCGGGCGGCACTCAAACGCCATCAGGCAACACGGGCCCGGCATGACATGCGCACATGGCAGGTCGAGCGCCGCAAGCGCACGCGGCACCTCATCGAACTGGGCGGCCTGGTCGTTAAAGCCAGTATCGTTGATCTAACCGGCGACGACCGCACAACGATCTTCGGCGCGCTGCTCTGGATCGCTGACAAGTTGAGCAGCGATCAGGAAGAACGGGCCCGAGCGCTGTGGGCTGCAAAAGGGAGGCTAGCATTTGAGACGGACCCGGCGACGCGCTAGGGGCAGATTGACCTGCGTTGATATGGCGGATCATACCACACGCTAACGGATGGGCGCTTTTTGTGGTTCAGGTGCCGCCCCCGGGCAATATGAGTCGCATGCCCTTCTTCAACCCGATCGCTTCGCACGGCGTCGTGAACATGGCGGAGAGGTGATCCGTATGATCTTCGATAACGTATTCGTCGAGCTAGCGAGCGAGCCGTCAGATCCTATGCGTTTTGAGTGAGGTTCAACGAACCAATGGCCGTCTCTCTCCATGGTGCTACGCCCCGTCGCCAAGCGACCTTGTCGTCAAAGGCGGACTTTTTGAGCTGACCGGCGATGATCGCGCCACCACCCTCGGTGCGCTGCTGTGGATGGCCGACAAGCTCCAAAGCGATCAGGGCTAACGGGCGCGCGAGCTATGGGCCGCGAAGGGAAGCAAGCGTTTGAGGCGGGCCCGGCGGCACTCCGTCCGGAAACGCACATGTGGCCGTCGGAGGATCAGCGTTGCGAGCTTTGGCGGCTCGGAGTAACAAATCCTTAACCACATTCCGGTATCATTTCGCCATGAAGACGCGCGACGATCTGAAGGCAGTAGTCGAGGCGTTGTGCGGGCGCGATAGCCTGCTAGCCGCCTATCTGGAGGCGCTGTACGAGTTCGATTGGCAAGCTCTCAGCAAAGCCGTGGCGATCGTCGACCTTGCCGCTAATCCAAATCTAGAAGCTTCACGACGCATGAACTCGAGTTAGCTGGTGAGACGTCCACTCCATCGGATGGTTGCGCAGAAGCATCTAAGCACTGCCTCTCTGCAGCTGATGCAATGTCGTTTTCGCGTCTCCGCGACCTTGGGCGCATCGATGCCTCGCATCGGCGTTCTGGCATGGTCCTATGGCTCGCTGCAGGTGGCCTGCTGACAGCTGTTGGGAGCGACCTTGAACGTCGCGGCGCTGTTGTTGGTGACCCTGCACGCGCTCGCTGCGTTGCTCGGAATGCCGCAGCTGCAGACATTGTTGAATTGTACGGCGCCCTTCATCAAGTTGTGCACGATCGCGCATGCGGGTGCGGTGTCAATCTGGACGCCGTTGAATGCAACGTTACTGAAAGTACCAAGCGAGTGCCCGCTGGTGATTGCAGCAATCTCCCGACCGACGCAGCGGCGCTGACCGAGATGGTGCTCGCGCTTGACGCCGAGAACGAGAAGCTACGTGTGGCGATGCAGACGCTGAAGGAGATGATCTTCGGCAAGCGTTCGGAGCGGCTGGCGGCGATCGTGGCCGAGCAGCTCGCGGTCGAACTGGATGATCTCGCGACCGGCGTCATACCGCCTGCGCCAGCCAACGACGATGTGCCTGCGACGAAGCCGGCTGGGAAGCCGCGCAAGAAGGCAAGGCGCAACATCGGCGCGCTGCCCAAGCATTTGCCACGCTGCGAGCAGGTGCTCGAGCCGGACGCGACAGCGTGTCCGTGTTGCCAGGGCGTTCTGCACCCGATCGGCGAGGACGTGAGCGAGGTGCTGGACGTGATTCCGGCGATCCTGCGCGTGCTACGCACGATCCGTCCCAAATATGGCTGCCGCGGCTGCACTGACGGAGTGGTCCAGGCGAAGGTGCTGCCGCGTCTGATCGAGGGCGGCATGGCCTCGACGGCGCTGGTGACCCACGTGGTGGTGTCGAAGTTTGCCTGGTATCTGCCGCTGTACCGCCAAGTGCAGATCCTGGCCGGTCAGGGCATTCATCTCGACCGCGCGACGCTTGCCGGCTGGGTCAAGCGTGCGGCATGGTGGCTCAAGAGCCTTTACGAGCTTCAGTTACGGACGATCCAGGCTTCGCCGCGGTTGTTCTGCGACGAGACGCCGATGCCGGTGCTCGATCCCGGACGACATCGCACCCGGACCTGCCAGTTCTGGGCCCATGCAATGGATGATCGGCCATGGGACGGCCCATCGCCGCCGGCGGTCGCCTATGTGTTTACCGATGGTCGCGGCACCGAGGAGATCGCCAGGCAATTGACCAGCTTCTCCGGCATTCTGCAGGTGGACGGCTATGCCGCCTACAAAGCGCTTGCCCGCGGTCATGGCGGGGCAATCCAGCTGGCTTTTTGCCTCGCCCATGCCCGACGCAAATTCGTCGAGGTGTACAAGACGATGCAGTCGCCGTTCGCTCACGTGTGATTGAGCGCCTGCAAGCGGTCTACGCCATCGAGGCCGAGATCCGCGGCTGGAGCGCCGAACAGCGGCTTGCCGTCCGCTGCGCCAGGACTGCACCGCTGATGGAGCAGCTGAAGGCGCGGCTGACCTCGATGCTCGACCAGCTGTTCTCCCAGTCGAAGCTGACGGAGGCCATCAACTATACGCTCAATCGCTGGGACAGACTGACGCTGATTCTTCGCGACGGCCGCGTCGAGGTCGATTCCAACAGTGTCGAGTGTTCGATGCGCCCGATCGCAATGGGAAGACGGAACTCATTGTTCAGCGGCAGCGACGAGGGCGCCGAGAGCTGGGCAATTCTTGCGTCGCTGGTCAATACGGCAAAGTTCCACGAACTCGATCCGCAGGCCTATTTGGTCGATGTGCTGGAGCGCATCGTCTCCCGTCGGACCAAGAGCCACCAATTGCATGAACTTCTCGCCTGGAACTGGAAGGCGGCCCGCGAGCTCAGCGCACGAGTGGCTGCATGAGCCGGCGCCGCCGTTCGTCATCATCCTCGTCACCATCGATGGCGGTAGCCGCGATGCCGCTCGACGAACTTGAGCCATGGCTGCAGGCTCGCGCCGAGCAGCATCCCCTCGCCACGAGTCTTCCCGTGCTCGACGGCTATGTCGCCGCGATCGTGGCCGGACCGGTGTCAATGAGTCCACTCGACTGGATCTGTCCGCTACTCGCCATCGACGCCGACGCATTCAACCATGGCGCAACGCCGGAGTTCGCCGCGATCTCGGCCGTCGCGCTGCGCCACAATGACATCAGCAACACCCTGTCGACCACCGCCGACCAGTTCAAGCCGATGCATCGGCGCGAAGCCAGTGGTGACATCGATGCACGACCCTGGTGCCAGGGTTTCTACGCTGCGATGCGGCTCAGGATATCGGCGTGGGCGCCGTTGCTGGACGCCTGCAATCCCCATCACGGTCGGTTGCGGTCCATCCTGATGCACTGTTGCGACGATCAGGGCCGTCCACTGCTCGGACCACAGCCGCGGAAAGATGGTGAGCCCGGCGACCTCTCCAATGCCCACCTCGGCATTCCAGCGGCTGTCGAGGCGCCGCGCCAGTACTGGATGCCGATCCGCAACAAACGCGCCCGCTGATCGCTGCCGATGTGGGAGAACAAGCTGACGAGCGCGTTACGCCGAGCGCGCGATAGGGGGCGGCGCGCACGCCGCTACCGTTCGTGAAGGCGTCGACGGCCATCCGGAACCGATGATCTCCGTGGCGCATTGACTCGCCGAACCCAAGGAGATCGCCCATGAAATCGATACTCGTCTCGACCTGCGTCGCCGGACTCGCGCTTGCATCCTGTGGCGCGGCGGAAGCCAAGGGCTGCATCAAGGGTGCCGTGGTCGGCGGCGTCGCGGGCCACCTGGCCGGGCACGGCAAGCTCGGCGCCGCTGCTGGCTGCGCGATCGGCCATCATGAAGCCAACAAGGCCGAAGCCAGCAAGTCGGACCAGGTGAACCAGCAGCAGAACCAGAAGTGACCTCGCCGAGGCGCCCATGATCGAAACCGAGACTCTGCTCGAAAAATGCCCGCAGTGCGGTGCGTGGCCGATGGCCGCCAAGTTGCCGAAGGCTGGTTCGGGCGATCGTGAAATTCAGCTGCGATGCGCAAGCTGCGGCCATCGGGAGGGAGGCCGGTTCCGGCGAGGCGGCGGTATCCCCCGCTGGTCCGAACGGGCGGAGGTCCGGCGGTGAGCGTAGCGGACGAGATCGAAACCTCGGTAGCTCCCGCCGCCATAGAGCGAGCCATGGCCGTCTTCGAGAAGTTCAAGGAGCGCGATCGCGCCGAGCTCGTGCAGGCCCGCAA
>NZ_JAFATE010000730.1 GCF_019244115.1 Bradyrhizobium sp.
CTTCATCGTCCTCGGCAGCGTACTGGAGGGCGTGCCGGCGATCGTGCTGTTCGGCCCGCTGCTGTTTCCGATCGCGGCGCAGATGGGCGTGAACACGGTGCATTATGCGATGATCGCGGTGTTCGCGATGGGGTTCGGCCTGTTCACGCCGCCGTTCGGCGTCGGCTTTTATCTGGCCTGCGCGATCGGCCGGGTCTCGCCTGATGTCGCCATCAAGTCGGTCTGGCCGCACCTTTTGGCTCTTCTCGTTGCGCTGCTGCTGATTACATTGATCCCATGGATTTCGATCGGCTTCCTTTGAGATGACCGCCCACCGCCCTCTGCTGCAAGGTAGCGAACAACAAGATCGATCGATCTATCGCGTGCTGCGGCAGGATATCGTTACGTTGCGGCTGAAGCCGGGCACGCGGCTGTCGGAAAACGAGCTTGCCGCGCGCTTCGAAACCTCGCGTGCGCCGGTGCGCGAGGCCCTGATCCGGCTCGCCGAGGAGGGCCTGATCGACGTACGGCCGCAGCGCGGCAGCTTTGTCAGCCGCATCTCGCTGGCGGCCATGGAGCAGGCGCGGCTGGTGCGGGAAGCGCTGGAGGTCGTCATCATCCGCCGCGCGGCGGAGGCCAGGTTGTCCAAGTCAGCACTTCGAGGCTGCGAGACGGCGATTGCCGCCCAGCTCGAGGCCCGCGATGATCCCGAGCGCTTCACCTCCGCCGATGACGAGTTTCATCGCGCCTTCGCCGAGGCGACCTCGCTCGGCGGCGTCTGGTCGATCATCGAGCGCGAAAAGGTGCAGTTCGACCGGGTCCGCATCCTGAGCCTGCCGCAGGTCACGCCGGTGGACGTGCTGATCGCCCAGCACCGCGCGATCCTGAAAGCCGTGCTGGATGGCGACCCCAATCAGGCCGAAAAGGCCATCCGCACGCATCTGTCCGAGGTGTTGCGCATTGCCGACGATCTTGCTATCCGCCACCCGGACCTGATCGAGACCGGACATTGACGCGCATTGCTTGCATCGGCGAATGCATGGTGGAGCTGGTCGAGCGCGCCGACGGCCTTTTGGCGCGCGGCTTCGGCGGCGATACGCTCAATACGGCGGTCTATCTCGCCCGCCTTGGTGGGAGCGTCGACTACCTCACTGCGCTCGGCGACGACGCCTGGAGCGAAGAAATGCTGGCCGCCTGGCGTGCCGAGGGCGTCGGCGCTGATCGCGTGCTGCGTCTGCCGGGCCGCATGCCCGGGCTCTATCTGATCCAGACCGATGCGAACGGCGAGCGCCGCTTCTCCTACTGGCGCGACAGCGCGCCGGCGCGCGACCTGTTCCGGATTGCGCAAACGCCAGCGCTTCTCGATGCGCTCGCCTCCTACGATCTGATCTATTTTTCCGGAATCACGCTCTCGCTCTATGGCGAGGACGGTCGCGCTACGTTCTTCACAGGCCTCGACCGCGCCAAAGCGGGCGGCGCGCGGCTTGCCTTCGACACAAACTTCCGTCCGCGCGGCTGGCCCGACCGCGACCTCGCGCGGCGCGCCTTTGGCGAGGCCTTGGCGCGCGCCGACATCGCGCTGTGCTCGACAGAAGATCTGGAGATGCTGTTCGAACAGCCCGCGCGCGACGCGCTGGTGCCGTTTGGCGGCATCCCCGAGCTTGTGCTCAAGGAACAGACGCCCGGCTGCCAGCTCGTCTGCGATGGGACTATGGTCCACGTTCCTGCCGATAGCATCGCAGATGTCGTCGATACCACAGCGGCCGGCGACAGTTTTGCCGCCGCCTATCTCTGGGCGCGAACAGGCGGCGCGCCGCCGCCGGATGCGGCCCGCGCCGGCCACCGCCTCGCCGGCACCGTTGTGCGCTATCCCGGCGCGATCATTCCCCGCGGCGCAATGCCGGCGTTCGAGCGCTGGTCATGCGCGAGGTGACAACAGAAGGGTCATTCGAATGAGCGCCCGTGACGACAGCCTGATGCAGATCGTCAAGACCTCACCGGTCATTCCGGTGATCACCATCGAACGCGCTGATGACGCTGTTCCGCTGGCGGAGGCGCTGCTGAAGGGCGGCATCGCAACCATCGAGATTGCGCTGCGGACACCGGCCGCGGTGGACGCCGCGCGCGCTGTCGTCGCAAAGGTGCCGGACATGTCGGTCGGCATCGGCACCGTGCTGACACCGCAAAACCTCGCCGATGCCAAGGCGATGGGCGCACGCTATGCGCTGTCGCCGGGCGCCACGCCCGAACTGCTGGACGCCGCCGCTCGTGGCGATTTTCCCTATATTCCCGGCGTTGCCACCGCGAGCGATGTGATGGCCGCGGTCGTCAGCGGCTTTTCGGTGCTAAAATTCTTTCCCGCAGAGAACGCCGGCGGCATCGCAGCCTTGCGCGCGCTCGGCGGTCCCTTCCCGTCCACCCGCTTCTGTCCGACCGGCGGCATCAACGAAAAGAATTTTCGCACCTGGCTCGCCGAACCGAACGTGGTTGCCGTCGGCGGCTCATGGCTCGCGCCGGCCGCCGACATCGCCGCCGGCCGCTGGGACGCGATCACCGCACGCGCAAAGGCCGCGACAAGCGCGGCCTGAAGCTGCTTCGCTGCGATCCGGCGACGCGCTGCAACGGTCAGGAACAAATCCAAACGATCACCAGCGCCATCGGCAAGCCGATCGCCAGCACGCCACCAATCGTCAATGCGAATGCCGAAAGCAGATTTTCTGCGTATTGCAACTCATGCGAAGACATGTCGTTGCTCCATAGAGCCCCCACGGGCATGGCCCGTCGCCCAAGGATTAAAGATCAAGAAAACAGTCGTCAGGGCAAGTTATTGCTGACCTTCAAAAAAGGCCCTGCCCTCGCGCCATCCGAGGCTGGGTGCTTAGGGTTAATTAAAGGTTGACGCAATCATACCTCGGTATCCCCGGCCATCGTGATGGGAGAACTCCGGTGGCGCGCGCTGCTGACGTGCGACCGCTCCCATCGAAAACCGTCGCATCCGCCTAGGCGCTGCCGGCGAGCACTTCATCAGCTAATAAAAGAGTGTGTAGGGTGGGCAAAGGCGCCCTTGCGCCGTGCGCACCACACTGGCCTCGCAGCACGAGGCGGTAGGCACGCTTCCGCCTTCGCTCTTAGAGCTTCGGCGGACAGGTCGCTTTGTCCACCCTGCCGTGCGGCTTCTTCGTTTCAAGAGTCACTCACTGCCGCGCGTCCCTGACGTCCTTCGCCGTCACCATGTCCTGAAAATTGTTGCCGAAATGCGTGCGAAGATAGTTCACGACGGCGGCGACCTGGTCGTCGCTCATCATGTCGGCGAAGGGCGGCATGCCACGCCTGCCGCGCAGGACGAGATAGACCGGATATCCGCCGGCCTCGAGATTGGCGTCGGCGGCAAGCGAGGGATAGGCCCCGGCACCCACCGCACCTGCTCCATCGCCCATATGGCAGCCCTGGCAGACATTGACGAACAGCTCTTCCCCGCTCATCTCGACAAACCGGTAGCCCGAGGAGAAGGTGCGCTCGCCTGGCGAGAACGCACCGTTCTGGCTTCCGGCCGCCACCGGCAGCAGCGCGAGCGAAATCGCAACGATCAACCGCCAATGCAGCCTGTCCTGTCGGCATGCGCTCATCGGCTCACGTCCTCACGACGCGTTCGTGCAGCCGCACCACGGCATCGAGCGCCGACAGAATGGCGCCTTCCTGCCACGCCGGCAATTGCGAGGCATGCTCGCCCGCCAGCACGATGCGTCCGTCGATCTGGCACAGATCGTCATAATGCGCGGCGCGCGCCTCCTCCGACCAGTCGCCGCTGCAGCCCAGCGTGAACGGCACCCGGTGCCAGGCCACCGCGACGCCGTTCTCGAACTCCTCCTTGTATTGCGGGTGGATCGCGGCGCCGAACTCCACCGCGCGCGCGACCCGTTCGGCCGGCGGCATCGCCGTGAACTCGAACGCATTGGCGCCGTTGTAGAGGTAAGCGCCGAGCAGCACACCCTTGCCTGTCCGATTGAAGCCGCTGTTGGGATAGGCGATCTGTCGGATCGGCAGATCCGTGTAGCTGATGCCGCCATAGATCGCCTCGTCCTCCTCCCAGAAGCGGCGCTTGAACTGCAGGCCGATCTTGACCGAGGCGGCATAGGGCACCGCGTCGATCGCGGACTTCATCTTCGCGCTCACGTCGAGCGGCAATTGGCTGAGAACAGACAACGGAATGGTGCAGACGCACCAATCGGCACTCGCCTGACGCTGCTCTCCGGGCCTCGCCGCATCGACATAATTGACGGTGACGCCGCGATCGTCCTGTTTGATCTGCGTGACGCGGGCATTGAAGCGGATGGGGCCGCCGAGCTCGCGGGCAAAAGCCTTGCCGATCATGTCCATGCCGCCGACCGGCTGGAACATCGTGGTCTGGAAATTGTAGTGCGCAAAACTCTGCAGGTACCGCCACAGCCGCGACCTCAGAATGTCGGTGAGCCCGACCGGCTTGCCGGGCGCACCTTCGGCGCCGATTCCGCCGCCGGGATCCCTGGCATAGCCGCGAAATTCGGCCGAGATGAGGTTGGCGTTGTAGCCGTAGTCGCGGTCGAGCGCGCCCCACGATCGCAGCGCCTGCAGGAGAAGCTCCTGATCCTCCTTCGTCACGGCCGCGTCGAGCCGGCTCTGCATGGCCACTTTCGCCAGCAGCTCGGCGATCTGGCCCTGGAAATCCGCCTTGACGCTGCGGATGCGCTGCGGCGCGCCGCCGAACGCCCTGCTGGCATGCAGGAATGCATTGTGGTTGAGCTGAATGAAGGGTTCGAGCGCGACATTGAAGCGCTTGCAATAGTCGAGCAAGGCGCGATGGTGATAGGGAATGCGCCAGGGGCCCGGATTGACGTAGAGCCCAGACTCGAATTCGCAAGTTTGTCTGAAGCCGCCGAGCTCGGTGAAGGAGTCGCCGCCGCGCAAGGTCCAGTTACGACCGCCGGCACGGCCGTTGTATTCGAGGATCTCGACCTTGTAGCCGGCCTTGCGCAGCTCGAGCGCTGCCGTCATGCCGGCGAGGCCGGCGCCCAGGACCAGAACGGAGGCGCCTTTCGGATCGCCGTCGAGCCTGATCGGCCCCTTGTAGGGAGATTCCGAGGCGAAGCCGAGGCTGGTCATCGCGTGGTACATCGCGGCGCTGCCGGCCATCGCGCCGATCAGCGAAAGCAGGTCGCGCCGACTTGTCACGAGAGCTTCGCCATGCATGTGCCCGCCGCCCGGAAATGGAGACGCAAGGGAAACGGCTCACCTCTTGTCTGTCAAGAAACGGAGCCGGCCGGATCGGCCCGTCACACGCGTTGTTGATCAGCCGATCCCGACGATCGCTGCGAGCGTGTCCCGGGGATCACAGGCGAAGCGACGCCCTGCCGCCACGCGAACGCTTTCTCGACCACGACCTGGGTCGGCTCGCCGTATCGCGGCGATCGGCTGTGCGGCCGCCTGTGAAATCGGCTTGCAAGCCTAGCCCCGTTGACGCAGTCTGTTCGTACACAAACGAACAACGCGCTTGATCCGGCCGCCATGGCGGGAGCAAGGTTGCCACGAACCGGACGACGATAGGCGAGAGGATTTTCGATGGCGCATGACGCTCCGCAGGCCACGGGCCCCTCGAAGCTGGTGATCCGCAATATCGGGCTTCTGCTCTCCGGCGCGATGGAGAAGCCGATCCTGGATGCCGACACCATCGTTGCCGAGAACGGCAAGATCATCGGCATCGGCCGCTTCAAGGACGTCGACACCGAGGGCGCAACGACCATCATCGATGCCCACGCCACCACGGTCGCGCCCGGCCTGATCGACAGCCACGTGCATCCGGTCGCCGGCGATTGGACGCCGCGGCAGAGCCAGATCAACTGGATCGATTCCTACCTGCATGGCGGCGTCACCACCATGATCTCGGCCGGCGAAGTGCACATGCCTGGCCGGCCGCGCGATGTCGTCGGGCTGAAGGCGATGGCGATCTTTGCACAGCGCGCGTTCTGGACGCTGAGACCCGGCGGCGTGAAGGTGCATGCCGGCGCGCCCGTGATCGAATGCGAGATGGTCGAGGATGATTTCAAGGAGCTCGCCGCAGCCGGCGTCAAACTGCTCGGCGAAGTGGGCCTCGGCGGCGTCAAGGACGGCCCGACCGCGCGCAAGATGGTTTCCTGGGCGCGCAAATACGGCATCCAGAGCACGATCCATACCGGCGGGCCCTCGATCCCCGGCTCCGGGTTGATCGACAAGGACGTGGTGCTGGAAGCCGACACCGACGTGGTCGGCCATATCAATGGCGGCCATACCGCTTTGCCCGACGACCAGATCCGCTGCATCTGCGAGGGCTGCAAGCGCGGGCTGGAGCTCGTGCACAACGGCAATGAGCGCTCGGCGCTGTTCACGCTGCACACGGCACGGGAGATGGGCGACCTCTCCCGCATCATCCTTGGCACCGACGCGCCGGCCGGCTCCGGCGTGCAGCCGCTCGGCATCCTGCGCATGATTTCCATGCTGTCATCCCTCGGCGAAGTGCCGGCCGAAATCGCGTTCTGCTTCGCCACCGGCAACACCGCGCGGATGCGGGCGCTCGATTGCGGCCTGATCGAAGTCGGCCGTGCCGCGGATTTCGTCATCATGGACAAGGCGCAGCATTCGCCGGGCAACACGCTGCTCGACAGTGTGCGGCTCGGCGACCTGCCCGGCGTCGGCATGACCATCATCGACGGCCTGGTGCGCACGCAGCGCAGCCGCAACACCCCGCCCGCGACGAAGGTGCCGGAGATCGTCGTGAAATGATGAAGCCCAGGTGAGCCAAACGAAGTGTGCCTACCACGGTCGGGCATGCTATGGAGAGGCATGTCTGCGCTGTGGTACTTTGTCTGGATCGAAGGGCCGCGCGGCCCCGAACCGCAAAAATGGTCAGCGGACGGACTGTGGGGCCAGCTTGGCCGCCAGGACGTGATCGTGCGCTACGA
This sequence comes from Bradyrhizobium sp., assembly GCF_019244115.1. Classification (GTDB taxonomy): domain Bacteria; phylum Pseudomonadota; class Alphaproteobacteria; order Rhizobiales; family Xanthobacteraceae; genus Bradyrhizobium. The sequence goes on from NZ_JAFATE010000730.1 coordinate 6,951, forward strand.
ATTGTCGGATCGGGAAGCGAAGCTGTCGCTCGACGACCTCGCAAGGCTCCGCCCCGCGCCGGTAGAGCGGTGACGCCAGCGGCACCGGTCATGCCGGGGGCGCGCGAGCACGGAATCTCGGTTTTCGCCGTCATTGCGAGGCGCTATAGCGCCGAAGCAATCCATGCCTCAACAAGCGGAGAGATGGATTGCTTCGCTGCGCTCGCAATGACGGCGTGAGGCGGGCACCACAGAACAATCGACGAGATCACCTCAGCCTGTGCAGCAGGGCGAGCAGCATCTCGCGCTCCTTGGTGTCGAGCGGGGCCAGGGTCTCCTTCGAGATAGCGAGCGCGTTCGGCGCGGCTTTTTCCGCGAGCTGCTGGCCGGCGCGGGTCAGGCTGACCAGCAGGCGGCGGCCGTCTTCCGGATCGGGACTGGTTTCCGTCAACCCTCGCGCGGTGAGCCGGTCGATTACGCCCTTGATGGTCGCGACATCCATCGCGGTCAAGCGGCCGAGCTGGTTCTGCGAGCACGGCCCGGCCTCAGCGAGCTTTGCCACCGCAGCCCACTGCGTCGGCGTCAGGTTGATCCCGATATCGCGTGCAAAGATCGTGGTGTGACGCTGCCAGACCTGGCGCAGGATGAAGCCGATCTGCTCGTCCAGGATATAGGACGGCCGCAACGGCTTGACGTTCCGCTTTGCCAACACTCTTCCGGCCATTGCTGTCCCCGCCTCCCTGTCCCGGTCAGATCGACAGATGCGCGTCACGGATGTCCGGACGCGCATCGAGTTCGGCCATGGTGCCGGAAAAGCAGATCCGGCCGCGCTCGATGATGTAGGCGCGGTCCGAGATCAGTTTTGCGAAATGCAGATTCTGCTCCGAGAGCACGATGCTCACGCCTTCCTTCTTCATGGTCTGGATCGCGGCCACCATCTGCTCGACGATCTTTGGCGCCAGGCCCTCCGACGGCTCGTCCAGCAGCACCAGCGACGGGTTTCCCATCAAGGTGCGCGCGATCGTCAGCATCTGCTGCTCGCCGCCGCTCATGCGGCCGCCCGGCCGGTGGCGCAGCTCGGCGAGGTTCGGAAACAGCGCAAACAGCTTTTCGCGCGTCCACTGCGGCGCGTTCGGCCTGACGGACTGGCGGCCGACCTCAAGATTTTCCTCGACCGTCAGCTCGGTGAAGATGCGCCGCTCTTCCGGCACGTAGCCGAGGCCGCGCCGCACGATCTCATGGGTCGGCGCACGCGAGACGTCAAAACCCTCGAACACGATCGTGCCGGAGCGCTGCTCGACGAGGCCGACGATCGCGCGGAAGGTCGTCGACTTGCCGGCGCCGTTGCGCCCGAGCAGCGCGACCACCTCGCCGTCTGCGACCTCGAGGCCGATATCGAACAGGATGTGCGCGGGGCCATAATGGCTGTTGAGGTTGGCGACGCTGAGCTTCATGCACCGGCCCCTTCGCGGTGGCGGGCATCGTAGAGCAGGCCCTCGCCGAGATAGATCGCGCGCACATCCGCGTTGGCCCGCACCTGTTCCGGCGTGCCCTCGGCGATCAGGCTGCCGCGGTTGAGCACGAGGACGCGGTCGGCATGCTCGAACACCACATCCATATCGTGCTCGGTGAACAGCACGCCGATCGAGCGCTCCCGCGCGATTCTCGCCGTCAGGCGCATCAGCTCGACACGCTCGCGCGGCGCCATGCCGGCGGTCGGCTCGTCCATCAGCAGCAATTTTGGCTGGTTGGCGAGCGCAACCGCAAGCTCCAGCCGCTTGAGATCCCCATAAGCCAGCTCGCCGCACGGCCGCTCCGCATACGCGCCCATGCCGACAAGGCCGAGCAGGCGGTCGGCTTCGGCCGGCGCGAAACGGGACGTCGAGCCCCAGAGGTTAAACAGGTTTTTGGCATGCGAGATCAGCGCGACCTGCACGTTCTCGCGCACCGTCATGGTCGGGAAGGTCGCGGTGATCTGGAACGTGCGCCCGACGCCCAGCCGCCAGATCGCGCGCGGTTTGTGGCCGGTCGTCTCCTCACCGAGCAGCATGATGCGGCCGCTGTCCGGGGTATTCTGTCCGTTGAGCATGTCAAAACAGGTGCTCTTGCCAGCGCCGTTCGGGCCGATCAGCGCCAAGATCTCGCCGGCCGCAAGCTGGAACGAGACGCCGCGCACGGCATGGACGCCGCCATAGGATTTGCTCAAGGCTTCGACCGACAGCAATTTTGGCGAAGCGCTCATTCGGCAGTCTCGGCATGCGAGGTGAGAATGGCCTGGCTGCCCTGATCGGGCGACCTCCTGGGCAAAAATGTTTCCAGCGTGCCGACGATGCCCCTGGGAAAGGCGACCACCACCACGATGATGAACGCGCCGAGCACGAGCTTTGACCAGTCGGTCTGGCTGACCAGCCAGATCGAGAGCGCCTTGTAGACGATGGCGCCGACCACCGCGCCTGACACCGTCTCGACGCCGCCGAGCAGCACCATCACCAGGGCGTCGACAGAGAGCGAAATGCCAAGGTTGTCCGGGAACACGCTGCCCTTCAGATAGGCGAACAGCGCGCCGGCGAGACCGCCGAAGGTGCCGGCAATCACAAAGGCGGTCCATTGAATGCGCTTGCCGTCGATGCCGATCGCCTCGCTGCGCAGCGGTGAATCGCGCGTGGCGCGCAGTGCATAGCCGAAGGGCGAGAACACGGCGATGCGCAGCGCAACGACCGCGAGCGCGGCGATGGCGAGCGACAGCCAGTAGAAATGCGACGGGCTCGCGGCCCATTTCTCCGGCCACACGCCCAAAATGCCGTTGTCGCCGCCGGTGACCTCGACCCACTGGAACGCGATCGACCAGACGATCTGCGCAAACGCGAGCGTCAGCATCGCAAAGTAGACACCCGAAAGCTGTACGGCGAAGAAGCCGAACATTGCGGCTCCGAGCGCGCCGAGCAGCGGTCCGAGCAGGAGACAGGCGATCATCGGCAGTCCCGCCATCTTGCCGAGCAGCGCGACGCCATAGGCGCCAAGCCCGAAATAGGCGGCGTGGCCGAACGAGGCGAGCCCGCCGACCGCCATCAAGAAATGCAGGCTGGCCGCGAAGATCACGAAGATCGCGATCTCCGCGCCGACGGACAGCGCGTAGTTGCCGCCGAGGAGCGGCAGCGCCGCGAGCAGCACGACCACGGCCACGCAGGCCAATCGTTCGATCGACGTCAACGGCCGCCAAGGATTGAC
>NZ_JAFATE010000840.1 GCF_019244115.1 Bradyrhizobium sp.
CGAGCGCACACCCTGGATGATGTCGGCATGGCGCAACCGGTCGAGCACCAGAACCGTGATCGCCGAGGGATCGACGCCCTTGGCCTTGGCGAGGCGGCGGACATTGTCGGCCGGCGAAGCATCGAGCTCGACGACGCCCTTGGGATAACCGGGACCGACCGCGAGCTTTTCCATGTAGACGTCGGGCGCATGCAGCAGCGTGCCGCCATCGGCCATCGCCATGGTGGCGATCGCGCCCGGCATGTTTTTCGCGCACAGCGTGGTGCCCTCGAGCGGGTCGACGGCGATGTCCACCTTGGGGCCGGCCTTGAGGCCGACGGTCTCGCCGATATAGAGCATCGGCGCCTCGTCGCGCTCACCCTCGCCGATCACCACCGTGCCCTCGATCGGCAGCTTGTTGAGCTCCCGGCGCATTGCGTCGACGGCGGCCTGGTCGGCCGCCTTCTCATTGCCGTGGCCGCGCAGCCGCGCGGCCGACACCGCCGCCCGCTCCGTCACCCGCACGAGTTCGAGCGTGAGGATGCGTTCGAGCAACAATTGCGGCGGGACGGAAATATGGGTCGACATCAGCAAACTCCTTCAAGCCACGCAGGCGAAGCTTACCCCCGCATAGCACTGCTTGACGCGCGATGTGCGCATTCAATTCTTCTCGATCCGGATCACCTGCGGCCGGCCCGAAATCACTCTGTCGCGCTGCACCGCGGAAAGCGCGCGGTACACGGCATCCTCATGGGTCGCATAGGTAATCAGGATGACCGGCACCGGCGCCGCCTTGGCCGGGACCGCCGTGGTGCTGCTGCCGTTGGGATGGCGCTGCACGATCGATTCGATCGAAATCTTCTGTTCCGCGAGCCGTGTCGCGATCGTCGCCGCGGTGCCGGCATGATCGCGCGCCAAAAGGCGGATGTAATAGCCGCCCTCGTGACGCTCCATCGGCGCCTTCGCGGTCTCCTGCAGGCGCTCGACCGGCCGGCCGAACGGCGCCGCGCGAATGCCGCGCGCGACGTCGGCGATGTCGGCGACGACGGCGGACGCGGTCGCGGCCCCGCCGGCGCCGGGCCCAACCAGCGTGATCGGCGGGATGCCTGTCCCATCGATGGTGAGGGCATTGGTCACGCCCATCACCTGCGCGATCGACGAGGTCTTTGGCACCATGGTCGGATGCACGCGCTGCTCGATGCCCTTGGCGGTACGCACCGCCACCCCGAGCAGTTTGACGCGATAACCGAGATCGGAGGCCGCACGGAGATCCTCCGGGGTGATTGAGGAGATGCCTTCGACATAAACCGCGCTCTGCGCGACCCTTGTGCCGAAGGCCAGGCTCGCGAGAATCGCCAGCTTCTGCGCGGTGTCGTGGCCGTCGATGTCGAAGGACGGGTCGGCCTCGGCATAGCCGAGACGCTGGGCGTCCTTCAGGCATTCGTCGAATGACAGGCCCTCCTGTTCCATCCGGGTCAGGATGTAATTGCAGGTGCCGTTGAGTATGCCGTAGACGCGATCGATGGCAGTGGCCGCAAGCCCCTCGCGCAGCGTCTTCACCACGGGAATCGCGGCGCCCACCGCGGCCTCGAAATTCAGCGCGCCGCCCTTCTGCTCGGCCAGTTTGGCGAGCCGCACACCATGCTTGGCCAGCAGAGCCTTGTTGGCCGTGACGACGGACTTGCCAGCCTTCAGCGCAGCCTCGACCGCCGACAGCGCCGGCTCCCCTGCTCCGCCCATCAGTTCGACGAAACAGTCGACCTCCGGATCGACGGCAAGCTCGAGCGGCGTCTTCGCCCAGGCGACGTCGGCCAACTCAAGGTCGCGCTTCTTCGCCTTGGACCGGGCGGTGACCGCCGTCACGCGCACGTTGCGGCCGCAGCGCGCGGACAGCGTGCGCGCCTGGGTCTCGATGAGGCGAACGACTTCGGCGCCCACGGTGCCGAGTCCCGCGATACCCACTTTCAGGGCTGCGACCATGACGTGAAACGACCTTGCGGAAGAAAATTACCGCCGGGTGGCGAGGGGAACCACGTTGTGCAACGTTTCGATGCCGCTTTCAAGGAAACGGCGCACCCCGCGCGCGGCCTGGCGAATGCGCTGCTCGTTTTCCACCATCGCGATCCGCACAAACCCCTCGCCATGCTCGCCAAAACCGACGCCGGGCGAGACCACAACCCCGGACTTTTCCACCATCAGGGTTGCAAACTGCATGCTGCCGACCCCTTCAAAGGCTTTTGGCAGCGGCGCCCAGGCGAACATCGACGCCTGCGGCGGCGGAATCTCCCATCCCGCCCGGGCAAACGATTCGACCAGCGTGTCGCGGCGCCTGCGATAGGTTTCGCGCATCTCGCGAATGCAATCGTCGGGTCCGTTGAGGGCGGCGGTTGCGGCAACCTGGACCGGCGTGAAGGCGCCGTAGTCGAGATAGGATTTGACCCGCGCCAGCGCCGCTATGATCCGCTCGTTGCCGACGGCAAAGCCCATGCGCCAGCCGGCCATCGAATAGGTTTTTGACATCGAGGTGAATTCGACTGTCACATCGACCGCACCCGGCACCTGCAGCACCGAGGGCGGTGGATTGGCGTCGTCGAAATAGACCTCGGCATAAGCGAGGTCAGACAGGATGATGCTCTCGTGCCGCTTCGCAAACGCGACGAGATCCCGGTAGAAATCGAGACTCGCAACATAGGCGGTCGGGTTACTCGGGTAGCAGACCACGAGCGCCAGCGGCTTTGGAATCGAGTGCAGGATGGCGCGTTCGACCGCCTCGAAGAATTGCGGGGTCGGTTCGGAGGGAACCGAACGGATCACGCCGCCCGCCATCAGGAAGCCGAAAGCGTGAATCGGATAGCTCGGATTCGGGCACAGGATGACGTCGCCGGGCGCCGTGATCGCCTGGGCCACGTTGGCAAAGCCCTCCTTCGACCCCAAGGTCGCCACGACCTGGGTTTCGGGGTTCAGCTTGACCCCGAAACGCCGCGCATAATAGGCGGCCTGGGCCTTGCGCAGCCCCGTAATGCCGCGCGAGGCGGAATAACGGTCGGTCCGCGGCTTGCCCAGCGTCTCCTTCAGTTTCTCCAGCACATGGAGCGGCGCCGGCAGATCCGGATTGCCCATGCCGAGGTCGATGATGTCGGCGCCGGCGTTCCGCGCGGCCGCCTTGGCCCGGTTCACTTGCTCGAAGACATAAGGCGGCAGGCGACGGATGCGGTAAAAATCTTCCATGGCTCCTTCACTCCGGCAACCGATCGGGCACGCCGCAAGCCAAACGACACCGCACAAGATTCTCGGACGCCTGATCCGTCCGGCACTATCCGTGCAAAATCAAAGACTTACGGCAAGCTCTGCAGGCGAGAACGACATCTCTCGCCGATCACTTTGCGATTGTTTGATACTTTTAGCATGGCGGGCCGGCCATTCCAGCCGTTAGACGGCCATCCCCTCAATCTTCGGCCCGGCTCTCGCCCGGCGGCGGCTTCGCCCGCCGCGTCTGTTTGGGCGGGCCAGCGTCCTTGTTAGCGGCCGCGGGGGGCGTCGGAGCCGTGGCTGTCGGAGCGGCCGCCGTGGCCTGGTGGTCCCGGGCCTTGAGCAGCTCGGCCTGAATCTTGGCCCGCTCCGCAGGGGGAATGACCTGCTCTTCGCGGTCAGGCGGCAGGTCGTGAACCGGCAGATAGCCGTTGGGCTCGTGCGGAGCCGGCGTATCGGCCGTGCTGCCGACCGGAAGATCGGCGATCGAGGTGGAACAACCGGCCAGCGCAAGCGTCATCGCGACGAGCGCGCCCAGAGAGAGCACACCGCCAAACCCTCGATCAATCACCTGACTTCGTCGGTCCGCCGCCATGGCCTTGTCAGAAGATTCCCTTGCACCATCCCGACCGGAGATTTCATCGACCGGTCTTGGCAACCAAGCCCGACGCATTGTCGCGCCGAAATGATCGGCTGCCGAACTGAAACTTGCCGTGGGACTTTAGTTTGTCCGAACCAAGGTAGTTTATCGCAATGCAACAGAAACGCGAAGCGTCATGATGCGTCATTCACCTGATAAATACTTTGAA
>NZ_JAFATE010000051.1 GCF_019244115.1 Bradyrhizobium sp.
AGCCGCCGCGCGATGTCCGGCGCCATTTCCTTTTCGCTGTCCGCCACCCGCGCTGCGGCGGCGCGCAGCCGGGGCAGGATGTCCTCGACCCGTTCGGCCTTGAGGATCTCGACCGACATGTCGGTGCGGATGAACTGGGTGGCGCGCATATGCGTGAACAGGTGCAGGAGCGGTTCCCAGAAGCCGTCAATGTCGGCGAGCAGAACCGGCTTGGCATGGCGGCCGAGCTGCTTCCAGGTGAGCTGCTCGACCAGCTCCTCCAGCGTGCCAATACCGCCGGGCAGCGCCACGAAGGCGTCGGAATGCTCAAACATCAGCCGCTTGCGTTCATGCATGTCCGGCGTGACGATCAAGTCCTTGAGCGGCATCATGACTTCCTTCTTGACGAGGAATTCGGGGATGATGCCGGTGACCTCGCCGCCGTGCTCGAGCACCGCGCGCGCCACGGCCCCCATCATGCCGACCGAACCGCCGCCATAGACCAGCCGGATTCCGTTCTCGGCAAAAATCCTGCCGAGTGCCTCGGCTGCCTCGATGAAACGTGGGTTGGTCCCGGAGCCGGAGCCGCAATAGACGCAGACAGTGCGAATGGTTGTCATAAGGATCATGTGGCACTGCAACAGAGGAGGCGTCAAGCGTTTCGGATCGACCGCCTGATTCGTGGGTGGGAGATCAATGGGCGGCAAATACCCGCCCGGAGGGCTAAACAATCGGGCAGTTGTGGGTACACGGGGTGTTCTGACATCCTATATGACGACGGTCTCAACGTTAACGAGGTGAGCGCTAGATCGCTCCGATAAGGGTTCCGATTTGATGGCTCATGCTCATATGCCACAGCAGGCCCCCACGCCGCTTCCTTCCCCGGCGTCGGCCGAGCAGGCCACCCTGATCGGGACGCTGGTTCATCTCTGGCCGTTCATCTGGCCGGGCGACCGCGCCGACCTGAAGATGCGCGTGGTGTGGTCGGTGGTGCTGCTGCTGGTCGCGAAGCTCGCCACCCTTGCGGTGCCCTTCACGTTCAAATGGGCGACCGATGCGCTGACCGGCAAGGGCAGCGCGCCGCTCGATCCGTCGAGCTGGATGGTGTGGGTGATCGCCTCGCCCCTGCTGATGACGGCAAGCTATGGCGGCATGCGCATTTTGATGGCGGTGCTGACGCAGTGGCGCGACGGCATTTTCGCCCGCGTGGCGATGCACGCCGTGCGCAAGCTCGCGCAGATCACCTTCGTCCACATGCATGAACTGTCGCTGCGCTTTCATCTCGAGCGCAAGACCGGCGGATTGACGCGGGTGCTCGAGCGCGGCCGCAACGGCATCGAGACCATCGTGCGGATGGTGATCCTGCAGCTGATTCCGACCGTGGTCGAGGTGTCGCTCCTGCTCGGCGTGCTGCTCTGGCATTTCGACTGGCGCTATGTGCTCGCGATCGCGGTTATGGTCGCCATCTATATGTACTACACGTATCGCGCGACCGAGTGGCGGATCGGCATCCGCCGCAACATGAACGAGTCCGACACCGACGCCAACACCAAGGCAATCGATTCGCTTCTGAACTACGAAACGGTCAAATATTTCGGTGCCGAGACGCGCGAAGCCCGGCGCTACGATCGTTCGATGGCGCGCTACGAAGAGGCGAGCGTCAATGCCTATACCTCGCTCGCACTGCTCAACACCGGACAGGCCGTCATCTTCACCTTTGGCCTGACCGCGACCATGGTGATGTGTGCGCTCGGCGTGCGCAGCGGGCGGAACACGGTCGGCGACTTCGTCCTGATCAATGCAATGATGATCCAGCTCTACCAGCCGCTCAACTTCATGGGCATGGTCTATCGCGAGATCAAGCAGGCGATCATCGACATCGAGAAGATGTTCGAGGTGCTGGCGCGCGATCCCGAGATCAAGGACGCGCCCGATGCCGGGCCGCTATCCGTGACATCAGGCGCCATCCGCTTCGACGACGTCCGCTTTGCCTATGAGGCGGAGCGTCCGATCCTCAAAGGCCTCTCTTTCGAGGTGCCGGCCGGCAAGCGGGTCGCCATCGTCGGTCCTTCCGGCGCCGGCAAGTCGACCATCTCGCGGCTGCTGTTCCGCCTCTATGACGTCTCCGGCGGCAGCATCACAATCGACGGGCAGGACATCAGGGGCGTCACTCAGGCCTCGTTGCGCGCCGCGATCGGCATGGTGCCGCAGGATACCGTGCTGTTCAACGATACCATCCGCTACAACATCCGCTATGGCCGTTGGGACGCCAGCGATGCCGACGTCGAAGAGGCGGCACGCCTTGCCCAGATCGATTCCCTGATCCGCATGGCGCCGAGGGGATATGAGACCCAGGTCGGCGGGCGTGGCCTAAAACTGTCGGGCGGCGAAAAGCAGCGCGTGGCGATTGCGCGCACCGTGTTGAAGGCGCCGCCGATCCTCGTGCTCGATGAAGCGACCTCGGCGCTCGACAGCCACACCGAGCACGAGATCCAGGAGGCGCTCGACCGCGTCTCTCGCAATCGGACGTCTCTCGTGATCGCGCACCGCCTTTCCACCATCGTCAGCGCCGACGAGATTATCGTGCTCGACCAGGGCCGCATCGCGGAGCGCGGAACCCATGTCGCACTTTTGGCGAGAGGCGGGCTTTATGCCAGCATGTGGAACCGGCAGCGCGAGGCTGAGGCCGCGCGCGAGCGGCTGGCGCAGGTCGATGATGGCAACGATGCGCCCAATCGCGAGCCGCCGCCAGTCGCCGACGGTCTGGCGGCACAGGCGGCCGCGGAATGATCTTGTGCGCGCTCCGTGATCCGTCCTAATCCTCTCCCGGCGGCCGCAGCGCGGCGCCACCCTTTCCCGCAAGGGGAGAGGGTATCAACAGAGCAAGCGGCTGATCTCGAACATGTCCATCTCCGATTCCATTCGCGGCCAAATGCCGCCGATCCACCCGGAAGGCTATCCGTTCATCGGCGGCTTTGCGCTGGCGAGCCTGATCCTGTTCTGGATCTGGTCGCCGCTCGGCTGGATCGCCACGGTGCTGACCATCTGGTGCGCCCTGTTCTTCCGCGATCCGGTCCGCGTCACGCCGGTGCGCGAAGGTCTGGTTGTGGCGCCCGCCGACGGGCGGATCTCGATGATCACGCAGGCCCTGCCGCCGTCCGAGCTCGGGCTCGGCGACCGCCCGCTGCCGCGCATCTCGATCTTCATGAGCGTGTTCAATTGTCACGTGAACCGCAGCCCGGTGGCCGGCCGCATCGAGCGCATCGCCTATCGGCCCGGCGCCTTCATCAACGCCGAGCTGGACAAGGCGAGCGAGGACAATGAACGCAACTCGCTGGTCATCGCAACCGCGGACGGGCGCATCGGCGTGATCCAGATCGCGGGTCTGGTGGCGCGCCGCATCGTCGCGTTCGTGCGCGAGGGCCAGACCATCGGGGCCGGCGAACGGTTCGGCCTGATCCGGTTCGGCTCCCGACTGGATATCTATCTGCCCGAGGGCACGCGCGCGCTGGTTGCGGAAGGGCAGACTGCCGTTGCAGGCGAGACCGTGCTGGCCGATTTCCGGCAAGGCGATGCGGGACGGACGTTCCGGCGGGATTAACCGTCGCAACAGCCGATTATTGGCAGTTTCAGCGCGTGGCGCGGCGGGCCGGGTCTTGTTATATTGCTGTCATGGCCTTTGACCCGACCGCTCCCGTATCTGCCGAATTGCGCCGCCGCCGGTTTCGTCCGATCCCGGTGCGGATGCTGGTGCCCAACGTCATCACCCTGCTTGCGATCTGCGCCGGCTTGACGGCGATCCGCCTGTCGACGGAAGGGCGGATGGAGCTCGCCGTCTATGCGATCGTCTTCGCGGCCGCGCTCGACGGCATCGACGGCCGGATCGCGCGCCTGATCAAGGGGCAGTCGAGGTTTGGCGCCGAACTCGACAGCCTCGCCGATTTCGTCAATTTCGGCGTCGCGCCCGGCTTGATGCTGTATTTCTGGCAGCTCCATGAGCTGAAGAACGGCGGCTGGATCGCCGCAATGGTCTATGCGATTTCGGGGGGCCTCCGGCTCGCCCGCTTCAACGCGACGATGGATGAGCCGAACAAGCCGCCCTTTGCTGCCAACTACTTCACAGGCATGCCGGCGCCGGCCGGCGCGATCACGGTGCTGCTGCCGATCTATCTCGCCTTCGTCGGTCTGCCGATGCCGCCGGCGTTGCTCACGGCGTTCTATACGCTCCTGATCGCCTTCCTGATGGTGTCGCGCCTGCCGGTGTTCTCCGGCAAAACGATGCGGATGCGGGTGCCGCCGGAGCTGGTGCTGCCGGTGTTCGTGTCCGTGATCTTCTTCATCGCGCTCCTCGTCGGCTATCCCTGGTACATTCTGTCGGCCGGATCGATCCTGTTTCTGCTCAGCCTGCCGATGGGCTGGAAATCCTATCGCGATCAGGCGCAGAGGGCTGCCGCCGCGACGCCGGCAGAGGTTGGCGGCGCAAATCCAGCGCCGTCCTATCCCCCTGCGACCGGCAATACCAAGCAGCCCGACGACGATCGTCCCGAACGCCTGCACTGAGCGCAGATCTCAGCGCGATCTCCTGTCATGGCAGCGGGGCGGCTTTTGCCGCCCGTCGGCCGGTCCGCTATAGGGGGTTTTCGCGCGATGGCACCGCAAAACCCGTCGCGGCAACCCCGGAGAGAAACGCTCGTGACCCAGACCACCGCAGCCCCGTTGGCCCCGTCCGTCGTCGAAGCCCTGGCGCGCTATGATACGCCGACGATCTGCAATGCGATGGAGATCGTGGCGCCCGAGCGGAGGCTGATCGGATTTACGACAAAACCGCTGGTCTGCCCGTTTCCCGAGCTGCCGCCGATGGTCGGCTATGCCCGCACGGTGACCATTCGCTCCGTGGTGCAATCTGGCCTTCCCGCCGCCGAACAGGCCAAACGCCGCATCGCCTATTATGAATATGTCGGCACCGGTTTCGGCCCGCGCATCGCCGTGATCCAGGACATCGACGGGCCCGACATCGGCTATGGCGCGTTCTGGGGCGAGGTGCAGAGCAATGTGCATAAGGCGCTCGGCTGTCTCGGCGTCGTCACCGACGGCTCGGTCCGCGACGTGCCGCAATGGGCCCCGGGTTTCCAGGCGCTGGCAGGCTCGATCGGCCCCTCGCACGCTTGGGTGCATGCCGAAAGTTTTGGCGGCGAGGTCCGCGTCGCCGGGATGACGGTGCGCTCCGACGA
>NZ_JAFATE010000143.1 GCF_019244115.1 Bradyrhizobium sp.
GCATGCGCTACCTCGGCGAACAAAAGATGATGCAAGAAACAACACGTGTTTTTGCGCCCGCCGTCGAGTCTGTGGAGCTCAACTTCCGCCTGGACGGCAGCGTGGCCGTTCGACATAGCCAAGAATTGCTCTGGTGGCTGCAATCATAACACTCATCGGCGCCCCAATTAAAGGTTGCAAGTTAGCTTATTGCTGCCTCCAGAACTCTCGCGTTATGGTGGTGCCGGGATAAGGCATGAATTCATCTGGCGAGGACAGCCATGGTTGCAACAGCATGATGACACTCGCCTCGTAGGCGAGGCTCGAATGGCGTGGCAGGGACAAACCGGGAGCAAGCGGAGAACGGAGTCACCCCCGAGATTCGCCGGCTCGCCGAAGACGTCATCGAACTGCAGGCCGCCATAGAGGCGGAGCCACCCAGCTCGTCGCCGTGCGGATCGCCATTATGGGATCGCCATGCGCCCGTTTCCAGCATGGCGCCTCGTGAGCCTGGTGGTGCGCCCACGCGTTCTGGTCGATGAGGCGCCGGCCACCAATCCCATCGCCAGCAAAGCGAGACCGCCGATCAGCACGGGAAGCACACGAGCTACCGGGCCGCTGACCACGATCGCGCTGTCCTGCGCTTCGCTGCCGAACCGGCCCCGCGTCCGATGCAGCGGTGTCACCGGATTGACCAGATTGTCGGCGCGCTCCGGGCTCACCGGCTGCGTGGTCTCCTGTGCGCCGACGACAAACCTCGCCAGATAATGGTCGAGGAATGCAGGCAGCAGCATATTCCCAAGGATCACCTTCAGCGTACTCAGTCCGATCCAGTATTCACGGTGCGGCCTGTGCACGGCGTCAAACACCGTCCGTGCGATCACCTCGGGTTGCACGACCGGGGCGACCGGACGCGGCTGCCTTGGCATATGGGTGCGCGCCCAGTCGAACTGCGGCGTATTGACGGCGGGCAATTCCACCATGGTCAATCGAACGCGGCTTGCTTCGTGCAGCAATTCGGTGCGCAGCGAGTCGGTGAAGCCGCGGATCGCATGCTTGGCGCCGCAATAGGCCGACTGCAGCGGAATCCCGCGATAGGCCAGCGCCGAGCCGATCTGGATGATCGTGCCGCGATCGACCGGACGCATGTGCCGAAGCGCCGCCATCGTGCCGTGGACGAAACCGAGATAGGTGACTTCAGTGACGCGGCGAAATTCCTTCGGCGTCATGTTCCAGAACGGGGAGAAGACCGTGACCATGGCATCGTTGATCCAGACGTCGATCGCACCGAACTCACTCGCGATGCGGTCCGCGGCGGCGAACACGGCCTGTGCATCGGCGACGTCGGCGGGCGCGACCAGCGCGGTACCACCCATGTCCTCGACCTCGCGGCGAACCTCGTCGAGCGCTGTGGCATCGCGCGCGATCAAGCCGATGCGCCAGCCGGCGCGAGCGAACCGGTGCACGATCGCGCGGCCGACGCCGGCCGAAGCGCCGGTGACGACGACGACCTGCGCCGGGCGATCAGAAACCACTGCCTGCATCTTAGATCTCCGGACGTATCAAGGCGAGGCCCGTCGTCGGGTCCTCGACCTTCTGCAGATGCGCCGGGCTTTCGGTGACCACGACCTCCAGGGTCGGGCGCACGATGGCTGATCCGAGGTGCCCGGCGAGCGCCGTGCCGTCGCGCCGTCCGACGACCAGGTGAATGTGGAGCGCGGGCTCTCCCGTTGGCGCGAGCGCCACGTCCCCGATCAGCGAGGCCACTTCCACCTGCTCATCGATCCTGTTGCTCAGATATGTCTTGCTCTGCCAGTCGAAATATTTGAGCTCAAGGCTCTTGAAGGCACCGATCGCCGTGATCTGGGCCGCTGCGATCCGCCGCTCCTTCACGAAAGACTGCAGACTGGCCATCACTTCGTCGCCGGTCTCGAGCACGACGGCAAAGGTTCTTTGACCATTGGCCTCACCCAGAAGCTTTTGCTGCATGACTGACCTCCCGTGATAGCTGCGGCCGCGCTACAAGCCTGGCGCTCGCCTCCAGCTCGCCGCGGCGGGCGAGAACACGAATGCGATCCGCGGTGCGGCACGCGATCGCCTGGATGGTGAGCGAAGGATTGGCGCCGCCGACCGTCGGAAAAACCGAACCGTCGCAGATCCACAGGTTTGCAATGTCCCAGCTGCGGCAATCGGCGTTCACCACGCTCGTGTCCGGATCGACTCCCATGCGCGCCGTGCCGTTGAGATGGCAGGTGTCGTCGTCCTGCGTCCAGATGTCCCTGGCCCCGACCGCCCCGAGCGCCCGGCTCATGAATTTCAGCGAATGATCGATCAGCCGCTTGTCGTTGTCGCACCAGGCATAGGTGACGCGGGGAATGCGCAATCCGTATTGATCGGTCTCGTCGGCAAGCGTGACGCGGTTGCTCTCCTGCGGCAGCATCTCGCCGACGATTTTCAGGCCGACGACGTGATTGTAGTCCTTCATCTGCTCGACCAGACGAGCGCCCCAGAGACCACGCGCGCCCGTCAGTGTGTTGGCCCACAACTGCGGCAACGGGCCTTGGCTCATATAGGCGTAGCCGCCGAAAAAGTCCTTGCCCTTGTCTTCGTAGTTCCAGTGCTCGGTGATCGCGAGCGAGGGCGGCCCCTTGTAGGAGCGGATTTCGTCTTCCATGACGCCCCACACGGCCTGGTTGGATTGCGCCATCAGGTTCTTGCCGACGAGTCCCGAGCTGTTGGCGAGGCCGTCGGGAAACCGATCGGTCGCGGAGTTCAGGAGCAGGCGTGGCGTTTCGATGGCGTAGCCGGCGACGACGACATTGCGCGCGCGCTGGAAATGCCAGGCGTTCTCCCGCTGATAGTGCACGCCGGACGCCAGACCGGATTTCTCCACCTCGAGCCTGCCGACCATGGCGAGGTCGCGGATCTCGGCGCCGGCCGCCAGCGCGCGGGGGATCCAGGTCACGAGCGCGCTCTGCTTGGCATTGGTGGAGCAGCCGGTGACGCAGAAGCCGCGATAGACGCAGGGGTGTGCGAGGCCGCGCGGCGCCGAGAGCGTGGCGAGCGGCGTTTCCGTCCATTTGATCCCCATCGCTTCGCAGCCCTTGGCGAGCGCGAGCGCCGCGGCGTTCAATGGATGCGCCCGATAGGGATAGCGCGGACGCGGCGGTCCCCAGGGATAGCTGACGGGTCCCGAAATCTTCAGCGCCTGCTCGACCTCGGTATAGTAGTCCCACATCTGCCGCCAATCGAGCGGCCAGTCGGCGCCATAGCCGAGCAGGCTGCGCGCCTTGAACCATTCCGGGCGAAAACGCAGCGAGACCATCGCAAAGTGCACGGTCGAGCCGCCCACCGCCTTGCCGCTATTGTTGCTGCCGAGCTGCAGCGGATTGGCGCCATCGACGATGCGATCGTCGGTCCAATAGAGTTTTGTCTGCTCGGATTCATCCGACGCAAAATCCTCGAGCGGACGAAAATAGGGACCGGCATCGAACGCCACCACCGAGAAGCCGTATTCGGCGAGCTTGCAGGCCAGCGTTCCTCCGCCTGCGCCGGTGCCGATGATGGCGAAGTCGACGGCCTCGTCGTTGTCGTACTCCCGCATCGGCACCCAGCCGCCGGGGCGGAAGACATCGGGGGCGCGGCCATGACGCGCCCGCGGGCTATGCAGGGCGTCATCTGACACGGCTGTTGATCCGGCGCACCGCCGCGCCGTCCCCATGCGCTTCGGCTGCTTCCCAGGGGTCACGTTCATTGAAGTCGAGGCGGACATAGCCGCGCGGGCTTGCGGGACCACCCCAGCCGATCTCGCTCCAGGCCGCAGGATGGGCGTAGTAGGCGAGCACGATGTCGCGAGCGAGCCGCTTCTTGAAAAAGTCCTTTGGACAAATCGCGCCCCATTCGGAGGCATGCAGTTCGCCGGCTTCCGCCCGCTGCAGCAATGCGTCCTGAAGCCCCTCGGCAAGCGCCGCGAACCGATCGCGATACGCGACCCGCGCCTCGGCATCCAGCGCTCGGAGGCCAACCCGCCAGGCCTCGCCGTCGCGCGGCATGCCGGCGGTGCGATAACCATCCATGATGCCGTCGTGGAGCTTTTGATCGACGAGCGCCGCCACGGGAATCGGCGCGCGTGGCGGCGGCTGCGGCACGATGCGCGCGGCGATCGCAGTGACGGTCTCGAACTCGTCAGCCGTGAAGAAGCGCGGCTCCGGCGCGATCGCGAGCCGGCGGGCGATGACCTGGCGCGTCTTTGCGTTCCAGGATGGGCCGCTCCACTTTGCAAGAACATCATAGCCTGGGTAGCGGTCACCACCGCGGATACGGCGCGCGTCATGCATGCGGGTGCTCCTTCATCAGTCCGAGCGCCGCGAGACCTGCCAGCGCAAGTCCGGCAAAACTCGGCGGCGCAGGAATCGGCGGCCCGTTCAGCACGTTCTGGCTCCAGTTGCGCCAGCCGCCCATGTTGCGCGAGACGCCATAGGCGTGAAAGGCGACGCCGGCGAGCCCGACAAGCGCGAGCAGTCGCATCCAGACGCGGCTGAAGGCGTGCTCGCGTCCCGCTTTTCCTGCCGCGGCGCGCATCAGCAGGACAGCGCCGATTGGCGGCAGGGTGACCGGGACAGCCATGAACGGATTGTGGTAGGCGCCGCGGAAATGCAGCAGCCCGGCTTCGCCTGATGTCCCCAGAAGGCCGGCTCCGGCGACCGCGGCGATCGTTCTGCCAGCAGGCAGGTGAAAGATCTCGGGCCGGCTTGCGGCCCGGCTTTCACGAAGGCGTTCGGAACAGAAGCCGAGCAGTCCCGACAGCAGGATCGCCATCGGCGCGCCGAGCGGCGCGCCATAAAACAGGTTCTGCCAGCTGAACCCTCCGACCCTCTTGCCGACGTTGTAGAAGTGAAACCCGGTCCCGAGCAGGCCGGTCGCCGCCGCCAGCAGATAGGTGATGTCGCGCGCCTTGTGGGCAGACGGCCGCATGTCGGAGGTGCCGTGAATGCTGGTCGCAAGCGTCATGGCGGAGACGATCAGCGGCGTGACCATCGCCCTGTTCTTGAACGAGCCGCGATAATGCTCGATGCTGGAATCGGCCAGCACCGATGCTGCAAGCGTGCCTGCGGCGCGGTTCAGGCCCCGGGCGGCGCGCACTGTCGCCGCCTCTTGCTGGCGCGCGCGCCGCACGGGCAGCCCCGATTCCGGTCGCCGAGGCTGATGCTGCAGCGGGATGCGCTTCGGGTCCGTCGCCAAGATCGGCCCGACCATCAGGCCTGACAGCGCGACAGCCGCACCGCCGAGAAGTGCGAGATCGACGGCCCTGTTCATGCCACCCCCGCGACCGCGTAGCGCGCGGCATCCTGATGCTTGAATGACAGTCCGTTGCCAGGGCGCGAAAGGTCAGGCGCGATTCTGCCGTCGCGCGGCTGCGGTGCGCCGTCGAACAGCATGTGCTCGATGCGCGCATGGTCGTGAAACCATTCGAGATGGCGCAGCCGCGGCGCGGCGCAGGCGACATGCAAATGAAGCGCGGGGGCACAATGCCCGGAGAGATCGATGTGAAAGGCATCGCAGAGCGCAGCGATCCCCAAGAATCCGGTGATGCCGCCGCAGCGCGTGACGTCGGCCTGCTGGACATCGACTGCGTCGGCCTGCAGCATCGCGCGCACGTAGTCGGCCGTGTAGGCGTATTCGCCGGCGGCCACTTCCATCGGCTGTGGCCCACGCCGGCGAACCGCTTTCAGTCCCACCAAATCGTCTGATGACACCGGCTCCTCGAACCATCCGACGCCCTGATCGGCGAACTGATCTGCGAGGCCAAGCGCCTGCTTGCGCGTGTAGGCGCCGTTGGCGTCGACGAACAGTGTGGCGCGATCGCCGATGGCTTCACGCGCCACCTCGACCCGGCGCGGATCGCGGTCCGGCTGCGAACCCACCTTCATCTTGACGAAGGCGCAGCCTTGATCGGTGATCCAGCCGCCAAGCTGCTGCGCGAGCTCCCGATCCGAGTAGGTCGTGAAGCCGCCGCTGCCATAAATCTGGACCGAGCTGCGATAGCTTCCGAGCAGCCGAACCAGGGGCAGATCGAGCAGGCGCGCCTTGAGATCGTACAGCGCGGTATCCACGGCGGATATCGCGGTTGCTGCCAGCCCCTCCCTGCCGAGATTACGGACCGCGCGCTGCATCGCGAGCCACGCGCCTTCCGGGGCGAAGGCATCGTGGCCTACGATGGTCTTGGCCAGCTCGCCGCAGATGAGACCCGCGATCGAGGCGCCTGAATAGGTGTAGCCGATACCGACTTCGCCTCCGGCCGACACCTCGACCAGAACGAGGGTCGTCGAGTCCCAGGCGATCGTTCCGTCCGCTTCGGGACGATCCGTCGGAATCCTGAAGGGCCACGCCTTGACGCTCTCGATCGCGACGTCCAGTCTCATTCCTACTCTTTCCCGGGAAGCACGCTCGACAGCAATTCCTTGGCGGTATTCCTCAGCACACCGCCGAGCTCCGGCTCGGATGGAATCATGCTGACAAAATTTTTCGCGTCCTTCAGCGTGATATGCGGCGGCAGCGGCGGCACGTTCGGGTCGGTGTAGGCCTCCAGGATGACCGGCCGGTCGGCGGCCAGCGCCTCGTCCCAGGCCGCGCCGACCCGGTTCGGATTGTCGACAAAAATGCCCTTCAGCCCGAGCAGCTCCGCATACCGATGATAGGGAAAATCCGGAATGCTCTGGGTGGATTCGGTCTTGCCCGCGCCGAGCATGATGCGCTCTTCCCAGGTCACCTGGTTGAGGTCGCGGTTGTTGAGGACGAGCACGATCAGTCGCGGATTCGACCACTGCTTCCAGTATTTCGAAATCGTGATCATCACGTTGAGGCCGTTCATCTGCATCGCGCCGTCGCCCATGCAGGCAATCACCGTGCGATCCGGATAGGCCATCTTGCCCGCCAGCGCGTAGGGCGTGCCGGCCCCGAGGGAAGCGAGGCCGCCGGACAGCGAGGCCTTCATGCCGCGGCGCATTTTCAGGTCGCGCGCATACCAGTTCGCGACCGAGCCGGAATCGGCGGTGATGATGGCGTTGTCGGGCAGCCGCGGTGACAATTCCCAGAACACGCGCTGCGGGTTCAACGGCTCGGCGGAATCATGCGCCCGCGCTTCCAGCGTCCTCCACCACTCCTGGACGCCCTGCGTGATCTCGCGCCGCCACGAGGATTCGGATTTTGGCGTCAGAAGCGGCAGCAACGCCCGTAGCGTGGTCGCGCTGTCGCCGGCGATATTGACCTCCATCGGATAACGCAGACTGAGGCGGTTGCCGTCGATGTCGATCTGCACGCCGCGTGCCGATCCCGGCTCGGGAAGAAACTCGCTATAGGGAAAAGCCGAACCCACCATCAAGAAGGTGTCGCAGTTCTTCATCAGGTCCCAGCTCGGCCGTGTTCCGAGCAAACCGATCGAGCCGGTGACGAAAGGCAGATCGTCGGGAACGGCGGCCTTGCCGAGCAGCGCCTTGGCGATGCCGGCCTGCAATCGTTCGGCCACCGCGATCACCTCGTCGGTTGCGTCCAGCGCACCGGCACCGACCAGCATCGCGACCTTGTTGCCGCTGTTCAAAACGTTTGCGGCCGCGCGGAGCAGCGTTTCCTCGGGGAGTTTTGCCGGGCCTGCATAGCCGATGCCCGTGTGGGTCGCGCCGTGCGCCAAGGGCGGGTCCTTGTAGTCCAGCTCCTGCAGATCGTTTGGCAGGATCACGCAGGTCACCGCGCGCCTGTTGTCGGCGATGCGAACCGCGCGGTCGATCAGATGCCGGACCTGCTGCGGCACGCTGGCCATCGCGACATATTCCGTGACGTCCTGAAACAGCGTCTGCAGATCGACTTCCTGCTGATAGCTCGCGCCGATCGCGCTTCGCGCCTGCTGTCCGACCAGCGCGACGACCGGCACGTGGTCCATCTTGGCATCGTACAGGCCGTTGAGGAGATGGATCGCGCCGGGGCCGGATGTGGCGTAACAGAGCCCGACCTGCCCGGTGAACTTTGCGTGCGCGGAGGCCATGAAGGCCGCCATCTCCTCGTGCCGGACCTGGACGTACTCCATCCTGTCCTTGGCTTTTTCCAGTGCGACATCGAGGCCGCCGACCCCGTCGCCCGGATAGCCATAAACGCGTGTCAGTCCCCATTCGGACAGGCGGTGCCAGACGAATTCGCTGACGTTCATTGGATTGATCCCGATTAGGTTGAAGCGGAAGGGGCTGCGATTGATATCGAATCCAACGTGACGCGCTCAAAAGCGTTGCATCACCAGGAGATCGACCAAGGTCGCATTCGAAATCCGATCCGCCGTCCCTAATTCCAGGACACGTCACCCTGAGCCCGCTGGCGCCTCGGCAGGAACCTGTTTGCGACCGCCAGGGCCGCGGACTCTGAGGTCTCCAGGGCGATCTTCTGCGCGAGCATGACATCGCCCGCCGTCAGGAACCCGAACGGAACGAAGCACCAGCCTTCCCTGAGACAACCGAGATCATCGATCTCGTAGACGTTCGTCATTCTGCCGCGGTAGATGCGGTATCGCTTTCCGGTGTCGCAACCGACGACCTCGAAATAGCCGAGCGCCTCGAACTGTTGCCATTGCGCCGGCGTCAACCATTCCCGGAGCAGCCGCAGCCCCCGGGCGTCGCGCGTATTCTCCGCGGAAAACCTCTCGTAAAACCGGCGCACCGATTGCGCCAGCAGGCGGCCGGTGATTGCAGGCCGACGCAGCGACAACATTGCTGAACGCCTTTACCCGCCGACGAGACGCGGGAAGAACAGCGTTTCCTCGGCATTCGGGTCGAATGCGCTCACGCGCGTGACCTCGCCCGCCTTGGTGCGAACGGCCGCGGTAAAGCCGCGCGCCACCAGCTTCTTGAAGCGGGCTTCCGCGTTCGCCCGCGCTTGAACGTCTCTTGCATCGAAGTAGGTGCGGCTATCGCCCGTGTGGTCCATCACGATTTGCGTCGGCAAAGCAGACCTCCCAGTGTTGCAGGATCCTAAAGGAGACAACATTCCTTTGCTACGAACGTTCCTACTTCCAAGTCAGCCGATCGAGCCGCTATCGAACGGTCGACCGGCTTAGTCATCGGCTTCGGCGCTGCTTTCGCGTCCGCGCAGCCTTTTTCGCAGTGGTCGAGCGGCCCTTCGCGCCCTTGGTGCGGACCGCTTTGCGGGCGGCGGCCGAACGCGATGCCGCACTGCGGCGGCTGGCGGCGCGCTTGGCCTGCTGCGACAGCGCACGGTGCGAGGCCGAACTTTGCGGCTCGCGCTTCAGGACCTTTTTGACCGCTCGCGACACGCGCGGTCGGCGCCGCGTCTTGCGTCGGCCCTGGCCGGCTTCATAGGCGTATTTGGCGCCGCGGCGCGTACTCGCCTTGGCCTTGCCCTTGCGCGGCGGCGGAAGATCGACGCCGGCCCGGCGCGCTTCGGAGAGGCCGATCGCAATGGCCTGTTGCGGCGATCTCGCCCCATGCTCGCCGTGGCGGATCTTGTCGATCTGCTCCCGCACGAACTCGCCGGCCTGCGTGCTCGGCGATTTGCCCGCGCGCTTGTCCTGCCTGGCTCTTCGGATGGTCTCCTTTCGCGGCATCGCACTGCTCCGATCAAAATATTGCGACGACACTTGGCAACGCTCCGGACGACGAAATGATCCCGCGCGTGGAACCGGTCGCCAAGTCCAGGCATCCGGCAGCAAAGAACCGGCAATTTCCGATTCGGCTGTCGAACAGCGGAGGGACGCGAGTTTGCCCCGCCGCGGCGCGATCGCGCCCGGTTTTGCAAGGACGTCGCCCTCGACATCGAAGAGAGCGCAGGGGCGGCCGCGCCCACGGCCCGCCAGCAAGCAGAAAAGCTGGCTCGTCCGGCGAGAACAGCGACCGCCGTCTTCGCCGATCAGGAGTTCCTCAACTCCTGCCTTCCGCGCGCGGTCTGTCCAACCCGCTCAGCTCGCCCGCGCCGCGAACGGACGCATCAAGGGGCTCTCGCCGCCCGGCGGCAGCACCACGACGGTCGTGCCCTGCCTCACGCGATCGTAGAGATCGATGACATCCTCATTGGTCATGCGGATACAGCCCGACGAAATGGCCTGGCCGATATATTCGGGCTGGTTGGTGCCGTGGATGCGGTACAGCGTATCCTTACCGCCCTCGTAGAGGTAGATCGCGCGGGCGCCCAGAGGATTTGCCGGCCCGCCGGACACGCGCGAAGGATAGGGACCGAGCCGCTCCTGGATCTCCCGGGTCGGAATCCAATCCGGCCATTCCGCCAGCTTGCCGACGGTCGCGACGCCGGACCAGGCCATCGCCTCTTCGCCCACCGCAACGCCATAGCGGATCGCCTTGCCTTGCGGCAGCACATAATAGAGATAGCGCGCGTTGGTATCGACCAGGATGGTGCCTGGCGCTTCGCGGCGGTCGTAGTCGACGATGTGGCGCTGGAAGGCTTCCGGGATGCTCGCCTGCGCATAAGGTGGATGCGCCAACAGCTGGCGGTCGCGCGGCGTCATGCTGGCCGTCGATGACGGCTGCAATGTCGCCTGCATGCAGCCGCCGAGCAGCAGGACGAATCCCAACACAAGCCCCGATCTCGGCACGGCCCCGCCTCCGCTGTGTCACACTCCGAGCCATTTGGTTTGCAAATCGTGCCAAAATGATGGCGCGGAACAACCCGCGGACGACGGCCGTCTCAATTTCGCGTGTCGCCGAGGTCTTTCATACGACGCCGTCCGTTCGAACGACATCGCCTCGCGGCGCCGATGATGGCATCCCGACCGGATTTCTCAAGAACAGACGCGCTGCACCAGTTCGACGAGCTGTTCTGGGCTGAAGGGCTTGATCAGCCAGCCGTCGGCACCGGCCGCCCCGCCGACCGCCTCGTTGGCGCCGTCGGATTCGCTGCTCAGAATCACGATCGGAATGTCGCGGTACCGCGACATGGCGCGCACGCTCCTGGTCAGCGCGATGCCGTCGAGCTTCGGCATGTTCAGATCGGTAATGATGAGATCGAAGCTCGCCGTCGCGAGTTTGCCGAGCGCGGCCTCGCCATCTTCAGCCGCCTCGACCAGAAAGCCCGCGCCGCGCAACGCAAAGGCGATCATGTCGCGCATCGTCTTGGAGTCGTCGACGGCCAGAACACGCTTACTCATCGCAACGCCATCCAGCTCTTGAACCCAGCTCGACAATCTCATCCCGCGCTCCAAGGCCGCAACCCAT
>NZ_JAFATE010000156.1 GCF_019244115.1 Bradyrhizobium sp.
CCCTGGCAGGACCAACCGGTGAGTTGCAGGACCGGATCGTCGATGCGCTTGACGAAGCCGAGGCAGGCGCCAAAACCATCGCTGGCGCCGGCGCGATGAAACAAGGCAACCGGCCCGAACTTGCTCTCGATCATGCCGGCGGACTCGAGACCGCCGGTGCGATCGGCAGGCATCCGCTCGGCGAGATAGGTGAATGCGTCTGCTGCTGGCCCGGCCTCGGCGCCGATCCGGTAGATTTCCAGCTCGATCTTCGCAGCTTCAGCCTGGGCAGGCCACCGAAAGACGTCCTTGCGGCCGCCCTCGGGATGCCTCAGGATGGTGTAAGTCCTTGATCTATCTTGATCGAAGGCCACAGCGAAGGCAGGGAGAAGCCGACTTGTGACGGTCCAACCGGGCTCGGCGGCACCCTGGAGGAGGTCGGCCAGCGGCAGTTGACGCCAGCCATAGAGTGCCAAAATACCAAGGAGTGCCAAGGTGCCGGCGTAGGCGAACAGGCCCGCTACGGTCCCGCAGATTTCGTCATGGATGCTGGTGAGGAAAGGGTGGATTCGCCGGCTCGGAGGACTAGTGGTCCGACGCCAACATTCGCATTCCACCTGGGTAGGCACGTTTGCGAATGTTGGCGTCAAAGGACCACTAGCCAACTTATTGATGCTAATGGAGCTTTGGATTTGACGTTCGCATGAGGAAGTCACGGCACGCGGGGATGCGAACGTCAAATCCGCTCCACTAGCTGCCGGCTCGGCCCAAAACGCGGGCATGAAAGGCTCGAACACCATGGTAACGTTGTGTTGAGGTGGTTTCTCGCATAGAAGCGCTGGCTCTTCCCTTTCCGCGTGATGCGGCGGGGAGGCGTTTTTCCTCGGAGAGTGAACGATGGGTTACAAAGTCGCAGTGGTCGGCGCGACCGGCAATGTCGGGCGGGAAATGCTCAACATTCTCGACGAGCGCAAATTCCCTGCCGACGAGGTCGTGGCGCTGGCGTCACGCCGCAGCGTCGGCGTCGAGGTCTCCTATGGCGACCGCACCCTGAAGGTCAAGGCGCTCGAGCATTACGACTTCTCCGATGTCGACATCTGTCTGATGTCGGCGGGTGGCACCGTGTCGAAGGAATGGTCGCCAAAAATCGGCGCGGCCGGCGCGGTCGTGATCGACAACTCCTCGGCCTGGCGCATGGACCCGGACGTGCCGCTGATCGTGCCGGAGGTCAATGCCGATGCGGCCGCGAGCTTTGCCAGGAAGAACATCATCGCCAACCCGAACTGCTCGACCGCGCAGCTCGTGGTCGCGCTAAAACCGCTGCACGATGCGGCGACCATTACGCGCGTCGTGGTGGCGACCTATCAGTCGGTGTCGGGCGCCGGCAAGGATGCGATGGACGAACTGTTTTCGCAGACCAAGGCCGTCTACACCAATGACGAGCTGATCACCAAGAAATTCCCGAAGCGCATCGCCTTCAACGTCATCCCCCACATCGACGTCTTCATGGAAGACGGCTATACCAAGGAAGAGTGGAAGATGATGGCGGAGACCAAGAAGATTCTTGATCCCAAGATCAAGCTGTCGGCGACCTGCGTGCGGGTGCCGGTGTTCGTCGGCCATTCGGAAGCCGTCAATGTCGAGTTCGAGAAGCCGATCACGGCCGATGAGGCGCGGGGCCTCCTGCGCAGGGCGCCCGGCTGTCTCGTAATCGACAAGCAGGAGGCGGGCGGCTACGCCACGCCCTACGAGGCGGCCGGCGAGGACGCCACCTATATCAGCCGTATCCGCGAGGATGCGACGGTGGAGAATGGCCTCGCCTTCTGGTGCGTCTCCGACAATCTGCGCAAGGGCGCCGCGCTGAACGCGATTCAGATCGCGGAAGTGCTGATCAACCGCAAGCTGATCACGGCCAAGGAGAAGGCGGCCTGAGCCACGGCAGGGGACGGCAGCACATGTCCGAGCAGGCGGCTCCGTCCCGGCCAGACAGGTTGCGTAAGGCGATCGAGCGCACTGCCGAAACCGCGCTGTTCAACAGCCGCTGGCTGATGGCGCCGTTCTATGTCGGGCTGGTCGTCAGCCTTGCCGTGCTGCTCCTCAAATTCGTGCGGACGCTCTGGGAGTTCATCCTGGAGGCCTCAAGCGCAAGCTGGAAGTCGACCGACACCATTCTCGGCGTGCTTTCTCTGATCGACATGACGCTGGTCGCCAATTTGATCCTGATCGTGGTGTTTTCCGGCTACGAGAACTTTGTCTCGCGCATCGACACGTCAGCGCATCCGAACTGGCCGGTCTGGATGACCAGGATCGATTTCGCCGGACTGAAGCAGAAACTGCTCGCCTCCATTGTCGCGATTTCGGCGATCCACGTGTTGGAAGCATTTTTGAACATCGACCACGCGTTCGACGCCACCAAGATGACCTGGCTGGTCGCCGTGCACCTGGTGTTCGTGATCTCGGCGCTATTGCTCGCGCTGTCCGACCGCTGGACGGACAAGCACGAGGAATAGTGAAGCGTCATTGCGAGGCGCTTTAGCGCCGAAGCAATCCAGACTTATCCGCGGAAAGACTCTGGATTGCTTCGCTTTGCTCGCAATGACGGCTACGTCTCGAGCTTCGCAACGCTCAAAAATTCCTTGGCGATCTTGTCGAGCACGAACAGCGAGCCCTCGGCGACGCCGAAATAGGCGCCGTGCAGCTGCAGTTCGCCGCGTTCGACCTTGGAGCGGACGAACGGAAAGGTCATCAGGTTTTCGAGCGAGCGGAACACCGCGGCCTTTTCGATCCGGACCGTGAAGTCGTGCATCGTCTCGTGGGCGCGCTGCTCGACCACCTCGCCGGGCTTGATGAACATCGCCATCCAGCGGCCGATGAAGTCACCCGGCGACAGCGGCTCGCTCTTGTTGATGAAGGCGCGGATGCCGCCGCATTGCGCATGCCCGAGCACCACGACGTGCTTGACGTGGAGCGCGTTGACCGCAAACTCCAGCGCGGCCGATACGCCGTGCGCGCCCTGATCGGGCTGATAGACCGGCACCAGATTGGCGACGTTGCGCACCACGAACAATTCGCCGGGGCCGGCATCGAAGATGACCTCGGGCGAGACGCGGGAGTCGCAGCAGCCGATCACCATGGCTTCGGGCGATTGCCCGCGCACGGACAATTCACGATAGCGGGTCTGTTCAGTGGGGAGCCGCTGGGTCCGGAATGTCCGGTAGCCGTCGAGCAGGCTTTTCGGAAACGTGATCATGGTCATGCCTAACCACAGCGGCGGAGGAGGAACAAGCCTTTCGAATGGGCAATTGGAATGGTATCGGCAGGGTTCCCTAGTGGCTTGGATCTGACATTCCCTCTTGTGCACTCGCCGCGGCACGGTAGCGAATGTCAGATCCGCCACACGAAAGCCTGCGAGGAGAATCATGACACGACCGCGCCGCAGCCTGTTGTTCATGCCCGGCTCGAATCCGCGCGCGCTGGACAAGGGCCGCAACCTTCCGGCCGACGGCCTGATCCTTGACCTCGAGGATTCGGTGGCTCCCGACGCCAAGGCGCAGGCCCGCGAGCAGATCGCGCAGGCGATCGCGGACAAGGGTTTTGGCAAGCGCGAGATCCTGATCCGCCTCAACAGCCTCGATGCGCCCTGGTGGGACGACGACCTCGCCATGGCCGCGCGCGCGCAGCCTGACGGCATTCTGGTTCCAAAAGTGTCCAGCGTTCAGGATCTCGCGACGATCGCTACGCGGCTCAACGTGCTCGGCGCAGGCACCGAGGTCAGGGTCTGGGCGATGATCGAGACCGCCCGCGCGGTGCTGCATGCCGAGGAACTCGCGGCGGCCTCACGCGATGTCAACACGCGCCTTGCAGGTTTCGTGTTCGGGCCGAACGACATATCGCGGGAGACGCGGATCAGGATGCTGCCGGGCCGCGCGGCGATGGTGCCGATGATCACGCATTGCATTCTGGCGACCCGCGCGCACGGCCTCGAGATCCTCGATGGCCCCTACAGCGACTTCTCCAATCCTGACGGTTTTGCCGTGGAATGCGCGCAGGCCCGCGATCTCGGCTTTGACGGCAAGACGCTGATCCATCCCGGCCAGATCGATGCCTGCAACGCGATCTTCACGCCGCCACCCGACGAGGTCGCCACCGCGCGCAAGATCATCGCGGCGTTCGAACTGCCGGAAAATGCCGCGCGCGGCGCGATCCAGCTCGATGGCAAAATGGTCGAGCGGCTTCATGCCGACATGGCGCGGCGCACGATCGAGATCGCGGACGCCATCGCCGCGCTGCGCTAATTCCGCTTCAGGCGGTGTTGCGCCAGATCAAGCAGCGGCGAAGCGTTTCGACGCCCAGCCATAAAGGCTGCCGGGAAGTGGAGGCTGGTTGCCGCGCCCTTTCGGCGAGACGTGAAAGCCGACGATACCGGGATCGGCGATGAGCGCGGAAAACTCCGTCGGCTCGAAGAAGCGCGCCGGCTCGGCATGGACGGCATAGAAGGATTTTTTCGGCAATGCGTGGCGAAGCTCGCCGGACCGGCGGGCCAGCGCGGTCAGGGAAGCCGGGCCGAAGATCGCGACACGGATGTCCGACAGCCGATCCGATTTGCCGCTGATGCGGCGCAGCGCAAAGGTCAGGCGATGGCGCAGTGACAGCCAGTCGGGCGTCAGCTCCTTCTGCTGCATCAGCTGCGCGAAGGCCGCCACGATGGGATCATCAGACGGCAGATAGAGCACGGAATTGCCGAGCTGCCGCGGCCGCTCCCAGGCGAAATACGGCTTTTGCGGATCGATCTCGACGGCCTTAAGCAGCAGCACGTCGGCGTCGAGCCACAGGCCCGCGCTCTGCGCCATCAGGCGCATGCGGAAGAAGTCGGAGAACTGCAGCGTGGTCCAGTCGCGCCAGGAGCCGTCCGGCCGCGGCGGCCGCAGCCGTTCGGAAAAGGCGAAGGGCAGTACCGCTTCGGCGTCGGCATGGCGCACGCCATCAGGCAGGCCGGGAAGCGGCGCAAAGCTGTAGACAGTGACCTTGTGGCCCGCTGCGAGCTGCGACCTGAGGCAGGTCTGCCGGAGGCGGTCGAGCGGGCCATGCCAGAAGGTGACGACGTCAGGCCGCATGCGCCACCGTCCGGAACCGCTCCTCGATCAGGCCCAGGCGCGCTCGGTCCTGGCCTTGGCCTCATAGGCATCGATCGAGGACTTCTTTTCCATCGTCAGCCCGATGTCGTCGAGGCCGTTGAGCAGGCAGTGCTTGCGGAACGGATCGATCTCGAACTTCACCTTGCCGCCGTCGGGGCCGCGGATCTCCTGGTTCGGCAGGTCGATGGTCAGCGTCGCATTGGCGCCGCGCTCGGCATCGTCGAACAGCTTGTCGAGATCGGCCTGCGAGACGCGGATCGGCAGAATGCCGTTCTTGAAGCAGTTGTTGTAGAAAATGTCCCCAAACGAGGTCGAGATCACGCAGCGGATGCCGAAATCCAACAGTGCCCAGGGCGCATGCTCGCGGCTGGAGCCGCAGCCGAAATTGTCGCCGGCCACCAGCACTTTGGCGTTCCGATAGGCTACCTTGTTGAGGATGAAATCCTCGTTCTCGCTGCCGTCGTCCTTATAGCGCTGCTCCGAGAACAGACCCTTGCCGAGACCGGTCCGCTTGATGGTCTTCAGATACTGTTTTGGAATGATCATGTCGGTGTCGACATTGATGATCTTCAGGGGCGCCGCAACGCCCTCCAGCGTCGTGAACTTGTCCATAGCTTCCGGTTCTCCGCCGAGATTCTTGATGATGGTGCATCCATTTATCGCGAAAATCGCAGCCCAGGAAGCGCCCGGGCCGCAGGTCTCCTATTCACCGCCCCGGTTGGCTTCTGCTTCCGTTTGGGCCTCGATCGCCTCCATGTCGTCGTCGGAGAGCCCGAAATGGTGGCCGATCTCATGGACCAGGACGTGGCGGACGATGTCGCCGAGCGCCTCCTCATGCTCGGCCCAATAGTCGAGAATCGGCCGCCGGTAGAGCCAGATCATGTTCGGCAGGCGCGGAATGTCGCTGCTGCTCTGGTGTGGCAGGCCAAGACCCTGGAACAGGCCGAGCAGGTCGAACTCGCTGGTCGCCTCCATCTCGTCCAGCACCTCGTTGGTTGGAAAATCCTCGACACGGATGATCAGCCCCTCGCACAGCACGCGAAACCGCGCCGGCAGGCGCGCGAACAGCTCGTGCGCCGTGGCTTCCATGTCCGCGAGCGAGGGGGCTTTCAGGTCGGTCCACATCACGACACTCTTAGCGCGGGTTCCATCGCTGCGCGATCCGAAATTGTGGGCGCGTCATGTCCGCCGATCCCCGTGGCGAAAACAGAGTCGGTGAGGTAGAGATAGTGGTTGTAAGGCATGATCCAAAACGATGGGAACCGATGTCCGGTCGGATCGTGCTGGCAGCGCTTGGGTGGGCGAGATGATCCGGATCATGACGGCAGCAATTTTCGGCGGCGCGATTGTGCTGACCGCCGCGGCGCAGGCGCATCAGGTTCGGCCTGCCGCGGATAGCGCGCAGATGGCGCGGCCTGCGATGGTGCAGCTGGC
>NZ_JAFATE010000361.1 GCF_019244115.1 Bradyrhizobium sp.
CGTCACCCGCTATATCGAGCAGGGACTGTCGCCGCTGCAGGCGGCGCTGAAGGGCGCCAACGAGGTCGGCTTCACCGTGCTTTCCATGAGCATCTCGCTGATTGCGGTGTTCATCCCGATCCTGCTGATGGGCGGCATCGTCGGCCGCCTGTTTCGCGAGTTCGCGATGGTGATCTCGATCTCGATCGTGATCTCGCTGGCGATCTCGCTGTCGACCACGCCGATGATGTGCGCGGTGCTGCTCCGGCATGACACCGGCGGCCATGGCCGGCTCTACCGGGCGAGCGAATATGTGTTCGATGCGATGCTCGGCTTTTATCGCCGGACGCTGACATCGGCACTGGAACACCCGCGCACCATGATGCTGATCCTGGCCGCGGTGCTGGGTCTCAATTTCTATCTCTACGGCGCCATTCCGAAGGGCTTTTTCCCGCAACAGGACACCGGGCGAATCGTTGGCAGCATCCAGGCCGACCAGAGCATCTCGTTCCAGCTGATGCAGCAGAAGCTCACGCAGTTCGTCTCGATCATCAAGAAGGACCCCGCGGTCGAGACCGTGGTCGGCTTCACCGGCGGTGGCCAGACCAATTCCGGCTTCATGTTCGTCTCGCTCACCCCGATGAGTGAGCGCAAGGCCAGCGCGGATGCCGTGATCGCGCGGCTGCGGCGCCAGATGGCGGTGGTTCCCGGCGCGACGCTGTTCCTGCAGGCGGTGCAGGACATCCGTGTCGGCGGCCGCGCCAGCAACGCGCAGTATCAGTACACGCTGCAGGGCGCCTCACTCGACGAGCTCAACGAATGGTCGCCGAAAATCGCCGCCGCCCTGCAGCGCGAGCCGAACCTTGCCGACGTCAACAGCGACCAGCAGAACAAGGGACTGGAATCCGATGTCACGATCGACCGCGATGCCGCGGCGCGGCTCGGCGTTACCGTGAGCCAGATCGACAACACGCTTTATGACGCATTCGGCCAGCGCCAGGTCTCGACCATCTATGTCGCGCGCAACCAGTATCACGTCATCATGGAGGTGGCGCCGCGCTATTGGCAGAACCCGGAGACGCTGAACGACGTCTATGTCTCGACCTCCGGCGGGTCGGTCGGCGGCTCGCAGGCCACCAATGCGGTGGCCGGCACGGTGGTCTCGGCGGCCTCATCGACCGCCGCGGCCGCGGCGAATGCCCAGGCCGCGCGGAACCTCGCCAACAACTCGATCGGCCAGACCGGCAAAGGCGTGGCGTCGACGGGTTCGGCGGTCTCGACCAGGCAGGAGACGATGATTCCGCTCTCCACGGTCGCGCATTTCAGCCAGGGCGCCACGCCGCTCGCCGTCAATCACCAGGGCCTGCTGGTCGCCAACACCATCTCCTTCAATCTTGCGCCCAACGTCTCGCTGAGCCAGGCCGTCGCCACCATCGAGGCGACGATGAACCGGCTCGGCGTGCCGGCAACGATCCGCGGCACCTTCCAGGGAACGGCAAAGGCCTTTCAGGATTCGCTGAGCAACCAGCCATTCCTCATTCTCGCCGCGCTGGTCACGATCTACATCGTGCTCGGCGTACTGTATGAGAGCTACATTCATCCCCTAACCATCCTGTCGACGCTGCCGTCCGCGGGCGTCGGCGCGCTCTTGGCGCTGATCGCGTTCAAGACCGAGTTCAGCATCATGGCGCTGATTGGCGTCATCCTGCTCATCGGCATCGTCAAGAAGAACGCCATCATGATGATTGACTTCGCACTGGAGGCTGAGCGCAAGCGGAACCTCAATCCGCTCGATGCGATCCGCGAAGCCTGCCTGCTGCGCTTCCGGCCGATCATGATGACGACCATGGCTGCCCTGCTCGGCGCCCTGCCGCTCGCCGTCGGTTTCGGTGAGGGCGGCGAACTACGCCAGCCGCTCGGCATCTCGATCGTGGGAGGATTGATCTTGAGCCAGGCACTGACTCTTTATTCCACACCTGTGATCTATTTGTATCTGGACAGGTTCCGCCTCTGGAGCCAACGTCTGCGCGGCGATGCGGCGACTCATGAGCCCGGGCCATCCCTGCAACCGGGCGAGTAGATGCCAGTACCACCACCAGCCCACTCTCTCAGGCAAGGGTTGAGCCGTGTCCGGCGCACGCCGCCACGAGGCTGGAGCGGACTGCGCGCGGCCTTCACCCTGCTCGGGCTCGCCGCAAGCCCCATACTATCCGGCTGCATCATCGGCACCGAAAGGCCCGACCTCAATCTGGAAATCGCCGACAGTTATCGCGCGGCGCCGAAAGGCGGGGCGGACGCGGCCGTTCCGGCGGTGGACTGGTGGCGCGGCTTCCGCTCCAGCGAGCTGACCATGCTGATGGATGCGGCCCAGCTCCACAATCTCGACATCGCGGTTGCGATGGCCCAGATCATCCAGGCCGATGCCCAGGTAGGCGTGTCCGGCGCAGCGCTGCTGCCGACGCTGACGGGCACTGCCAACGCCGAGCGTCAGAAGCAGAGCAGCGCCAATAGCATCGTCAGCGGCCAGGGCGTCGGTGGGACGACTTTCAATACCTTCCAGACAGGCCTGACCGCGAGCTACATGCTAGATTTTTGGGGCAAGAACCGCGCCGCGCTCTATGCGGCCGAGGAGAATGCCAGCGCCGCCCGATATAATCGCGAGGTCGTGACGCTGACGGCGATCGTCACGGTGGCCAACACCTACTTCCAGGTGCTGGCCGCGCAGGACCAGTTGCGTGTCACCCGCGAGAATCTGGCAGCCGCCCAGCGCATCCTTGATCTGATCAAGAAGCAGTTCAACGGCGGCACGGCCTCGCAGCTCGATGTGTCGCAACAGGAAGCGCTGGTGGCGACGCAGCGCGCCGCCATCCCTCCACTCGAAGTGACGGTCGGGCAGAACATCGCGGCGCTGGCGCTGGTGGTCGGCCGTGCGCCGGAGAAATTCGCGGTGCATGGCGGCTCGACGCGCAACATCGCAGTGCCGCGGGTTACCCCTGGACTGCCGTCGGAACTGCTCTATCAGCGGCCGGACATCCGTCAGGCCGAAGCGCAGCTTGCCGCCTCCAATTTCAGCGTCGAGTCGGCACGCGCCGCGTTCTTTCCGCAGATCCAGCTGACCGGCACCACCGGTTTCCAGAGTGCGACGCTGGCCTCGCTGTTCACGCCAGGCGCCTGGTTCTACACGCTGACCGCAAGCCTCACGCAGCCGATCTTCGACGGTTTCCTGCTGGAGAGCCAGCTCAAGCAGGCCAAGGGCGTGCAACTGCAGGACCTGCAGGCCTATCGCAAGGCCGTGCTCTCCGCATTCGCCGACGTCGAGAAGGCGCTCATCGCCTTACAGAAATTCACCCAGCAGGAGCGATTGCAGCAGGACGTCGTCAATGCCTCCCGGCAGGCGTTCGATGTGGCGGAAAAGCAGTTGAACGGCGGCACCGTGAACCTCATCACCGTGTTGCAGACCGAGCAGACGCTGTTCACCGCGGAAAACAATCTGGTGCTGGTTCGCCTGAACAAGCTTCTGGCGGCGAGCAGCCTGTTTCAGGCGCTCGGCGGCGGCTGGACGCCGGGCGGCACCCTGGCATCGATCGAGTGAGGAGCGGATGCGCGAGGTTTTCGCCTGCGACGGTTTTGTAAGAAAGCTGACGGCCACGGCAGCGGCGGTGCTGGTTTTGAGCAGCGCGCCGCTGCTGGCCGCGCACGCGCAGCAGGTGCTCACGCCACCGAACATTGCCTTGAGCTTCGGGATGGATCCCGATGAGGTGTCGCGCGCGTTGGGCGTTCAGCTGTCCTATGTCCGCGGCCGTCCCGGCGATGAACTGCTGCTCGCGCTCCCCGACGTCAAGGGCGCAGCGCTCGCAAGCCGCAGTGACGGGCTCTATCTGCAGTTCCGGAAGGGGAAGCTTTCGGGATGGAAAGGCGATTGGGGAACGATCCGGCCATGAGGCGTTGCCATGGCCACATCACGAAGTTCACGCGGGCGATGCTCGGCGCAGCGCTGCTTGCCGCATTCAGTGCAAGCGCGTCCCGCGCGCAGGATCTCGGCGTCCGTCCGCTGCGCTATGGCCATACCAGCGGCTGGTTCTACGACAATCGCGACGACAGCCGTGATTTCCCCGCGAACGGCTTCTTCCCGGGAAACTTCACCGCCGACCCGCCAAGCGCGTGGCTCGGCGCTGCGGGCGCCCTGGCCGGCAATTCCCGTCGCTCGCCCCTGCCCTATCCTTCACAGGTGGTGATCGGACCGCGGCCGGCTCAAGCGATCTGCGGCCGGAGCGGCCGCTCTCGCGAGCGCACGTTCGTCGGAAGCGATGGTGCCCGGCATCGCTGCTGACGCGCGGCCGCCGGTCTAGGCCTGTTTCGTCATCGCTTCATGCGGGTGACGACGGTCGCCGCGCCGGTTCGCCTTGCGGACATAGGTGATGAACGCCTCGGGATTGTCCAGCTTGATCTTGAGCGCCGCTACCAGGGCATCCTCGGCTTCGATCGTGACCGCCTTGGTGCGCGCCCGCAGCTTGAGCCCGACCGTGTACATCGTCATGGTTGTTTCCCCTCAGGAGACCACGCCAGAGCTTACCACAGTCGGCGGTCCCGGCACGTTGCACGCAGCCTGCGTCGCCAACGAAAATGGCTCCGGGGGCCTCCCGGAGCCAAGTCATGTCCGGCTTCGGGGACTTGGGTAATGAGCCGGACTCTCAGCTTAGTGAGCCCGTGCCGCCTGTCCTTAACCTATGTCATGGCGGAACCCAGGCTGCTCGTCAGGTCTGCGGCTTGTTGTGCTTGTTGTGGCGGCTTTCCTGATTGAGACCGCCGCGGCTAACGGGAAATTCCGATTGCCGGGCCTTCGGATTCCGGGGCAGCCGCGCGCCGCCATCGCGGCGATCGCGCGCGATCTCCTCCGCGATCTGCCGCTCATCCGGAACGTCCGGCTTGCGCTCGAGCATGCGCAGCTGCTGCTCGTGGGTCTTCCGGCCCTGCAGCACGCGATGACGCGGCGGCGGATCGCGGTCCTTGGCTGGCGGCCCGTCACGGCGGTTACGGGCCTCGGCCTTGTCGATGCCGCCCTGCGCGTTGGTGTCATTCTCGACGTCGCCTTCAATGGTGTTCTCGCCCTCGACATCGGCGAGGTCATCGGGCGAGGCCTGCGCCATCGTCATCCCTTTCGATGCGCCGATCAGCGGATTGCGAACGAGATCGACATCGGTCGGCCGCGGCTGTTTCGGATGCTTGGTCATGCTCTGCTCCTGCGCGGGATGGCACGCCCCTTCCGTTTGAACGCAGTCACGACACAAGGGTTCTAAGTAGAAGGGCTCATACGTTGGGCGAACCAGCTTTGGCATCTCCGGGGGAACTCGCCTGGCAACTTCAACAAATGTCTCCCCGCCGCCGCCCGTCGGGACGCCCGCGACAATCCGCAGAGTTTCCCCAACCCCGCCGCCTTTTTGCCGGCCTGCTGCAAGACCGTATGCACGCTCATGGCTCTGCGATCCCAGCATATTACGAGGAGCAAGGCATGGCGAACGGTCCCGGTCCGCAGCACGCTCCAGCCTTGTCGCAAGGCAGTGGTCGCGCAACCGCCGCCCCCATGATCGCACGCGGCGCGCTGGGACTTGCCATCCGCGGCCTTCTCGGGGTCCTGCTCGGCATCATCCTCATCTCGGCGCCCGCCGAAGAGCTGCTGCCATTCGCGATGCTGGCCTCCGCCCTGATGCTGCTCGAGGGCGCATTCGTGGTCGCGCTGATGGTGCTGCGCCTCCTGCATTCGAAGGAGCGCCGCGCTGTCTTGTCGTGGCGAGACCCTGTCGTTCTCGAAGTCGGCGCCGTCATCCTCCTGGTGCCGGCCTTTCCCGTTGTGCCGATCGTTGCCGCGTGGACGCTGGTCGCCGCGCTGTTGGTGCTGATGGTGATCCTGGCGACCGCACAGGGTAGCGGCCTTGCCGCTGAGCTGCGATGGCTCGTCCTGGCGATTTTCGCCGTCGTCTGTTATGGCGCGCTGCTGATCCGTGCCATGACCATCGAGCCGGTCGCCTTTACCGCATCGCTGGGCGTACTCACGATCCTGTTCGGCATCGCGCTGCTGGTGCTGGCGGTCCGACTGCGGCCGCGACGCAATGCCGCTGCGGGGACAACCATGCTGGCCGGACCGATGCGGTAGCGCAGCTTGCGCCCGCTATGTCATGGTGCCCGGCATGAAGCAGCGGATTTCGATCCTGAGCGAGGTATCAACCGCGCGAAAATAGACCGGCCAAACCATGGTGCGGCCGGCCCGGTTCGGCTCCGTGATCACGGCCTCGTCGGGCACGTCCCACCATTGTCCCTCGATACGCACGCGGTAGTGACCTTCCTTGGTCTCCCAGTCGATATCCGACAGCGCCGTCCCATCCGCATCCGAGCAGCACGGCCCCTTGCCGGAATGCAGGCTCTCGAACCAGCTGTGAAGCGGAGAATTGGCATAGCGGCCATCGACGTCGCGCGCATCCGCGCTATCGGGTTTCGGCCCATGCCCGCCGACCAAAATTGCAAAAGCAAGCGCCACAAGAGTGATCTGACTTCGCCAATTTGCCTTCGATTCCACCGCGAATGCCCTCCAAGATCGTCTCGACAACGGACCTGACGTCGCCGCCAAACCCGATTTGTGCGGTGCAAAGAGAATGCCAGATTGAGGCCCAAGGTCCGCAAAACATGTGGAGGAACCGGCCTTGTCTGGCGCGGAGGTCTTGGGCCTTATGGCGTCCTGACATTCTGGATCAGAAAGGGGCGAGCCTTGACGGATACCAAGGGAACAGCGTTGCGGGTCGCGATCGCGGGTCTCGGATCGATCGGCTCACGGCTGGCGCGCGAACTCGATCGCGGCATCGATGGCATGGTGCTGGCGGCGATCGCCGTTCGCGACAAGGACAAGCATCGTGCGTTTCTGGAGAGCCTGCGCGTACAGCCGTTGATCCTGCCGATCGATAAACTCTGGGAAGCCGCCGACATCGTCGTCGAGTGCGCGCCAAGCCAGAACCTGCGTGCGATCGTCGAACCTGTCGTGATGCACGGCAAGACGGCGGTCGTGCTCGGCGCGGGGGCCCTGCTGGATCACGACGATCTGTTCGCACTGGCCAAGGCCCATGGCGGCAGAATCCTGGTGCCGACGGGCGCGCTGATCGGGCTCGACGCTGTCAATGCCGCGGCTTGCGGCGTCATCCATTCCGTCCGCATGGTCACGCGCAAGCCGATCGATGGCCTCAAAGGCGCGCCGTTCATCGTCCACAACAACATCGCCATCGACGGATTGCACGAGCCGCTCAAACTGTTCGAGGGATCGGCGCGCGAGGCTGCGAAGGGATTTCCGGCCAACCTCAACGTCGCGGTCGCCTTGTCTCTCGCGGGTATCGGGCCGGACCGGACCACGATCGAGATCTGGGCGGACCCGACGGTGACACGCAATACCCATCGCATCGAGGTCGATGCCGATTCCGCGCGGTTCTCGATGGCCATCGAAAACGTCCCGTCCGAGAACCCTAGGACCGGCGTCATCACCGCGTTGTCCGTCATCGCGCTGCTCCGCAAGCAGCGCGCCGCGCTCGCCGTCGGCACCTGATACGACGAGGCCCCCACTTTCGGCTAACTCCGCCAGGCGGCATCCGCGGGCGGGGCGTGTTGACTTTCCGAGCCGTCCTCTCAATACTTCGAAAAAAACAAAACACAGTCGCCTGAGCGACCATTCAGTGGGGAGGAACGCGATGCCGACGTCACGCAGAGCGCTGCTGAAGACGACCGCCGCTGCCGCCGCCGTCGTGGGTCTGGACTGGACGCGGGCACGCGCCCAAGCCGATATCGTCCGTATCGGGGTGATCTACGACCTCTCCGGTCCATTCGCAGCGGGCGGATCGGTGGCCTCCTCGATCGGCACGCAGATCGCCATCGACCTCGTCAACGAGAAGGGCGGCATCGCCGGCAAGTACAAGGTCGCGCCCGTCACCGCCGACTCGCAGAGCAAGGCGGATGCCGCCATCAACGAGGTCGAGCGCCTGATCAACCAGGAGAACCTCGACATTATCGACGGGGTCTATTCCAGCGCGCATGCTGTTCCGCTCGCCGCCAAGATCGAGCAGCAGAAGAAGATCCTCTGGATCACGACAGCGGTTTCAACCGCCGTGTTCAAGGACAAGAACCTGCAATACGTTTTTCGCGCGCAGATTCATTCGGAGCAATATGGGCAGGCCTTTGCCGGCTTCCTCACCGAACATGCCAAGGCCAAGCTCGGCATCGAGCCGAAAGACCTCAAGGTCGCACTGATCCACGAGGACGGCCCCTACGGCGTCGGCGTGGCTGCGGCTGACGAAGCCTATTCGAAGCAGGGCGGCCTGCAGGTCGTGCTCAAGGAGGGCTATTCCGCGGCCGCGCCGGATCTCTCAGCGCTGGTCACCAAGATCAAGCGCGCCGGCGCCGACGTGATCTCGCATGCCGGTTACAATCCCGACATCACGCTGTTTTTGCGCCAGGCGCGCGAGAACGGCCTGCACTTCAAGATGCTGTTCGGCGCGGGCGCCGGCTACAGCCAGCTCGACAAGCTGCGCAGCACGTTTGGCGCCGACATCGACAATTTCTGCAACATCGATCCGGTGCCGGCGCAGTTGCTCGATGCGTCAAAGCTTGCGCCAGGCATCGGTGACCTCACCAAGACCATGGTGGAGCGCTACAAGGCCAAGACAGGCGCCACCGACGTGCCGCCGCATTGCTCGATGGGATTCAACCAGACCTGGATCCTGCTCAACAACGTGCTGCCGGTCGCCAAGGAGAAATACGGCGCCTTCGATCCCGACGCCATTCGCAAGGCGGCGCTCGACGTCGACATTCCCCCGGGCGGCACCATCCAGGGCTATGGCGTAAAATTCTATCCGCCGGGCACGCCGATGTCCGGCCAGAACGAACGCTCGACACCGGTGGTGATGCAGAACGCCGGCGAACACATTTCGGTGGTGTGGCCGACCAACATCCGCACCCAGGATCCCGTCTTCCCGCTGCCGAAATCGTCGGCATACGGGGCCTAACGCAACTCC
>NZ_JAFATE010000405.1 GCF_019244115.1 Bradyrhizobium sp.
TCTGGAGCCGGCTGCGTTCGATCAGCTTTGTCGCTACGCCAGGCTGTCCAGCCTGAAACGCGGCGCCGCGATCTTTTCGAAGGGCGATGCCGGCAACAACCTGTTTGCGGTGATCAGCGGCACCGTGAAGATCAGCGTCTCGTCGCCCGACGGTCGGAATGCGATCCTGAACCTGATCGGGCCGGGCGAGGTTTTCGGCGAGGTCGCGGTCCTCGACGGCAAGGCGCGAACCACCGACGGCACCGCCAATACCAATTGCGAGATCTTCGTCATCGATCGCCGCGAATTTCTTCCATTCGTGCGCAGCCAGCCGGCGCTGGCGATGAAATTCATCGAACTGCTGTGCGCGCGGGTGCGCTGGACCAGCGACCAGGTCGAGCAGGTGATTCTGCAGGATCTGCCCGGCCGGCTCGCGAGCGCGCTGCTCGGCCTGACCGAGCGCCGCAAGCTGGATCCCACCAGCCGGACCATCGCGATCACGCAGCAGGAGATCAGCGAAATGGTCGGCATGACCCGTGAAAGCATCAACAAGCAATTGCGGGCCTGGGCGACACGCAACTGGGTGCGCCTGGAACATGGTGCGATCGTGGTCCTGGAAGCCGACTCGCTTCGCGAGCTTGCGCAAACCGGCACAGGGGCCGATGAATAGCGCAGTATGCGCGCGCCACCGAAGACAGCATTAGTCTGTTGCGTCGTGGCGCTGCTATTGACCGACTCGCGATCAGCCGTCGTTCGGCTTCGGAAATCCCGGCGACGGCGCGGGCCGAGTTCGGCGCAGCCGAGCAGATGCTTCGTCTCGATATGCGCAGCGATAGAAAGACGGAGCTGCACAGCGATTGAGCCGCGATCCAGCACCTCGCAAGCGTAGCCGCTTGCCTCACGAATGTGGCGTTTGGCAGCGTCTAAACTGAAGCTCAGCTTCGGAGATTGCGGGCGAAATCCGGCGAACTTCGTTTTTGAGACCCGCTGCGGCTCGCAGCTTCGCTTGCGCGCGCCACGAGGTGAACTCATCGCCGCCATCTGCTCGGCGCAACCAACGTCGAGCGCCATTATTTCGTCGTGGAAGCAAATGCACCATACACGCGCAACGCGCGAGTCGTGTCGAATTCATGCAACCCGAGAATTGATGGCGTCGCATTTTGGGAGAATTTGTGGCGTGGAAACCTGCTAACGGTAAAATAGATTTCTTGATGGCCTCACCGTGTTCGCAATCGTGTGAATAAAAACATACCGATCACGTCAACGTAATTTTGCGTACAGGGGAGATTGTGATGTTGGGACCTCAAAACGATTCAGGCTTGACTGGCGAGCGTAAGTTGCGCCGCGGTTCCGCTAAGCTCTTCGTGATCCACTGTGCCGTGCTGGTTGCACTCGTCGGTCTTGCGATCAGCACGCATGCGTCTTCGGCGCTGATCTCGGACGCGGTGCAATCGGAGTTCGTCGCATCCAACATGGCGACGCCGACACCGATGCAGCTCGCACGGCCGGCCGTCGTGACGCGGAACGAGCGGGAGAACTGACACAGGATCCGGTTCAGCGGTTCTTTCGAGGTCTGACGTTGCGTTCGAGCGGAAACGCGACGTCATCGGCGAGTGATCCCTGTCGCTCGATGCAATCGGGAAGGAGATCTCTGATCCCCGGAGGATGAGGCCTCCTGCGCCGCAACCTCAGAGGGTTCGGCGCCAGGATTCACGGGTCAATGATCGCAACAGCGCGGGTCCAACCTGCGGACGCGCGCTCGATCTTCACCGGAAAACACGAGATCATGAAGCCGGTCGCGGGCAGAAGCTCGAGATTGTGCAGCTTCTCGAGGTGACAATAGCCGATGTGACGCCCGGCCTTGTGGCCTTCCCAGATGATGCGGGCATCGCGGGTCTCTGCGTATTTCTTCGCGGTATGGACGAACGGCGCGTCCCAGCTCCAGCCGTCGGTGCCGGTCAGCCGGACGCCGCGCTCGAGCAGGTATATGGTCGCCTCGTATCCCATGCCACAGCCCGAATTGACGTAGTCCTGTCGGCCGTATTTGGCGCCTGCCGAAGTATTGACCACCACAATTTCGAGCGGCGAAAGCCTGTGACCGATCCGCTCGAGCTCGTTCTTAACGTCAGCAGCTGACGCCACATAGCCATCCGGCAGATGCCGGAAGTCGAGCTTGACGCCGGGCTGCAGGCACCACTCCAGCGGCACCTCGTCGATGGTCCATGCGCGCTCACCGCGATTCATGGTGGGATGGAAATGCCAGGGCGCGTCGAGATGGGTTCCGTTATGGGTAGAGAGCTGGACCCGTTCGACCGCCCAGCCCTGTCCATCCGGCAAGTCTTCCGCCTTCAGCCCGGCGAAGAATGGCAGCATGTGCGGAAGGCTCTGCTGATGATCGATGTATTGGATGGCGGGGTGATTGCCCGGCGGATCCGCCGGCACGTCGTTTTGCAGGGGTACGGACATATCGATCAGCTTGCGGGCCATGGCACTTGGTCTCCTGATTGACGAGCGGCGTTAGGCCTGAACGTTGAAGAGCTTTGCCGCCGTCCGCCCGAGAATATCAGCCCTCTCATCGTCGCTGAGTGAGGCGGTGGCAAGGATGGGCGCCACGGGATTCATTTCCCAGGGATAGGGATAGTCGCTGCCGAGCACGACCTGGCTCGCGCCGACCTGGGCCACGAGATGGCGGATCGCCTCCGGCGAGAAGATCAGCGAATCGAAATATATCTGCTTGAGATATTCGCTCGGCTGCTTCTTGAGCTTGATCTCGGGATTGCAACCCTTCGGTCCGACCAGGCAGGCATGGTCGGAACGATCGGCATAGGAGGGCAGATAGCCGCCGCCATGCGCCGCGATCACCTTCAATCCGGGATGGCGGTCCAACGTGCCCTCGAAGATGAGATGCGAGAGCGCGATCGTGGTCCCCAGGGGATTGGCGATCGTGTTGGACAGCCAGCCATTGCCTTCCAATCGCTTGTTGAGCTCGGGCTGGCCCTGCGGATGGATGAAGAGGGGCACGCCCAGCTCTTCGGCCTTGGCCCACACGGGGTGAAACCGCGGATCGGAGAACTCGACGCCATTGACGCGATCGCCGATCGCGGCCCCCTTCAGTCCCTGTTTCTTCACGGCGGTCTCGAGCTCCTGCACCGCAAGGTCGGGCGCCTGCAGCGTCAGCGAGGCGAAGGCCGCGAAGCGGTCGGGTTTTGCAGCGCAGAGCTCGGCGAGCTTTTCGTTCTGGATCTTGACGATTTGCGCGGCGAGGTCGCGATCCCGATCGTACCAGAACGGATTGATCGACAGCACCTCCATGTCGATTGCCTGCGCGTCCATCGCGGCAAGGCGCTTGTCGACCTCGATGAAGGCCGCTTCTGCATTGTTGACAGGTGGAATCTGCAGCTTCGCGGCATCGGCGCCGAGCAGAGCGCCGGCCTCGTGAAAATGGCAATGCGTATGCACGTCGATGGTTTTGATCTTTTTGCCGGCGACGCTGACCGGAAGTGTCTGACGTATCGCGCCTTGCGCCTGCGCGCGATGCATCAGACCGCAGCCGCAGAAAACGAGGCCGCCAAAAATCGCTGCGCCGGTTTTCAGGACATCGCGGCGTGTGTTCATGACAATCCTCCGCTGTTTTCTGTTTGTTGGTAGTGGGAGCGGAGCCTAGGCCATACCGCGACACCGCAGCAAGCCAGCTTGTCGTGTGCGCAATGCACAATCCTCGGCGTCAGACCGGCTTGATGCCCGCCTTGGCGATGATATCCCGCCATTTCGGCACCTCGGTTTCAATACGGCGGCGCATGCCGTCGGGGCCGTTGGCAATGACTTCGAAGCCGTTGTTGCGCAATTGCTCTGATATTTTCGGCGTCTTCAGGATTTCGACCGACTTCGCCGACAACAGCTCGACGATCGCAGGCGGAGTCCGCACAGGCGCCAAAAATCCCTGGAAGGTGTCGGAGATGAAATCGGCATAGCCGAGTTCGACCATGGTCGGCACGTCGGGCAGATCGAACCAGCGGTTCGCGCCGGTCATGGCGAGGGCTCTTAGCGCCCCGGCCGCGATATGGGGATGGGCCGGCGGCAGCGCCGCAACGGCAAGCTGAGTGGTGCCGGCAAGCAGCGCCTGGATCGCGGGGCCGGCGCCGGAAAACGGCACATGCGCGATCTCGACGCCTGCGACGATCTTGAGCAGTTCGCCCGCAAGGTGCGGCGTCGTTCCGATGCCGGGGCTCGCATAGTTCAGTTCGCGCGGATTGGCTTTGGCCCGCGCCACGACCTCCGCGATCGAGTTCAGCCCGGCGTTCGGGTTGGCCAGGATCACATTGGGCGAAGTGCCGAGCTCGGCAATCTGGGCGAAGTCCGTGACCGGGTCATAAGGAATCTTGGAGTACAGGGCGGGATTGACGACGAAGGCACTCGACGTGACCAGAAGCGTGTAGCCGTCCGGCTCGGCACGGGCCGCAATACCGATCCCGATATTGCCGCCGGCGCCGGGCCGGTTCTCGACCACGACCGTCCCGTTCAGCGCTTCGCCAAGACTGCTGGCCAGAATCCGCGCCATGATATCGGTCGGTCCGGCGGGGGCGAACGGGACGATGATCCGGATGGGATGATCGGGGTAGGCGGCGGCCCGGGCGCGCTCCATTCCCATCCTCGAGGCCGCGGCCGCGCCGAGTGCAGTTCCGGCGAACC
The DNA here is from genome assembly GCF_019244115.1 of Bradyrhizobium sp. Classification (GTDB taxonomy): domain Bacteria; phylum Pseudomonadota; class Alphaproteobacteria; order Rhizobiales; family Xanthobacteraceae; genus Bradyrhizobium. The sequence goes on from NZ_JAFATE010000405.1 coordinate 4,669, forward strand.
GCAGCAATGTGCGGCGCGATCGATCGGCCGTTCGTCCGGTGCCCATGAACGTCCCTCCGAGGGATGCAACTTACGACGAGATGCCGAAAACCGCCACGGCCCGGATCGGCGATGCCGTGCCGTCCCGCCATTTCATCGGCAGTCCGATGAAGGTGAATGGACCCTGGCCGAGCAGGGCTTCCAGATTGCACAGGCTCTCGATATGGGTGATGTCAAGATCGAGGCAGGCCTTGTGAACCCAGAGGTTCACGTCACCCATCGGGCCCGGCCGCATCGAATCGATGCCGAAATGCACGATGCCCCGTTCGGCGAGCCATTCGGTGGCCGCGACATTCACGCCGGAATTGTCGGTGGCGTACTCCTTGCGCGGAAAGGTGCGCGCGTGATGGCCGGTGCACAGCAGCACCGTGCCGCCCTTCGGGACCGGCGTGCCGACCTTGTGCACGGCGGCCGCGAGATCGGCCGGCGTGATCTCGGCGCGCGGCGCGATGTGGCGGAGGTCGAGACAGATGCCGGGGACGATGCATTTTTCCAGCGGGTACTGGTCAATGCCGATGCCCTCAGGGCCGAAATGCCGGGGCGCGTCGATGTGCGTGCCGGCATGGTCTGGCATCGAGATGAACATCGAGGAAAGCCCGTACACGCCGGATTCCGCGCGCGAGTCCGCGTGGGTTTTCCAGACTCCGTGAATGACCGGCGGATGGCTCGGATAGGTCGGCGAGCGGTGATGAAGTTCGCGGCTGAGGTCGACGATTTTCACGCGAAAATTGCTCCGGCATCGGGAGGAATGGGACCTCCCGATGCTGGCGACCTTTACGCTGCCGCGCAAGACCTCACCGCAGCACGTGGCGCGGCAGCCAGAGCGAAATCTCCGGAATATAGGTGACGCACATCAGCACCAGGAACATGACCGCATAGAACGGCCAGATCTTGCGCATCACCTGCTCGATCGTGACCTTGCCGACGGCGCAGCCGACGA
>NZ_JAFATE010000461.1 GCF_019244115.1 Bradyrhizobium sp.
CCCGGTGTCAGCGCAAACACGATCGGCGGCAACACCTCGAAGCCGAGCTCGGTCGCGAGCGCCTCGCCGGCCGCCTTTGGCGCATTGGGATAGGGGTGGTTGGCGCCCATATGCACGAATTTCGGTTTGCCCGGCTTGCCCTTCGCCCTCCAGTCCTCCGCCGCCCAGGTCAGCATTGCGCGCATCGAGTCCGAATAGCTCGGACCATAGAAGAAATTGTATGGCGCGGGCTTGGCCTTGCCGCTGGCGCCTTCCGGATCGGTCAGGGCGGCCGCGTAGGAGCCGGAAATATCCGGAATCTTGTCCTGCGCCAGGAAGCCGGTCAGCGCCTCGGTGTCCGCGGTGCCCCAGCCCATGATGGCCGCGACCTTGCCGTCCGCCGCCGACCATTTCTTGTACAGCGCGACCGCGCGCGGCACCTGGTAGCCATAATCGTTGGTATCGAGCGCAACCTGTTTGCCGCCGATGCCGCCGTTCTTGTTGACCCAGGCGAAGGTATCGGCGACCGCCTGGCCATAGGGGGTGCCGACATCCGACGTCGCGCCCGAGTAGTCGGCCAGATGCCCGATCGCGATCTGGTCCGCTGCCAGCGCCGAACCGCCGCCGACGACGAGTGCGAGGGAGACGCTGCCAAGCCATGTCTTCATTCTCATCTGTTTCCTCCTGTTGTTTGTTGAAATTGGTCGTCCTGGATTTTCAGACCTCAATGCGAGAACGGGTACAGCTTCCAGTAGGACTTGATCTGCCGCCAGCGATGCGCAAGCCCGTCCGGCTCGAACATCAGGAAGGCGATGATGATCAGCCCGATCGCGATCTCGCGCAAAAAGGTGATGTTGGTATTGAGCGATAGCGCATGATCGATCGCGCTGCCCTTCAAGTGCAGGCTGATCCACTCCATCGATTCCGGCAGCAGCACTACGAAGGCGGTGCCCATCAAGGTTCCCATGATCGATCCGGTGCCGCCGATGATGATCATGGCGAGAAACAGCACCGAGCGCTCGATGCCAAAACCTTCCTGCGAGACGACCAGCTGGTAATGGGCATAGAGCGCGCCGGCGATGCCGGCGAAGAACGCGGCGAGGCCGAACGACAGCGTGCGGTATTTGGTGAGATTGATGCCCATGATCTCGGCGGAGAGATAATGGTCGCGGATCGCGACCAGCGCGCGGCCATCGCGCGTGCGCATCAGGTTGGTGACGAGGAGATAGCTCACCAGCACATAGGCCAGCACGACGTAAAAATATTGCCGGTCGCCGCGCAGCGCATAGCCGAAAATCGAGAACGGATTGGCGCTGGCCGGCACCGAGCCGCCCGAAAACCACTCCGCGCGGGAGAAGAAGTCGAGCAGGATGTATTGCGCGGCAAGGGTGGCGATGACGAGATAGAGGCCTTTCAGCCGCGCCGCCGGCACGCCGAAAATCAGCCCGACCAGCGCGGTGACCACGCCCGCGAGCGGGATCGCGAAGAACACGGGGATTGGAAAATTGTTGGAGACATAGGCCGAGGTGAAGGCGCCGAACAGGAAGAAAGCCGCGTGCCCGATCGAGATCTGCCCGGTGAAGCCGACCAGGATGTTCAAGCCCAGTGCGGCGATCGAAAAGATTCCGATCTGGATTGAGACGGAGAGCCAATATTCGCTGAAGAGCTGCGGGGCGAAGCAGAGCAGCGCGATGCCCGCAATCGCAAAGTTGCGGCTGGTCCTGGTCGGAAAGATCGTGGTGTCCGCCGCGTAGGAGGTGCGGAAGTCGCCGGAGGGGATGAAAGACGTGCTGGCCATCAGATGCGCTCGATATCCCTTGTGCCGAATAGCCCGTAGGGCTTGATCATCAGGATGATGATCAAGACGTAGAACGGTGCGATCTCGTATAGATTGCCCCAGTGCAAAAACTGGCTGTCGACATATTGGGCGATGTTTTCGAGCAGGCCGATGATGACGCCGCCGAGCACGGCGCCGCCGATCGAATCGAGCCCGCCGAGGATCGCCGCCGGAAACACTTTTATGCCGTAGGCCGACAGCCCCGAGGAGACGCCGTTGACGACGGCGACGACGACGCCCGCGACCGCGGACACCGTGGCCGAGATCGCCCAGGAGATCGCGAACACGGTTTTCACCGAGATGCCGAGCGATTGCGCCACCTGCTGGTTGAAGGCGGTGGCGCGCATCGCAAGGCCGTATTTCGATGCGCGGAAGAACCAGGCCATGCCGACCATCATCGCGAGCGAAACCACGAGGCTCATGATGTAGACGGTCTGGATCTGGAGGCCGAAAATATCGATGGACTTGCTGGTGAACACGTCCGGGAACGGCTGCGGGTTGACCCCAAATATCCATTTCAGCGCGGCCTGGAACACCGTTGACAGGCCGATCGTCACCATGATCACGGAGATGATCGGCTCGCCGATCATCGGGCGGAGGATCACGACCTGGATCGCGATACCGAAGACGAACATGAAGACCAGGGTGAGCGGCATCCCGATCCAGAACGGCAGCTGGAACTTGACCAGCAGCGCCCAGCACACCCAGGCGCCGACCAGCAAGAGTTCGCCTTGCGCGAAATTGACGACCTGGGTCGCCTTGTAGATCAGCACGAAAGACATCGCGACCACGCCATAAAGCGTGCCGACGACGAGGCCATTGACCAGCAGCTGGATGAGGAACTGTGCGTTCATGAGGTCCCGTGCGATAGTTGTCTCTCCCCGCTTGCAAGCGGGGCGAGGTGACTGCAGCAAGCGCCTTGGGGGCACTTCATCCTCATTCCGCGGCCTCCGCGATTGCGGGCCGACCGCCGAGATCGACCACCCGCAGCGAGGTCCGCACGCGCTGGGTGGTGCCGTCCTGGAAGCGGATCACGGTGTCGACGGGAATGTTCTTTTCGCCGCGATAGATCGCCTCGATGATATCGCCGTATTTCTCGTTGATGACGCCGCGGCGCACTTTGCGCGTGCGCGTCAGCTCACCGTCATCGGCGTCCAGCTCCTTGTAGAGCAGGAGGAAGCGGTTGATGCGCTGCGCGGGCTGTAGCGTGGCGTTGACCGCCTCGACTTCCCTTTGCAGCAGCGCGTAGACCTCGCCGCGCGACGACAGGTCGGTGTAGGTCGTGAACGCGATGCGCTGCTTCTCCGCCCATTTCGAGATGATCGAGTAGCGGATGCAGATCATCGCCGCCAGCGCCTCGCGGCCGGCGCCCAGCACCACGGCCTCGGCGATATAGGGCGAGAATTTCAGCTTGTTCTCGATATATTGCGGCGAGAAGCGCTTGCCCCGCGAGGTCTCCGCGAGATCCTTGATGCGGTCGATCACCACGAGCTGCCGGCTCGCATTGAAATAACCGGCGTCGCCCGACTGCAGCCAGCCGTCCTTCAGGTCCGCGGTCGACGCGTCGGGGTTCTTGTAATAGCCGAGGAACATGTTGGGATGGCGCACCACGATCTCGCCGACGCCCTGGCTGTCAGGCCTTTCAATGCGGATTTCAATGTCGTCGGCCATCGCGACACCCGTGGTGTCCGGATCGACCTTGCCTGGGGGGTGCAAGGTGTAGGCGCCGAGCAGCTCGGTCTGGCCGTAGAGCGTACGCAGCGGCACGCCCATGGCCTGGAAGAACTTGAAGGTGTCGGGTCCGAGCGCCGCACCACCGGTCGCCGCCGAGCGCAGCCGCGAAAAGCCGAGCCGGTCGCGCAGCGCGCGGAACAGGAGCTGGTCAGCGAGCGTCGAGTGCTCACCTTTGGCAAGTGCGGCCAGCCCTGTTCTCATGCCGAGTGCGTAGAGGCGCTGCTTGATAGGCGATGCATCCATCACGCGGGCGCGCACATCGGCCGCGATCTGCTCCCAGAGCCGCGGTGCGAACAGCACGAAGGTCGGCGCGATCTCGCGGAAATCGCTCATCATCGTCTCGGGCTCTTCGACGAAGTTGACCTTCATCCGGCACAAGAGGCCTTTGCCGAGTACGTAGACCTGCTCCATGATCCAGGGCAGCGGCAGCACCGAGACATATTCGTCGTCCGGTCCTTTCGGATCGAACGCGAGATAGGTCGCGCAGTGGCGCAGCACACGCCCCGCCGCCAGCATCGCGAGCTTTGGCTGCGCCGTGGTGCCCGATGTCGTGCAGAGGATCGCGACGTCCTCGCCGCTCGTCGCGTCGACCAGGGCGTCATAGAGTTCCGGTTCCCGTGATGCACGCGCGCCACCCATCGCGGCGAGCTTGCCGGCGGCGAGCAGGCGCGGGTCGTCATATTTCCGCATGCCGCGCGGATCGGAATAGATGATGTGCTTCAGGGCGGGCACGCGATCGGCGAGATTCAAGAGCTTGTCAACCTGCTCCTCGTCCTCGGCGAACACCAGTTTTGCTTCGCCGTAGTTCAAGAGATACGCCGCTTCCTCGTCGAGCACGTCGCGGTAGAGGCCGAGGCTCAAGGCCCCGATCGCGTGAGTTGCGATTTCGGCAGCGACCCAGTCCGGACGATTGTCGCCGATGATGCCGATCACGTCGCCGCGCGCGAGCCCGAGCTCGCTGAGGCCGAGCGCAAAATCCTGCACGCGTGCGTGATAGTCGTTCCAGGTCAACACTCGCCAGAGCCCGAGGTCCTTTTCACGCAGCGCGATCTCGCTGCCGTGCTCACGCGCGTTAAGCCGTAACAGCTTTGGATAAGTGTCGGCCTCGGCTGCACGGGCGGGATAGTCCATCATGCCGCGGACTCCACCATGGCGGGCTGATCGTCCGGATCGACCAGCAGCTCGTCCTCTTCGCCGAGATAGGCGCGTTTGACATGCGGATCGGCCAGAACGGCCGCCGGATCGCCCTGGGCGATCTTGCGGCCGAAATCCAGCACCATGACCCGGTGCGAGATGTCCATCACCACGCCCATGTCGTGCTCGATCATGACGACCGTCATGCCGAACTCTTCGTTCAGATCGACGATATAGCGGGCCATGTCCTCCTTTTCCTCAAAGTTCATGCCGGCCATCGGCTCGTCGAGCAGGATCAGCTTGGGCTCCAGTGCCATGGCGCGCGCGAGCTCGACCCGCTTGCGCAGGCCGTAAGAAAGGGTGCCGGCGGTCGCCTTACGCACCGGCTGCAGGTCGAGAAAGTCGATGATCTCCTCGACCTTTTTGCGGTGTTCGAGCTCCTCGTGCCGTGCACCGGTCAGCCAGTACAGCGCGCCCGTGATGAAATTGTTCTTCAGAAGATGGTGACGCCCGATCATGATGTTGTCGAGCACGCTCATGTGGTGGAACAGAGCGAGGTTCTGGAAGCTGCGGCCGATGCCGAGCGAGGCCCGCGCGTTGGATGGCAGCCTCGTGATGTCGCGGCCCTGGTAGAACAGCGCGCCTTCGCTCGGCCGGTAGCGGCCCGAAATGCAGTTGACGATCGACGTCTTGCCGGCGCCATTCGGCCCGATGATGGAGAACAGCTCGCCGCTCTTCACGCCGAAACTGACATCGGTGAGCGCGCGCACGCCGCCGAACCGCAACGACACGCCGCGCGCCTCAAAGCAATGGTCCAACTCTCCCTCCTGGAAGCTTGAAAGATGCGGCGCTTTGCAGCGCTCTTGATCGTTCGGTCGCAATTGGTATTTTTTGGTCCGCTCGATCCTACTCTGCTCGGTCGGCGCAAGCCACTCGGCCAAGATGCCGCGCCGGGCGACCGGACGTTTGGTCCTGAATAGGATACAGCGGTATTGAGAAATGTCTTGCAGCTGACAATTCGCCGCCAAATTCGGCATGCCTTCAGTCGGCCCGTCGGATGCATTGTGCGGCGCAGCAAGACGGGTGATCGTCGGGGTCAGCGCGGTAGGATCATGACTTGATTGCCGAGGATCACCTCCAGCGCGTTGCGGCCTGGTCGCGCGAATTGAACAAGCGGGAGCTCGAGGTCGCCCGCGCCGATTACCGAAAAATCATTCGGCACGGGCGAGTCCATCGTCGTGCGCGGCGATCATTTCGACTATTGGGCGGGCGTGGTCACGGGCTTGGTCAGAATGGGCATCGTGTCCAGGCGCGGCAAGGCGACGACCTTCACCGGCCTGGCCGCCGGTGCCTGGTTCGGGGAGGGGTCGGTGCTCAAGAACGAGGCGCGGCGCTATGATCTGGTGGCGCTCCGCGACTCTCGCATCGCCATGATGGACCGCGCCACGTTCTTCTGGCTGTTCGAGAACAGCGTCGGCTTCAACCGCTTTCTGGTCGGTCAGCTCAACGAACGGCTCGGCCAGTTCATCGGCCTCGTCGAACATGGACGAACCCTGGACGCGACCGCGCGGCTGGCGCGCGGCATCGCGTCGCTGTTCAATCCGATCCTCTATCCGGAGACCGCGCGCCATCTCGACATCACCCAGGAGGAAATCGGGGCGCTCATCGGCATCTCGCGCCAGAATGCGAACCAATGTCTAAAGAAACTGGAGCAGCAAGGTCTCCTCAAGCTTGAATATGCCGGTGTAACGATCCTCGATCTGGAGCAGTTGCGTCACTATGGCGAATAGCCGGACCCGAGGGATGGCCAGTTTGCGCAAGCATTTGCGCATAAACGCCTGACGAAAAACGATCTTTGACCTGAAAGCTCAGGCGCGGGGCGGCCCGGCCGAAGCTCACCCTGCAGAGCCAAGCTCGCGCTCGGGAGGTCATTTCACGCTGAAATAACGGTCGGTGCGGCGCTATTGCAAAATCAAAAAGGGGTCAGTCCGATGAGTACACACGGTAAGATCTCTCTCTGGGCCGTAGAGTTTCCGTTTGCATCCAAGGGCCTCAAGCCACCCGCTGCGGGCGAGCCGGCCAGCATCCCCCCAGGCTTCAGACATTTCCTCCGAAACCCGGATCGCTCGCAGCAATTCGCGATCGACGGGGTGCCCTTCGATCCGAAAGTCGAAGCGCAGCGGGACCGGGCCGACGACTTGATGAGGAAACTCGCGGGAGCCATGCTCTTCGAATACCCGCGCGATCCTCTCAATCCGAACATTCCTGGCGGCTACACCTATCTGTTGCAACTGATCGCGCATGACCTCGTCGAAAGTTCGCTGTTCCTGTCGCGCGATCAGAGCAGCCCGATTGGTCTGAGCAACGTTCGCAGTAAGCCCCTGCGGCTGGAGACGATCTTCGGCGGCGGTCCCATTGAATGTCCGCATGCCTATGAACACGGCGTCGGTATTTTTCGCGATCGTCTTCGGCTCGGGCAGGTCAGGCCCGACGGCAAGCGCCACGGCGGTCATGCTGGTGATTTGAGGGACATTGCGCGCGCGCGTGGAACCGAAGTGCATGACGACCCGGAGTACCCGGAAGCACTGATCGCCGATGCGCGCAATGATGCGCATGCGATCCTGTCGCAGGTCGTGGTGATGTTTCACCATTTTCAACGCAAGATCCTCGACGAAATCGAAACCTACGTGAAGGCCCATTCGGCGGGAAATCCGGTCGCCGATGCACAACGGAAATTCGTCGCCACACGTGCGGCCTGTGCACTGATCTTCCGCAGCATCATTCGAAACGACGTTTTGGCGAGGATCCTGCACCCTGATGTTCGGACGGCGTACGAGGCGGGAATTCCAATCGCCGACCCGCCGCAGGGATTGGACAATGGCACCTGGCAGGTGCCGCTGGAGTTCTCATATGGCTTCTATCGCTTCGGTCACGCGATGATCCGGGGGAAGTACTCGTTCAATCCAAAGATGCCTCCGCCGGGCGGTCTGGGCATAGCTGATATCCTTGTTCACAACTCCGCCGACAAGCCCGATGAAATGCCCTTTGAGGACAGGTGGACGATCGATT
>NZ_JAFATE010000491.1 GCF_019244115.1 Bradyrhizobium sp.
ATCACGTTCAGCCAGAAGAACACCGCGCTGCCAGAGACGACGAGGCCGATGATGCAGACCACCAGCAAAACCGCGAGCGCGATATTGATCACGTGGCGCGCGGGCAGGATGATCGGGGCGCCGCTCATGCGCGCCGAAAGTTTCAGGAACGCGATCACCGAACCGGTGAAGGTCAGCGCGCCGATGGCGACGCCGAGCGACATTTCGACCAGGCTCTGCTGATGGACGTTGCCCGCCGTGCCGATGTCGAAGGCTTCCGGCGCATAGAACGCGCCGGCCGCGACCAGCACCGCGGCCATGCCGACCAGCGAGTGGAAGGCGGCGACCAGTTCCGGCATCGAGGTCATCGGCACGCGCCGCGCAATCACCGCGCCAATGCCGCCGCCGATCGCGATACCGAGGATCACCAGCACCCAGGCGAGGCCGTCGGCCGGCGGATGATTGGCTAGCGTGGTCAGCACCGCAATCAACATGCCGGCCATGCCAAGCAGGTTGCCGCGGCGGCTCGAGGCCGGGCTCGACAAGCCCCGCAGCGACAGGATGAACAGCACACCTGCCACGAGATAAAGAAGTGCCGACAGATTGGCGCTCATCACCGGGCCCCCTCAATTGTCATCATCCGCGAAAGCGGATGATCCAGTAATCCCTGGCGTTCGTTATCGACCGCACCGCCTCGGCGTACTGGATGCCCCGCTTTCGCGGGGCATGACGGGCTAATCTTGAAAACGTTCATCGCGTTCGTCACTTGGCTTTCTTCTTGTACATCGCCAGCATGCGCTGGGTGACGAGGAAGCCGCCAAAAATGTTCACGCAGGCGAAGATCAGCGCGATGAAGCCAAAACCGCGCGCGAGAGCCGAGCCGCTGGAGATGGTGACGACCCCGACCGCGAGCAGCGCGCCGACCACGATGACAGAGGAGATCGCATTGGTCACCGACATCAGGGGGGTGTGCAAGGCCGGCGTCACCGACCACACCACGAAATAGCCAACGAACACGGCCAGAACGAAAATCGACAGCCGGAAGACGAAGGGATCGACGGCCTGCGCGACATGCTCCATGGCTTCTCTCCTTCTTAGGCCTTCGGCTGGAAATTCGGATGGATGACGGCGCCGTCCCTGGTCAGCGCGGTGGCCTTGACCAGTTCGTCGTCCCAGTTGACGGCCAGCGCCTTGGCCTTCTTGTCGACCAGCGTCTCGATGAACGAGAACAGGTTGCGGGCATAGAGACCGGACGCTGAAGCAGCGACCTTGCCGGCGAGATTGGGCAGCCCCACGATCTTGACGCCATCAACCTCGGCCGTCTCGCCGCTCCTGGCGCCCTCGACGTTGCCGCCGCGCTCGATCGCAAGATCGACCAGCACCGAGCCGGGCCGCATCGATTTGACCATCTCGGCGGTGATGAGGCGCGGCGCCGGGCGGCCAGGGATCAGGGCGGTCGTGATGACGACGTCCTGCTTCTTGATGTGCTCGGCGGTGAGCGCGGCCTGCTTGGCCTGGTACTCTTTCGACATCTCCTTGGCGTAGCCACCGGCGGTCTGCGCGTTCCTGAACTCCTCGTCCTCGACCGCCAAAAATTTGGCGCCGAGACTTTCCACCTGCTCTTTGGTCGCCGGCCGCACGTCGGTGGCGGTGACGATGGCGCCGAGCCGCCGCGCGGTGGCGATCGCCTGCAGGCCGGCGACGCCGACACCCATGATGAACACTTTTGCCGCGGGCACCGTGCCGGCGGCCGTCATCATCATCGGAAAGGCGCGGCCAAATGCCTCGGCCGCTTCGATCACCGCGCGATAGCCGGCGAGGTTGGCCTGGCTCGACAGCACGTCCATGACCTGGGCGCGGGTGATGCGCGGCATCAACTCCATCGCAAAGGCGGCGACACCGGCCTCCGCCATCGTCTTCAGGGCCGCGTCGTTGCCATAGGGATCCATGATGGCGATGACCAGCGCGCCGCGCCTGTACTGGCCAAGCTCGGAGGCCTCGGGCCGCTTCACCTTGATGACGACGTCGGCGTCCTTCGCCGCATCCGCAGCGACATCGGCGCCCGCGGCGGAGAAATCCGTATCCAAGAGGCCGGACTTGATGCCGGCACCCGGCTCGACCGCGACGTCGAAACCGAGCGCCTTGAATTTCTTCACCGTATCCGGCGAGGCCGCGACCCGCGGCTCGGACGGATCGATCTCCTTGGCGACGGCAATCTTCATGAGGCCTCCGGCGGCGCGGGCGCGCGCGGGTACTTAAGAGCGCGGGTACTTAAGAGAGAGTGATTGGAAAAGTTCTCTTCATCGTTGAAGAGCCCGCCGAGG
>NZ_JAFATE010000530.1 GCF_019244115.1 Bradyrhizobium sp.
AACGTCCGCCTGAGCGACCCTAAGTGGGCCGACTACCAGATGCCGTTACCAATCCAGGCCGACACGCCCTGGGGCATGGCAGTGCGTCAGGCCGACCAGTTCTCACCCTTCTATTACTTCGTGGCGGGCGTAATCTCGGAGATGCACCGCGACGGCACGCTGCTCGAAGCGGAGAAGGTCAACGGCATCAAGAACTCGGCCTACCTGATCAAGATGCATGAGGCGCTGAAGGACCACATCAACTGATCCTTGCGAAGCGACAAGTCCGGCACGGTCACGGGCCGGACCAACGAGAGGGTCAGTGACCATGATTGCCGACATCCAGACATTCTTTCGACATCTCGCTGACTCCGGAATAAACCTGACGATCTTCTATGACGCATTCGACTTCGAACGCTTCATCACAGGACTTGGCAACACGCTTCTGCTGATTCTGCTTTGCTCGTTCTTTTCGATCGTCATCGGGGCGATTGGCGCTGCGGTCCTGACGCTCAGCAAGGGCCTCGGCGCTGCGGTGGTGCGCGGCTACGTCGCGCTCTTCCGGAACACGCCACTGCTCGTGCAGATGTATTTCTTCTATTTCGCGATCGGCAGCATCATGCCAGTCACGAAGAACGACATCGGCCTGCCGGTACCGCTTCTCGGCAGTTTTAGCTGGGCGGTCATCTCCCTTTCGCTCTACTCCGGCGCCTTCAACGTCGAGACGTTCCGATCTGGCGTCGGCGCTGTTCACCAGTCCTACGAGGAGGCTGCCCTGGCGCTGGGCTACAGCCGCATGCAGGCCTTCGTCTCCGTCACGGTGCCGCTCGCCCTGCGGTTCTCCTTCGCTTCGCTGGCGAACAATCTCGTCGACCTGACCAAAGCGACGACGGTCGCTTATGCAGTCGGGGTGGCCGAGCTCCTCTATGTGTCCAACCAGATCTGGTCGGATTCGCTAAACACCATCGAGATGATGAACGTGATGCTCTTGATCTATCTTGTACTGACCGGGGCTGTCGTCTTCATCATCAATCGGATTGAGACGGCGATGCGTCTACCTGGGTTTGGCCTGGGGGGCGTGTGATGGGCGACGCGAACGTGCTGGCCCGCGTCCTGGACTGGATGCCCTTCGTCTTAACAGGTTTTGGACTCAACGTCTTGATGAGCCTTCTGGCCATTGCCATCGGCACGGCTGTGGGGACGTTCCTCGGGCTCGGGCAACTATCGCAGCCGCTGATCATCGCCGTGCCGTCCAGACTGGCCACGCAGTTGTTCCGCAACGCGCCATGGCTGGTCTTGCTGTTCTACTGCATCTTCCTGATGCCTTACCAGGTCGGCATCGGCGGGTCCGTGATCGTCCTGCCAAGCTGGTTGCGGGCAACGATCGGCTTTTCCTTTCCCGTGGCCGCGAACTTTTCCGAGATCGTGCGTGGCGCTGTGAACTCCGTCCCCCGTGGTCAGTGGGAAGCCGCGGAAGCCCTGGGCTACGGCCGGCAATCCACGCTGTTCCGGATTATTCTGCCACAATGCGTTACGCGCATGATCCCGCCGTGGATGAACCTTTACGCTCTCCTGCTGACGGCAACTCCGCTGTCGGTGATCGTCGGCGTGGAGGAAGCGTTGGGCAGGACGCAAGCGGCGGTCCAGGCGTTGTCGGACTCGCGCATGTTGATACCAATGTACCTCGCGCTCCTGGCAATGTTCTTCATCTACGCCTGGCCGATCAACCGTCTGTCGCTGATGCTTGAACGCCGCTTCCGTACGAAATGAGGTTCCAACATGAATGCCTCCTCTTCGTCACAGCCACTGATTTCGCTCCGAGGAGTTCGCAAGTCCTTCGGACCCTTCGAGGTCCTGCGCGGCATCGACATGGACATCCGCAAGGGCGAGGTCGTCGCTATCATTGGCCCGTCCGGTTCCGGGAAGTCGACGATCCTCAGAACGATCAACGGCCTGACGCCGATCAATGACGGCGTCATCATGGTTGGCGAGATCAAAGTCAACGATCCGAAGGTGGACAAGGTCAAGCTTCGGCATCGCGTTGGCATGGTCTTCCAGCAGTACAATCTGTTTCCTCACAAAACAGTGCTGGAAAACGTGGCGATGGCGCCCATTCAGGTGTTGAAGGAGCCACGGTCGCTCGTCGAGGAACGCGCCCGCAAACTTCTGGGCGAGATGCGTCTTCCGGACAAGGCAGATTCCTATCCCGGAGAACTGTCGGGCGGCCAACAGCAGCGTGTCGCGATCGCGCGCGCCCTTTGCATGGAGCCCGAGGTCATTCTCTTCGACGAAGTCACGGCGGCGCTTGATCCGGAAATGGTGAAGGAAGTGCTCGCCGCCGTCAGGAAGGTCGCCGAGGATGGGATGACCTGCATTCTCGTAACCCACGAAATGGGTTTCGCCCGCGAAGCCGCTGACCATATCTATTTCACCGACAAGGGCCTGATCGTCGAGCATGCGCCGCCGGCCGAGTTTTTCACGCGCGCGAGCGACCCGCGCACGAAAGAATTCCTCTCCAAAGTCTTGTAAGCACCCACAGTTTCCGTCTGATTTCAACACGGCCACAGTTCCAATGACCGAGCAAGCAGATTTCGTCATCATAGGTCTTGGCGCCATGGGCAGCGCCGTCCTCTACCAGTTGGCCAAGCGCGGCGCGCATGCGATCGGCGTTGACCGTTTCGCGCCCCCGCACCGCATGGGATCGAGCCACGGCGAAACCCGTATCACGCGGCAGGCGGTCGGCGAGGGCGGCGACTACGCTCCACTCGTCCTGAACTCCCACCGGATCTGGCGCGAGCTCGAAGCGGATACCGGAGAGAAGCTGCTGAATGATTGCGGCGTTCTGGTCATGGCGCCGGGCACGGGACCTACCTCGCATCATGGCAAACCGGACTTTGTCGCGCGCTCGATCGAGGTGGCGCGGGATTTCGGCATCAAGCACGAGGTTCTCGACGGTGCGGAAGTCGCCCGACGTTTCCCCCAATTCCTGGGCCTCGCAGGAAACGAGAAAGCCTACTATGAGCCGGGCGGCGGATATGTCTTTCCCGAGCGCTGCATCTCGGCGCAATTGAACCGCGGCTCGCAGCTCGGCGCGCAAATCCGCACAGGCGTTGAGGTTCTTTCAATCGACCAGCACGGCATGGTCCGCATCGAAACCTCGAGCGGGACGATTCAGGCACAGCAGGCAGTGGTTACAGCCGGTGGCTGGACGGCGCCCTTGCTGGGTGCGCCATTCGATCGTCTCCTGACGGTCAATCGTCAGGTTCTTCACTGGTACGAACTCGACGATCTCGCAGCTTACGGGCCTGACGCGCCGGCATTCGTCTGGATGCATGGCGCGACCGATGTCGACTATCTCTACGGCTTCCCGCCGCTGCCGGGCGATCGCCGCATCAAGGTTGCCACCGAGCAGTATGAGACGCTGACCACCGCGAACACCATCGACCGTGAGGTCGATCCGGCGGAGTCGGCCGAGATGTACCGAAAGCATGTAAAGGGGCGGTTGGCAGGTGCGACGCCTCGCGTTACCCAGACGGCCGCCTGTCTCTACACCGTCACTCCCGATCGGGGTTTCATCATCGACCGCCACCCGCGTTACGACCGCATTTTCGTGGTTTCTGCATGTTCCGGCCACGGTTTCAAGCACTCGGCCGGAATTGGCGATGTCGTTGCCGAACAATTGACCGGGGGCAGCAACCGCGTCGATTTGACTTCGTTTTCGATCGCTCGCTTTGAGTAGTTTCGGGCAAGGAAGCGGAAGGTCCAATGCAAGACATTATCCTCTCGAATCACCTGGATAACAGCCGTGCAATGAAGGATTTTGATCGTGCGACGGATGCCCATTTTCGGTCGGTTGAGCCCGGGATCCGATCGGCGAGTCATTGATTGCTCTTAACCCGTATAGCACGTGATTGTTCGAACTCCGGACGACGTTGCGCCGCCGCAGTTCGGCGAGCAAATCGCCATGCAGTTCAAGGAGGGCGGAAACCGGCGCATTAGTGAGGTCGATCATCCCGGTGAATGTAGCGGAATTCGCGAGTCTTCTCGTAGTCGGGAAAATCGGATAGGAATTACAATGACATATGAGTTCCCATCTTCATGCTCCCGGCGCAGCATCCAACTTCCTGAAAGCCGATGGGTTTCGAAATTGGCTCGGCACGGCTCAATTTACAAACGCATGGAGGGTAGGGGGC
This sequence comes from Bradyrhizobium sp., assembly GCF_019244115.1. Classification (GTDB taxonomy): domain Bacteria; phylum Pseudomonadota; class Alphaproteobacteria; order Rhizobiales; family Xanthobacteraceae; genus Bradyrhizobium. The sequence continues at coordinate 4,173 of NZ_JAFATE010000530.1, forward strand.
GTCTATGAAGCGAATGGTGATCGACAAGAATATGTTCGAGCGCG
>NZ_JAFATE010000653.1 GCF_019244115.1 Bradyrhizobium sp.
CGCGCCATGACTGCCGGCGAACGTCAGCTGAAAACTTAGGCATTCTGATTCGTAGCTTATTGTTTGAGCTTTTGCCTTTTCAAAAGGCATGAATTGCAATCCAGTTCATGCAGTGCAAAATCTGCAATCCACTGAAAACTCACATAATTTCGATCCGTATCGCGTTGGCACACGTTTTGAATAGGGAGAGTCGAGGCCGCGGCGGTGATGTCTGCTGGCCCAGGTCCATGATGGATGTCCGCAGCAACGAGGCTGACCGGATTGCCTGAGCACGATGTCCGATGCGGCACTGCCCGTCGAACCGAGCCTTGAGGCGATCGCATGTCTTTCCCCCGTTGTGACCACGCCAGGGCGTGGCAGCAGGAGCCTCGAAATGGACTACGCAAAACCTGCCGATGTCGTTGCCTCAATGGTCGACGCCAGCCTGAAGAAGCTGGCGCTCGGCCCGCGTGACCTGCTCATTCGCGGCGCGCTTTCGGGCGCACTGCTGGGTGCCGCGACCGTGCTTGCATTCACCGGCGCGGTGACGACAGGCCAACCGATCGTCGGCGCGCTGATCTTTCCCGTATCGCTCGTGATGATCGTGCTGCTCGGGCTCGAACTCGTCACCGGCAGCTTTGCCCTGGTGCCGCTGGCGCGCTTCGAGGGCAAGGCAACATGGGGCGCCGTCGTCGCCAACTGGTCGTGGGTGTTCGTTGCCAACCTGATCGGCAGCATCGCCTTCGGCGCACTGATTGCGATCTCGCTCACCAACATGGGCAAGACGGACGTGGCCGGCGTCGCGGCCCGCATCGTCGCAACAGCCGAAGCCAAGACGATCGCCAACGAGGCGCTCGGCACGGCGGGCCTGGTCAGCGTGTTCGTCAAGGGCATCCTCTGCAACTGGCTCGTCTGTCTCGGCGTCGTCATGGCGATGACGTCGACCTCGACGGTCGGAAAGATCGCTGCGACCTGGCTGCCGATCTTCACCTTCTTCGCGCTCGGTTTCGAGCACGCCGTCGTCAACATGTTCATCATCCCGACCGGTATGCTGCTCGGCGCCAAAGTCAGCCTCTCCGACTGGTGGCTGTGGAACCAGATTCCGGTCACGCTCGGCAATCTCGTCGGCGGTTTCGTGTTCACCGGGCTCGCGCTCTACGCGACCTACAAACCCCAACAGCCGTCGCCCGCATCGCAGGCGCTCGCCGTTCAAGCCGAAATGGATTCGAAAGTGCTGGCGTCATGAAGTTGGAAGCACCCTCGACCAGCGACTTCTCCGACGAGCAGAAGCGCTATCTCGAAGGCTTCATGACCGGCGTGCAGGTCGGTCGCGTCGGCCGCAATGTCGCGGGCGCCGCGGGCGGCACCGTAAGCGCCGAGCCGACCGGCCCGGAAGCCGCGCATCTCAAGGCGCAGGACAAGGCCACGGCCTCCGGCAAGAAGCTCGTGGACCAGGAGAAGTTCAAGCGTGAAGAGCATCCCTTCGATGCCTATGAGCGCTTGAAAGGGCAGGCGAAGGCCAACATGCCGCCGTCACCGGCCGACAATTTCCGCTGGCGCTATTTTGGCCTGTTCTATGTCGCGCCGGCGCAAAATTCCTATATGTGCCGGCTGCGCATGCCGAACGGCATTTTGAAGCATTGGCAGCTGTCCGGCCTTGCCGACCTGGCCGAGGCCTATGGCGGCGGCTACAGCCACGTCACCACGCGCGCGAACATCCAGATCCGCGAGATCGAGCCCAAAAATAGCGTGGCACTGATCGAGGGCATCCAGGACCTCGGTCTCTGCTCGCGCGGCTCCGGCGCCGACAACATCCGCAATGTCACGGGTACGCCGACGGCCGGCATCGATCCGCAGGAGCTGCTCGATACCCGGCCCTATGCCCGCGAGTGGCACTACCATATCCTCAACGACCGCTCACTCTACGGCCTGCCGCGCAAGTTCAACGTCGCGTTCGATGGCGCAGGGCGGATCGCGGTGCTGGAGGAAACCAACGACATTGCTTTCTCCGCCGTCATGGTGAAGGACGGCTTTGGCGTCGAGCCCGGTGTCTGGTTCCGGCTTGGAGTGGGCGGCATCACCGGGCACAAGGATTTTGCCAAGGAGACCGGCATCGTCGTGAAGCCCGAGGAGGCGACGGCCGTTGCCGACGCCATCGTGAGGGTCTTCATCGACACCGGTGACCGCACCAACCGCCTCAGGGCGCGTCTGAAATATGTACTCGACAGCATGGGCGTCGAAAAATTCATGCTCGCGGTCGAGGAGCGGCTCGGCCGCAAGCTCGCCCGCGTGCCGGCCGAGGCGATCGCGCTGCGGCCGGCCTTCGACCGCATGGCGCATATCGGCGCGCACGCCCAGAAACAGGTGGGACTGAACTGGATCGGCGTCGTGCTGCCGGTCGGCAAGCTCACCTGCGCGCAGATGCGGGGCCTTGCCAAGATCGCGCAGGATTTTGGTGACGGCGACATCCGTCTCACGGTCTGGCAGAATCTCCTGCTCTCTGGCGTACGGGATGAAAATGTCGCGCTCGCCACGGCGGCGATCGAAAGGCTCGGGCTTGCGACAAAGGCTTCACAGATACGGGCCGGGCTGATCGCCTGCACCGGCAACAAGGGCTGCAAGTTCGCGGCATCCGACACCAAGGGCCATGCCGCCGCGATCGGCGACTGGTGCGAGCCGCGCGTCGAGATCGACACGCCGCTCAACATCCATCTCACCGGCTGCCATCACTCCTGCGCGCAGCATTACATCAGCGACATCGGCCTGATCGCGGCAAAAGTGCCCGGCGCGAGCGAGGACGACACGGTCGAGGGCTATCATGTCTTTGCCGGCGGCGGCTTTGGCCCGCAGGCCGACATCGGCCAGGAGGTTTTTCACGATGTCAAGGCCGAGGACGCGCCGAAGACGGTCGAGCGGCTCCTAAAGGCCTATCTCGCCCATCGCGCCTCGGCCAATGAGACTTTTCTCAGCTTTGCCCGCCGTCACGACGGCGAGTCCCTTCGCAAACTCGCGGATGCAATCCAATGAACCAGATCGTCAAACCGCCGCGGCTCGAAATCATTCCGCAGAGCGCGCCGTTCAGCGAAAGCCAGCGGCTGTGGCTGAACGGCTTTCTGGTCGGCATGCTCGGGCTCGATGGCACGGCTAGTCCGCTGGCTCCGGAGCAGGGCATCTCGATGCTCGCACCATCGGGCGACGGCGATGACGGCGAGGCCCCCTGGCACGACCAGACCATGCCCATCGCAGATCGCATGAAGCTTGCCGAGGGGCGGCCGCTGCGCCGGCGCATGATGGCCGCGATGGCGCAGCAGGATTGCGGCCAGTGCGGCTACAATTGCAGCGACTATTCCGACGCGATTGCGAGCCGCAGCGAAGCGCGGCTCAATCTCTGCGTTCCCGGCGGCAAGGAAACCGCCCGAATGCTGAAGGCGCTGCACGAGGAGCTCGACAAGGCCCCCGCGGCACCATCGCCGGCCGTCGTGCCCGCGGTCAAGGTTTCGACGACCATCGCGGAGCCCGGGCGTTCGCGTGACAATCCGGTCAGCGCAAAATTCGTCTCGCGGCGTCTTCTCAACAAGAAGGGATCCGAGAAGGAAACCTGGCACATCGAGTTCGATCTGTCAGGCCCTGGCCTCGATTACGTCGTCGGCGATTCCTTCGGCATTTTTGCCCACAACGATCTCGGCCTGGTGGACCAGATCATCGCGCTGCTTGGCGCGTCCCACACAACGCAAGTCAATGGCAAGACCCTGCGCCAGGCGCTGACCGAAGACGTGTCGCTGTCGCCGGCGCCGGACACGCTGTTCGAGCTGATCTCCTTCATCACTGGGGGCGCGCAACGGGAGAAGGCGCGGGCCCTGGCGCAGGGCGAGGATCCCGACCGCGATGCGGCGACGCTCGACGTGATGGCGGCCTTGCAGAAATTTTCCGGCGTGCGCCCGCATCCGGAGGCCTTCGTGGAAGCGCTGGAGCCGCTGCAGCCGCGGCTCTATTCGATCTCCTCATCGCACAATGCGACGCCGGGAAAACTCTGGCTGACGGTTGATTGCGTGCGCTACGTGGTCGGCAAGCGCAAGCGGCTGGGGCTTGCCTCGACCTTCCTTGCCGAACGGGTCAACCCCGGCCAGGAGGTCAAGGTCTATGTCCAGAAGGCGCACGGCTTTGCGCTGCCGGACAATCC
>NZ_JAFATE010000084.1 GCF_019244115.1 Bradyrhizobium sp.
TGATTTCCAAGTGGCAGGAGCCTTGCGGCCTGTGTATATAGCGGTGCTTCGGAACCGCCGATAAGTCGCGGTTTTGCTTGAGGAGTTTGTGATGTCCGAGCGGTGGACGCCTGACAGCTGGCGCGCAAAGCCGGTAAAGCAGATGCCTGATTATCCCGACGCCAAGGCGCTCGCGGATGTCGAGGCGCAGCTTGCGAGCTTCCCGCCGCTGGTTTTTGCCGGTGAGGCGCGCAACCTGAAAAAGGCGCTGGCCCGAGTCGCAAAGGGCGAGGCATTCCTGCTGCAGGGCGGCGACTGCGCCGAGAGCTTTGCCGAGCATGGCGCCAACAACATCCGCGACTTCTTCCGCGTCTTCCTGCAGATGGCGGTGGTCTTGACCTATGCCGGCGCGGTGCCGGTGGTGAAGATCGGCCGGATTGCCGGGCAGTTCGCAAAACCGCGGTCGTCGCCGATGGAGAAGGTGGGTGACGTCGAGCTGCCGAGCTATCGCGGCGACATCGTCAACGACATCGCCTTCACCAAAGAAGCGCGCATTCCCGATCCGCAGCGCCAGCTCAATGCCTACCGGCAGTCGGCGGCGACGCTGAACCTCCTGCGCGCCTTCGCCACCGGCGGTTTTGCCAATCTCGCCAGCGTGCATCAGTGGATGCTGGGGTTCATCAAGGATTCTCCGCAGTCGCGGCGCTACAAGGAACTGGCCGACCGCATCTCGGAGGCGCTGGATTTCATGCGCGCCTGCGGGCTGGACCTGGAAAGCCACCCGGAGCTGCGCGGTACCGATTTCTACACCAGCCACGAGGCGCTGCTGCTCGGCTATGAGCAGGCCATGACCCGGGTCGATTCGACGACCGGGGACTGGTACGCAACCTCTGGTCACATGATCTGGATCGGCGACCGCACCCGCCAGCTCGATCATGCCCATGTCGAGTATTTCCGCGGCATCAAGAACCCGATCGGCCTGAAATGCGGCCCGTCGTTGAAGGGCGACGAACTGATCCGGCTGATCGACGTGCTCAACCCCGACAACGAGCCGGGACGGCTGACCCTGATCAACCGGTTCGGCGCCGACAAGGTCGCCGATCATCTGCCCGGCCTGATCCGCGCCGTTGAGCGCGAGGGCAGGGTGGTGGTCTGGTCGTGCGACCCGATGCACGGCAACACCATCACCTCGACCACCGGCTACAAGACCCGGCCGTTCGACCGCATCCTGTCGGAGGTGAAGACGTTCTTCGCCGTCCACACGGCTGAGGGCACCCATGCCGGCGGCGTGCATCTGGAGATGACCGGCAAGGACGTCACCGAATGCATCGGCGGCGCGCGGGCGATCTCGGAGGAGGACCTCAACGACCGCTACCACACGGTCTGCGATCCCCGTCTCAATGCCGAACAGTCGATCGACATGGCGTTCCTGATCGCCGAGCTCTTGAAGCAGGAGCGGGCGGGCAGGGTCAGGCCGATGCCGGCCGCAGCGGGTCTTTGAGACTTGCTGCGGCTGTGGAAAGCCACGGTCAACTCGCGTAACGGCCTCGCGTTCGCGATCCGCTCGGAGCAGGCCGTTCGCGAGGAGGTGGGCGCGCTGATCCTCGCCATTCCCCTGGCATGGCTGATCGGCGCGACCATGATGCGCAAGGTCGAGCTGTTCGGCGCGGTGGTGCTGGTGCTGGTGGTCGAGCTGCTCAACACGGCGATCGAGAAACTCGCCGACCGCCTGACCACCGATCATGACCTGCAGATCGGGCGGGTCAAGGACATGGGCTCGGCGGCGGTCGGGGTGACGCTTTTGATGTCCGGGCTGTTTTGGATCTTTGCCATCGCCGAGCGCATGGGAGCAATCTAAAGCCGGCGCTTGCAGTCCGGCGCGCCACGGAGCACATTTGTTATACCCAATATGAGCATATGTGATGAGTGAACGAAGCGCAAAGTTCAAGATCACGCTGGCCCAGCTCAACCCTGCGGTGGGCGACATCGACGGCAACGCCGCAAAAGCGCGCGCGGCGCGCGCCAAGGCAGCGGCCGATGGTTCCGACCTGATCGTGTTTTCGGAACTGTTCATCGCCGGCTATCCGCCGGAGGACCTGGTCCTGAAACCGGCTTTTCAGGCCACCTGCCGCACCGCGGTCGAGGCGCTGGCGCGGGAAACCGCCGATGGTGGCCCGGCCGTGCTGGTCGGCACCCCCTGGGTCGAGGACGACAAGCTCTACAACGCCGTGGCGCTGCTCGATGGCGGCCGGATCGCGGCGCTGCGCTTCAAGGCCAACCTGCCGAATTATGGCGTGTTCGACGAGAAGCGGGTTTTCGCGCGAGGGCCGGTATCCGGGCCGGTCATGATAAGGGGCGTGCGGGTCGGGGTTCCGATTTGCGAGGATATCTGGCTCGAAGAATCCGAGGACTATGAGAACGTGATCGAGTGCCAGGCCGAGAGCGGCGCCGAGATCATCGTGGTGCCGAACGGCTCGCCCTATGCCCGCGACAAGACCGATATCCGCCTGTCGATTGCGGTCGCCCGTGTCACCGAAAGCGGCCTGCCTCTGATCTATCTGAACCAGGTCGGCGGCCAGGACGAGCTGGTGTTCGATGGCGGCTCCTTTGCGCTCAATGCCGACCTGTCGGTCGCGGCGCAACAGCCGGCCTTTGCCGAAGACATCACGACGCTCACTTTCGAGAAGAACGGCGACGACTGGCGCTGTTCCGGTCCCGTGGCGCCGCAGCTCGAGGGCGATGCGGCCGATTATGCCGCCTGCGTGCTCGGCCTGCGGGACTATGTCCGCAAGAACGGCTTTCCCGGCGTGCTGCTCGGCATTTCCGGCGGCATCGATTCGGCGCTGTGCGCCGCGATCGCGGTCGATGCGCTGGGCAGGGACGCAGTGCGCGGCGTCATGCTGCCCTATCGCTTCACCGCGCAGGTCTCGCTCAATGATGCGGCAAAACTCGCAAAGGCGCTGGACATCCATTACGAGGTGTTGCCGATCGCGCAGGCCGTCGAAGGTTTTGAGGGGATTTTGGCCGGTGTGTTCAAGGGCTTGCCGCGCGACATTACCGAAGAGAATTTGCAGGCGCGCACCCGCGGCACGCTCTTGATGGCGATCTCCAACAAGACCGGCGCGATGGTGGTCACCACCGGCAACAAGTCGGAAATGTCGGTCGGCTACGCCACGCTCTATGGCGACATGAACGGCGGCTTCAACCCGATCAAGGACATTTACAAGACCGAGGTGTTTCGGCTGGCGTCCCTGCGCAACACCTGGAAGCCGGAGGGGGCGCTGGGGCCATCGGGCGAGGTCATTCCGGAAAACATCATCACGCGGCCTCCGACGGCGGAACTGCGCGAAAACCAGACCGACCAGGATTCGCTGCCGCCCTATGACACGCTGGATGCGATTTTGGAGCGGCTGGTCGAAAAGGAGGAGCCGCTGGCATCGATCGTCGCCGCCGGCTTTGACCGCGCGACCGTCGCGCGCATCGATCACCTGCTCAACATCGCCGAATACAAGCGGCGGCAGGCCGCGCCGGGGGTGAAGGTGACCAGCCGGAACTTTGGCCGCGATCGCCGCTATCCGATCACCAACCGCTTTCGCGATGCGGGCCAGCCGTTGCCGTCGCCCGCCGAGACGCTTGCGCCGCGCGCGGTCCGCGCCTCGGCGGACGCGTACGAAGGATAGGGCAGCGTCGGAGCGGTCAGTGATCGGGCCTCAGGCCGCGAGCCGCGGCAGCAGTTTTAGCGCGTTGCCGCGCTCGATGTCGGCAAGCTGCGCGTCGCTGAACACGCCGCAGTCGCGCAAGGCGTTGACGTGATCGATGCTGGTCCGATACGGAAAATCCGTGCCGAACACGATTTGCGAGACCGGCACGATCGCCGACAGCGCCGACATTGCCGCTTTGTTGGAGGTCTGCGCAGTGTCGTAATAGAAGCGCTTGAGCTCGGCGAGCGTGCCGTCGGGAACGGCCGGTTTGGCGTTCGGATCGAGAAACGGATTGCGGACGAAACGGTCGAGCAGCATCGGCATCGTCCCGCCGGCATGCGAGAAAATCCAGCGGATGTCGCGGAATTTGAGGGCGTTGCCGCTGAAGATGATGTCGGCGATGGTGCGCGTGGTATCGGTGCCGAACTCGATCATCACGGGCTGAAGGGTTTTCACCAAATTGACGCAGCAATTGGCCGTTGTCGGGTGGGTATAGACCAGCGCCTTGCGCCGGTTCAGCTCTTCCATGACGGGCAGGAACGAGGGATGGCCGAGCCATTTGTCGTCATAGCTCGTCAAAAGACCGATGCCGTCGGCCTTCAGCGTGTCCAGCGCGTATTCGATCTCGCGCAAGGCGCCGTCGATATCGGTGAGCGGCACCATGGCAAAGCTGCCGAACCGGCCTGGATGGTCGGCGATGAGTTTGGCGGCATATTCGTTGCACTCGCGCGAAAGTGTTCGCGCCGGCTCGCGCGAGGTGAAATTGACGCCAGGCGTGGTGATGGACAGCAGCGCGGTCGCAACCCCCGCCTTGTCCATGTCATCGAGCGATTTGCTGACCGTCCAGCTCTTCATCGGCCCTTCGCCGAAATTGTTGGCGTTGGCCGCGGCGATGTAGGCGGGCGGCGAGAGATGGTGATGGACGTCGATGCGTTGCGGCCTGGACTCGGCATCCCGCGCGGGGGCGGATTTGATCGCGCCTGCGACCACGGTTGCTGCGAAGGCGGCGAGCACATCGCGCCGACCGAGCATGCCGCCCGAGGCAGGCGCCACGTTGCGATGCAAGCACGAACAACCGAAGACATCTTTTCGGACCATCCGTTCCTCCCTCGTCGACGCTACGCTGCCCGTATGTTTCTAAATTGCGCGCGCGTCCGACATCTATCGCAGCAAGCGGTGTCCCGCCAGCGCGATCACCGACCGCGCGCTCGTCTGTTCTGGCGGAGCAGTTGTGTGAGCCGCGCATGCACGTTCACGCAGCCGCGTCTTGACCATTCCTTGGAAGCAGGTGGACACTTCGAGCAACAACAAACAACGGCTCGTTGGCGATTCCGGGGAGGAAACCATGTCCAAACGCAGCAACGACGGGCGCGACGGTGCGCCCGAAGCTTCGCGCCGCAATTTTCTGAAGGGCGCAACCATCGCGGGTGCCGCGGCGCTGAGTACGCCGGTCGCGGCCAACACCGCGATCTCAGGTTTTCCCGAACAGCGTCCAAAGGCCGCGCCGCCCGGCCCACGGTTAGCCGCGGCCGACACGATGCCGCCGCCGGCCGATCCGGTGAGCCAGACCTCCAGCGGCGGCGACTTCATGGTCGACGTGTTCAAGACGCTCGACATCGATTATCTGGCGATGAACTGTGCCTCGAGCTTCCGGGGCCTGCACGAGGCGGTCATCAACCACGGCGGCAACACCAGGCCCGAAATCCTCACCTGTCCGCACGAGGAGATCGCCGTCCACATGGGGCAGGGCTATGCGAAGATGGCCGGCAAGCCGCTCGCCATGATATGTCACGGCGTGGTCGGGCTGCAGCACGCCACGATGGCGATGTACAATGCCTGGTGCGATCGCGTGCCGGTCATGGTCATGGGCGGCAACATCATCGAGGCCAACAAGCGCGCGCCCGGCGCCGAGTGGCCGCACTCGGCCGTCGATCCCGCGGCGCTGACCCGTGACTTTGTCAAATGGGACGACCAGCCGGTCTCGCTACAGCATTTCGCGGAATCGGCGGTGCGCGCCTACAAGATCGCGACCACCCCGCCGATGGCGCCGGTCATGCTGTCGCTCGACGCCGAACTGCAGGAGAATCCGATCGAAAATCGGGACGCCTTGCGGATCCCAAAACTGGTCAAGGCAATGCCGCCGCAGGGCGACGACGGAGCGCTCGGCGAACTC
>NZ_JAFATE010000132.1 GCF_019244115.1 Bradyrhizobium sp.
GGCTACCTACGATCTCGTCATCATCGGCACCGGCCCCGGCGGCTATGTCTGCGCGGTGCGCGCCGCGCAGCTCGGCATGAAGGTTGCCGTGGTGGAGAAAAACCCGACGCTCGGCGGCACCTGCCTCAATGTCGGCTGCATGCCGTCAAAGGCGCTGCTGCATGCCTCGGAAATGTTCGAGGAGGCGGGACACTCGTTCGCCAAGATGGGCGTCGCGGTGCCGCCGCCAAAACTCGATCTGCCGTCGATGATGGATTTCAAGCAACAGGGCATCGACGGCAACGTCAAAGGCGTCGACTTCCTGATGAAGAAGAACAGGATCGATGTCATCCGCGGCACCGGCAGGATCCTTGGGGCCGGCAAGGTCGAGGTGACGAGTGGCGAGGGCAAGGCGCTCGTCGAAACAAAGAACATCGTCATTGCCACCGGCTCTGATATCGCGCGGCTGAGGGGCATCGAGATCGACGAGAAGCGCATCGTGTCCTCGACCGGTGCGCTGTCGCTAGACAGGGTGCCGGGCAAGCTTCTGATCGTCGGCGCCGGCGTGATCGGGCTCGAACTCGGTTCGGTGTGGCACCGCCTCGGCGCGCAGGTCACCGTCGTCGAATTCCTCGACCGTATTTTACCGGGGATGGATGGCGAGATCGCAAAGCAGTTCCAGCGCATCCTGGAAAAGCAGGGTTTTGCCTTCAGGCTCGGCGCCAAGGTGACTGGCGTCGACACCTCTGGCCGGACGCTTGCCGCCAAGGTTGAGCCGGCCTCCGGCGGCAGTGCGGAGACGATCGACGCCGATGTCGTGCTGGTCTGCATTGGGCGCGTCCCCTACACCGACGGCCTTGGGCTCAAAGAGGCTGGTATTGCGGTTGACGATCGCGGCCGCGTCCAGATCGATGCGCATTTTTCGACCAACGTGAAGGGCGTTTTCGCGATCGGCGACGTCGTCGCGGGACCCATGCTTGCGCACAAGGCGGAAGACGAAGGCGTCGCCTGCGCGGAGATCATCGCGGGTCAGGCGGGCCACGTGAATTACGACGTGATCCCGGCCGTGGTGTACACGACGCCAGAGGTCTCCTCGGTCGGCAAGACCGAGGAGGAGCTGAAGCAGGCAGGCATCAATTATACCGTTGGCAAATTCCCGTTCACCGCAAACGGCCGCTCCAAGGTCAACCAGACTACGGATGGATTCGTGAAGATTCTCGCAGATGCGAAAACCGATCGTGTCGTTGGTGTGCATATCATCGGCCGCGAAGCCGGCGAAATGATTCACGAAGCAGCCGTATTGATGGAGTTTGGTGGCTCGGCGGAAGATCTGGCGCGCACTTGTCATGCACATCCCACCCGTTCCGAAGCCATCAAGGAAGCCGCGCTTGCAGTCGGCAAACGTGCCATCCATATGTGATCGAAGCCCGGCTGGATCCGGGCTAAGATAGGCATCGATGCTGCGCCGCCTGCTACAGCCGTTCTGGATCCTGCTTGCGATCGTCTTTTTGATCGAAGCCTGGCTGTGGGACCACCTTGAGCCCATCGTGGCGCGGCTCGTTGCTGCGATCCCGCTGCACGCGTTCAAGCAATGGCTCGCCGAGCGCGTCGATCAGCTTTCACCCGCGATGACGTTGATCGTGTTCATTGTCCCGGTGATCCCGCTGTTTCCGCTCAAGATCGCGGGCCTGTGGCTGCTTGCTCACGAACATTGGATGAGCGCCGTCTTCACCATCCTGTTCGCGAAGTTTCTTGGCGTCGGTGTCACCGCATTCATCTTCGATGTGACCCGGCCAAAGCTGTTGGAGATGGCCTGGTTCGAACGACTCTACGACGTCGTGATGATGTTGCGTCAAAAAGCTAAGGCGCTGGTGGAGCCGGTCAAGGTCCGGATCCTCGACCTCATGCGCGCCGATGGAGAGGGCTGGTCGTCGCGGACGCTGCGGCTGATCCAGCGCTTTCGACGCAGCGTGCACGAGGCGCGCTGACGCTCGCATGTTGTGTCGCATGAGGCACGGAACCTGCCAAAACACTGCTGTCATCGACCGGCTTGACCGGGCGATCCAGTACGCTGAGGCTTCTCGATGATCTCCGCCGTCTCTGGAATACTGGATGCCCCGCTTTCTGTATAGCCCGGGGACATCACCGACGGTTTTTTCCGGTGTTCGGGGACATGGCCGACACGTCATAATGCTTGGATTTGGTGGTTGGGGGGCCAGTCCATGGCATGGCGCGAGGTGTCGGTAATGGATCAGCGGCGGGAGTTTGTGC
>NZ_JAFATE010000133.1 GCF_019244115.1 Bradyrhizobium sp.
GGCGCAGGGCTACGCCAAGATCGAGAACAAGCCGATGGCGATGATCTGCCACGGCGTGGTCGGCCTGCAGCACGCCACCATGGCGATGTACAACGCCTGGTGCGACCGCGTGCCGGTCATCGTGATGGGCGGCAACATCATCGAGGCCAACAAGCGCGGACCCGGCGCCGAGTGGCCGCATTCCGCAGTCGATCCGGCGGCCCTGACGCGGGATTTCGTCAAATGGGACGACCAGCCGGTCTCGCTGCAGCATTTCGCGGAATCGGCGGTGCGCGCCTACAAGATCGCGACCACCCCGCCGATGGCGCCTGTCATGCTGTCGCTCGACGCCGAGCTGCAGGAGAATCCGATCGAAAATCGGGACGCCTTGCGGATCCCAAAACTGGTCAAGGCAATGCCGCCGCAGGGCGACGACGGAGCGCTCGGCGAACTCGCCAAAATGCTGGTGGCGGCCGAAAATCCCGTCATCATCTGCGACCGGATGGCGCGCACGCCGGCCGGCATGCCGCGCCTGGTGGACCTTGCCGAGACGCTGCAATGCGCCGTGATCGACAACTTTGGGCGCATGAATTTCCCCTCGCGCCATCCGCTCAACCAGTCGTTCCGCCGCTCCATCCTGGGGGAGGCGGACGTGATCCTGGCGCTGGAGGTCAACGATCTCTGGGGCACCCTGAGCGATTTCCACGATCGCATCGTGCGCAGCGCGCAGCCCCGCTACAAGAAGGGCGCCAAGATCGTCACCTTGGGCACGCGCGGGCTCTATTTGAAGGCCAACTATCAGGATTTCGGCCGCTATCAGGAGGTCGATCTCGATATCGCGGGCGACGCGGAGGCGAGCCTGCCGAGCCTCACCGAGCAGGTGAAGCGCCTGGTCGACGAGAGCCGCAAAGCCGCGTTCGACGCGCGGGGGAAGAAGCTTGCTGCGGCGAAGCTCGCAACCATCGAGCAGGCAAAATCCGATGCCACGATCGGCTGGGATGCGAGCCCGATCACCACGGCGCGGCTCTGCGCCGAGCTCTACAGCCAGATCAAGGACGAGGACTGGTCGCTGGTCGGCACCTCGATCCGCCTCTCCTGGCCGCACCGGCTGTGGAATTTCGACCAGCCGCATCGCTGGAATGGCGCTTCCGGCGGCGGTGGGGTGGGGTACACATTGCCGGCCTCGCTCGGGGCGGCGCTGGCCAACAAGGACAAGGGCCGGCTGACGGTCGCGATCGGCGGCGACGGCGACTTCATGTTCGTGCCGGGCACGCTGTGGACCGCCGCGCACCACAAGATCCCCTTGCTCTATATCGTACATAACAACCGCGCCTATCACCAGGAATACATGTATCTGCAGGCGATGGCGGCGCGTCACGGCCGGGGCATCACGACGGCCGATATCGGCACCACATTGAAAGACCCCTTCATCGACTACGCCACGATCGCTAAGGGCTTTGGCGTCTATGGCGAAGGGCCGATCAACGATCCGAACGACCTTGCGCCCGCACTGCAGCGGGCGATCACCATGGTCAAGAGCGGCCAGCCGGCGCTGCTCGATGTCGTGATGGATCAGCGGTGAGGGAGGTGCGGATGGCCAGACAGCTTTCGCGCTCGCTGGGAATTGTTGTCATCGCGACGGCCCTCGCTATGGTCGCGGCGCGCGCCGACGACGCGCCATCGGGCGATCCGGTCAACGGCAAGCGGGTCTATCTCGCCGACGGGTGTTTCGAGTGCCACGGCCGCGCCGGCCAGGGCGGCCAATTCAACTATCAGACGCCCGCGCTGGCGAAGACGGCGCTGCCGGTGGAATCGTTCATCGCGTTCCTGCGCGAGGCGCCGAACGACATGCCGTCATTCTCGGCCGAGGTGCTCTCTGACAAGGACGCCGCCGACATCCACGCCTTCCTGCAGTCGCTGCCGGGTCCGAGGCCGGTCAAGGACATCCCGCAGCTCAATCCATGACGGAGATGAGTCGGCTCAACGTGCCGGAATGAAGGTCGGACCGACCGTGCGGATCTGCTTGTTGTCGGAAGTCGTGGCGGTCGCCTCGGCCGGTGGCGCCGATGCCGCGGCGGGATCGGACGCAGGCGACGGCGCGGCGGCGGTCGCCGCGCCCTTCCTGGTCGAGGCAGGTTTTGCCAGCGGCCGTTGCTGCATCCGCTTGGCGCTTTCTTCGGTGACGATGATGTCGCCCTGCTGCTCGGCGGCGGCCTTGTCGTCGATCGACTTCAGCGCGTCCGACCAGGTCTGGCCGGCTGCCTTGCACGAACAGCTCGGATTGAATTCGGTCCTGAACTTGAACGCGTTGGCAAGCGCGGTGTAGGGCTGGCCCGATGTCGAGACAGCCGAGTTCATGTCCTCGCCGGGATTGCGATAGGAATAGAGATTGGCCTCGGCCGCGGGACATAGCGCCTTGCAGGTCCGCTCGTCGTCGCCAAA
>NZ_JAFATE010000166.1 GCF_019244115.1 Bradyrhizobium sp.
ATCGGCCGGCGCGAGCGGGGCCGGCGTGATGTCGCCCCAGGCAATTCCGGCCTTTTCGAGCGCCGCGACCAGAAGATTGTTCGCGCTCGATCCCTTGGCAAAGGCGATCCGTTTGCCCCGGAGATCGGCGAGCGTCCTGATCGGCGAATCCTTCGGCACGATGATCGCCTGCGTGCTGCCGTCGGATTTTACCGCGGCGACATAGCGGATCCGTGCACCTGCGGCCTGCGCAAAGATCGGCGGCGTGTCGCCGACATAGCCGAAATCGACACTGCCCACATTGATGGCTTCCAGCAGCGGCGGCCCGAACTGGAAATCGATCCATTTGATCTCGATGCCGAGCGGCTGGAACACATCCTCGATCGTGCGACGCTGGCGCACCGCCGGAAAATACCCGCCCTTTTGCGTGCCGATGCGGATCTCTTTCGGCGCGCGTTCGGCGAACGATGGCCGCACCAATGCCGCGGTCGCGATTGATCCAACCGAAAGTCTCAAGAATTCCCGACGCTTCATCACCATCTCCAGCGAGCACAACCGCATCTGCAGCGGCTTGTGCAATGCGAGAGATGATGATGGGCGCACGAAAGGCTGTCGAGCGGTCGGAAAAAATAACGATGCTTGCGCTAACGCGCGCGCATCAGGCGCTGGTTTTGTTTCGCGAACCGAAATCGCAACAGGCCGAATATTTCAGCACGCAATCGTGACCGCAGCCATCGCGGCGAAAAGATGTTCAACCTGCCGCGGTCTTCGCGGCCGGCGCGACATTGATTGCCAGCTTGCCGTAACGATCGGTGAAGGCCGCGGTGTCGATCTCTTCGAGCCGGATGTCCCTGCTCATCACGGCCGCCTTCCAGGCGTCGTGCTCGGGGTCATGCTCGAACTCCGGCAGCACCTCGCGTGCGAACAGTTCCAGCGATTCGCAGATGTGTTCGTGGCTGTTCTTGCCGGCCTGATTGAGCAGGATGACCTGGTCGATGTGCGAGGTGCGGAAGCGCCGCAGCTTGCGCCTGATGGTCTCGGGCGAGCCGATCAGTCCGCCGCGCAGCGCCTGCTCCTGCGCCTCGGGATTGTCGCGCTTCCATTTGTTGTATTCGTCCCACATGTTCACGGTGCCGGGCGCGGGACGCTGGCGGTTCTGCGAAGCACCGTAGTAGCGCAGCGCGAACTGGAAAAAGGTCGCGCCATCGGCGCGGGCGCGCGCCTCCTCATCCGTGTCAGCGCACATGAAGAATGAGACCAGCGCCATGTTCGGGTTGAGCTCGTAATCGGCGAGCTTGTCGAGCCGCTTGGTGATCGCATTGTAATAGGCATGCACCCAGGCATGCGCGGCATCGGCGCTGACGAACTGGAAGCCGAGCGCGCCAAAGCCGTTGCGGCCCGCGCGCTCGATGGTCGGCAGCTGCGAGCAGGCCATCCACAGCGGCGGATGCGGTTTTTGCACCGGCTTTGGCACCACATTGCGCAGGGGAATGTCGAAATATTTGCCGTGGTGCTCGGTGCCGATCTTGGTGAACATCGGAAAGATCGCCCTGACCGCCTCCTCGAACACTTCGCGCTTGGTCTCCATGTCGCGGCCGAACGGGGTGAGCTCGGTGATCGAGGCGCTCTCGCCCATGCCGAACTCGCAGCGGCCGCGGCTCAAAATGTCGAGCACCGCGACGCGCTCGGCGACGCGCGCCGGATGATTTGTCGTGAGCTGCAGGATGCCGTGCCCCAGGCGGATCCTCTCCGTGCGCTGGCTCGCGGCGGCGAGAAAGGATTCCGGCGCCGGCGAATGCGAATATTCCTCGAGGAAATGATGCTCAACCACCCAGGCATAGTGATAGCCGAGCCGGTCGGCGGTCTCGAGCTGCGTCAGCGCATCGTGGTAAAGCTTGAGCTCATCGCCGTCCTGCCACGGCCGCGGCAGTTGCAGCTCATAGAAGATGCCGAACTTCATGAAGCTCCTCCGACGGCTTTTTGAAGCAGTGTAGCCCCGCGCCGCAGCCTGTCCAGCCGCCTCCGGTTTGGCAATTCCGCGAGGCGGAAGAGCCGCTTGCGCGGCGCGCATGAATGGTTAGGTTGTGTGGCGCGAGTCGTAGCGGCTCGCGCTCCTCCTCCATCGAGCCTCATGCCCACATTCTCGCCGCATCAGGATTCCGCGCTGAAAGCCGTGGCCGATTGGCTGAAGTCGAGGCCCGGCCGGAGCGGCACGCCGCAGGTGTTCCGGCTGTTCGGCTATGCCGGGACTGGCAAGACCACCCTGGCGCGGCACATCGCCGAGGGCGTCGATGGTAGCGTCAAGTTCGCGGCCTTCACCGGCAAGGCGGCGCTTGTCATGCGCAACAAGGGCTGCGAGGGCGCCTCCACCATCCACTCGCTGATCTATCGCGCGCGCGAGAGTGGCGTCGAGCAGCCGAGCTTTGAGCTGTGGGACGACGCGCCGGCTTCGAAAGCCAAGCTGATCGTGATCGACGAATGCTCGATGGTCGATGCCGAGATGGGCCGCGACCTCCTCTCGTTCGATTGCCCACTGCTGGTGCTCGGCGACCCCGCGCAATTGCCGCCGATCCAGGGCGCCGGCTTCTTCACCGAAGGCACGCCCGACGCGATGCTGACCGAGGTGCACCGCCAGGCGCAGGACGATCCGATCGTGCGGATGTCGATGGATGTGCGCGAGGGCCGCGACCTCGACATCGGCCGCTACGGCGAGAGCGAGGTGGTGGCGCGCAGCGAACTCGATCCGGCGCGCGTGATGGCCGCCGACCAGATCCTGGTCGGGCGCAACAACACCCGCCGCGCCTACAATGCGCGGATGCGGCAGCGCCAGAACATCGAGGATCCGCTGCCCGTCGCCGGCGACAAGCTGGTGTGCCTGCGCAACAACCGCAAGCAAGGCCTGTTCAACGGCGGCCTGTGGCGCGTGAAGTCGCGCACCGCTTCGCGCGCGAAAACCTCGCGCATCATCAGCATGCGCCTGTCGCCCGACGAGGAGTTCGCCCACAAGGTCACGAAGGTGTCGGTGCGCCAGGACTGTTTTGAGGGCGGCGTCGAGACCATCCCCTGGGAGCAGCGCAAGCCCTATGACGAGTTCGACTATGGCTATGTGCTGACCGTGCACAAGTCGCAGGGCTCGCAATGGGACGACGTCGTGCTGTTCGACGAGAGTTTTGCCTTCCAGGACGCCCGCGCGCGCTGGCTCTATACCGGCATCACGCGCGCCGCCAAGCGCCTCAGCATCGTGGTCTAGTCGCCCGCCTCCACCAATCAAAACACGCTGTCAACGGGTTCCGCGGCAGTTCCCAGCGGTGCACAGGTTGTGCATTTCCTGTAGAAACAACTTTCGTATGTATTGACATTCCCAAAAGAATTTAAACCGAGAGTCGCAAACCGAACGGACACACCGCATCGCGTTCGGCATAGTGCGCTCAAGGGCAGGATTTAAAGCTCATCGAAAAAAGCAAACGGACATCGACGCGGGACTGCTCGCGCCACGAGGTCCTTTGTGTTCGAGCAAGCCTCGAACGGTGATTTCAAGATGAAGGGTATTGTTGTGATGACTGACAGTGAGACCAAGGCAGCCACGAACGGTTTCGGGATGCCGTCGTTCGGATTCAAGCTCGCGTTGCCCGGCATGTTCGGCGACTTCGCCGAGCAAGGCGTCGCTCGCGCGCAGGAAGGCTGCGAGAAGATGAAGGGTGCGTCGGAGGGAATGGCGGAAGCATTGCGGGAGACCTATTCCAGCACCGCCCGGAGCGCCACCGATTACGGGCTCAAGGTCATCGAGATTTCAAACGCCAATACCGCCGCTGCGATCGATTTCTTTTCTCATCTGCTGGCCAGCAAGTCGGTCACGGATATCGTCACATTGTCCGCCGAGCAGGCGCGCAAGGGTTTTGCTCAAGTATCGGCGCAGAACAAGGAATTGTGGGAGCTGGCCCAGAAGCTGGCGGCGGACACCGGCGAGCCGGTCAGGAAACGCGTCACCCAGGTATTTCAGAAGGCCAGCTAGAGGCGATCAACGCCCGAGGTCAACGCCCAAGGTTGAGGAGGGATCCGGCCGGTTGGACAAGCCCCGCCACGTGCATGCATCCCCCATGCGCGATGAAGCAATGCCCAGGTGCTCGCCCCCAAGTCGCACCACAGAGGCGCTATCCAGCCGGCCGGTTCTTTTTTCATTTCAACGAACGACACAAATTTCAAAGAACGACAAAACCAACATCCGAGGGAGGCTTATTATGGGTATGGTCATGGTGCGATGCCCGCAGACCGGGCGCGCGATTCCGACCGGCATCAAGATCGATCGCGATAGTTTTCGGCGCCGGCCGGTATTTTATAGCCGCACCCATTGCCCGGCCTGCCAGATCGATCACACCTGGTTCGCGCAGGACGCCTGGGTCCACGAAGCGGGCCGCGTGGAGCGGCGTGCAGCCGAAGATTCGCACATGGAACGGGTCTGATGTCGGGAGGGGGGATCGCCGTGACGCACATGCAAGCCTATCAGACTTCCACCTGGCTGATGCAGGCCAAAGAATTTCTCGTCGAAGCACGACGACTGAAGCCGGGGGCCGAGCGCAACGAGCTGCGCGAGGTCGCAGCGGTGCTGCGCGAGCTGGCCAGGCTCGAGGCGAACGCGGACTCCGAGTCGGAGCCGAACCTCGAACGGCCGCAGCAGACCTGATCCCGGACAATGAGGCGGTGACCGAGTAAGGCCCGCTTGCCTCCGCGTCATCCTCCAAAACCAAACCGCGTGATCGAGGGCATGTCCAGCGAGAAGATCTCCTCGACCTCGCGGCGCATGTTGCGGTGGCATTCGCATGCCACGGCGGTGAGTCGCGAACGGTCGATCTCGATCTGTCCGCGGCGATCGGAGCGGATCGCGCCGGATGCGCGCAGATTGCGCATCAGCAGCGTCACCGTCGTCCGCCGCACGCCGAGGATTTGCGACAGCGCCTCCTGAGTCAGCGGGAGAACGTCATGATCGACGTGGTCGCGAAGGTGGAGCAGCCAGCGTGCCATGCGGGCTTCGACCGGGTGCAGCGCGTTGCACGCGACGCCATGCTGAAACTGCACCATCATCGCCCTGATATAGATCTGCACCACGTGCCGGATCGCCGGGCTGCGATCGAAAGCGATGCGAAACCGCGCCGCGGGAATGCGCAGGCCTGCCCCCGCCGCACGGACGATCGAGGTATTGGGCGAAGGCAACGGTCCCAGCACCGAAAGAATGCCGATGGCCTCCTCGCGTCCGACCACGGCCGTCGCAACCGTCTGTCCGTTCGCCATGTCGAGCATCAGCGAGATGGCGCCACTTTCGGGAAACAGAACATGGTCGATCTGTTCGCCCGCTCGCGAGACGATCGCGTCCTGATCCAGTGCGACCGTCTCAAGTCCGGGCGCCAGCAGATCAAAATCTTCTGGCGGCAGCGTTGCCAAAAGGCGGTTGCCAATTCCGCCGGCATTCGTCACTGCAGGTCACTCGCTCTGAGCCATCCGGTGCAATTTCGCACGTCGCGGCGCGCCGACCTTAACATATGTTCGGATCGTTGATTAAATCTCGTGCGTCGATGCTCAGCCAAATCGAATCTGCTTGCAGACGTTTTCGCTTTCAACAACTGGCTCCAAAGCGCTCGGGAGCGAGCAGATATTGCTCGCGACAGCTGCTTTAGATGTGAGTGCGCCGGCATACACAACTGCAAAATGCGTATTGGTAACACCGTACGGGAATTTGTTGCGCCGCAGGTCGCTGGCTGTGTCGAGGCGCGCGCACATCATGCACAGGAGCGCTGCGGCACGAGATTGCGCGCGGCTGTGCGCGGCGCACATCGTGCACAGCAGCAACCGGGTGGACGCGTGGACGTCAGGCGATCGCAGGACTCATCAGCGCGTCGAGCCTGGCCTTCAGAGCCGCGCCATCGATGAGCGGACGCAGCGGCGGACGCACGCGGAGCCAGCCGGCATCGCCAGTCTGCGCGGCAAGCACCGCCTTCAGCGCGGCCGTGAATGACGACGTATCGGCGATGACGTCGATGGCCGAGCGCATGCGCCCTTCCGCATTGGCACCGTCGTCGATCATCGCCTTGACGAGGCCGGGCACGACGTTGGCCATGCCGCAGATTGTGCCGGCGCCGCCTTCGGCAAGAGCGCGCGCAATATCGGTCTCGTTGCCGACAGTGATCGCGAGCTCGGGTGCGGCGGCGCGATAGGCGCGGAACTGTTTGAAGTCGGCGCTACTGTCTTTCACGCCGGCGACCAGAACGCCGTAACGCCGGCGCAAATTCGCGGCGACCGAAGCGGGCATGGCAACGCCGGAGACCTGCGGAATGTTGTAGAGCGTGACGCGCAGGCGATCGTCCGCAATTCCATCGATGATGGCGGCGAACGCGTCCTCGATTCCTTCAGGGATGACACCGCGGTCGAAATAGGGCGGCAGCATCAGCACATGCTTCAGGCCGAGGCCGAGCGCGGATCGCGCCAATACGACGGCATCAGTGATGGCAGGAAAGCCGCCACCGAGCCCGATGCGCTCCGGGCCGATGCCGGATTTGAGCAGCGCCGCGGCGGTCTCGATCCGCTCGGCAATGCTGAACGAGGTGCCCTCCCCCGTCGTGCCGAACAGCACCACGCCGTCGACGCCCTGCTTGAACAGATTTTGGGCGTGGCCTGCGAGCCTGGCGTGATCGACGGCTCCTTCGGCCGTGAGCGGAGTGGCCGTCGCCACCCAGAATCCGCTGACTGTATCGGTCATGACATCTCCTCGCCTCGCCCAAGGCAGCGGCGCACCGGTACCTGCATTCTTGACTTCTCTTGTACCTTACATACATGCTGGTTGCAACGCGTACGAGAGGCGCCGCGGCGGGCAAAAACGCATGGCCGCCGTCCAATGTTGCGGCGCAGGCATTCACGATGGACATGATAGCACCCGCCAGACACCCACACGATCTGCTTGCCGGCCTGCGCGAGAGACTTGGCCCGCAAGCCGTGCTGATCGGCGACGAGGTTCCCGCGCGCAATTGCAACGACTGGAGCGCGAGCCTGCCGCAGATGCCGATCGCAGTGGTGCGTCCGCTGGACGCCGCCGGTGTGTCCGAGGCCATCGCGGTCTGCCGCGACGCCCGTCTGCCGTTCGTGCCGCAGGGCGGGCTGACCGGCCTCTGCCGTGGGGCCGCGCCCGAGGCCGGCTGGGTCGCGATCTCGCTGGAGCGCATGGTCGGCATCGAGGAGATTGATCCCGCCGCCGCCACCATGACGGTGAAGGCCGGCACGCCCTTGGAGACGATCCAGAAGGCGGCGGACGACGCCGGCTTCTTCTTCCCGCTCGACCTGGGATCGCGTGGTTCCTGCGCGATCGGCGGCAATCTCGGAACCAATGCCGGCGGCAACCGCGTCATCCGCTACGGCATGACACGCGAGCTCGTGCTCGGCGTGGAAGTCGTGCTGCCCGACGGCACCGTGATCACAGGTCTCAACAAGCTGCTCAAGAACAACGCCGGCTACGACCTCAAACATCTGTTCATCGGCTCCGAGGGCACGCTCGGCATTATCACGCGCGTGGTGCTGCGGCTGTTTCCAAAGCCGCGATCGACCATGGCCGCGCTCTGTGCGCTGAAGGATTATGCCGCGGTCGTCGCGCTGCTCGATGCGGCGCGCTCTGGGCTCGGCCCGCTGCTATCGGCCTTCGAGGTGATGTGGTCCGATTATTGGGATGTCATCACCGAATGCGCCGGGGTGCGGCCTCCGGTCGGCGCCGGCCATGGGCTCTACGTCCTGGTCGAGGCGCAGGGCACCGAAGAGAGCATCGACGCGCCGCGGTTCGAGAGCTGGCTCGAAGGGCTGATGGCGCGCGGGCTCTTGGCCGACGCCGCGGTTGCGCAGTCGCTGGCGCAGGTCAAGGCATTCTGGGCGGTGCGCGACATCTGCTCTGAATTTGCCCAGGTGCTGGGGCCGCATCTCTCCTATGATATCGGGCTCGCGGTCGCCGGCATGGGCGAGTTCGTGAGGCGCTGCAAGGCGCGGCTGGCGGCTGATATCGCAGGATGCGAGAGCGTCCATTACGGCCATATCGGTGACGGGAACCTGCACCTCGTCGCCTGGGTCAGCGGTCCGCCGGTCGAACGCCAGCCGAAGGCGGCGATGGACGCGATCGTCTATGGCCTGGTGCGCGAGATGGGCGGCAGCGTATCCGCCGAGCACGGCATCGGCACGCTGAAGAAACAATGGCTCGGGCACGCGCGCAGCGAGGCCGAGATCGCGCTGATGCGCACGCTGAAGCGCGCGCTCGATCCCGATCATCTGCTCAATCCCGGCAAGGTGATCTAGAGTCTTTTTTGTTCCGATTGGATCGGAACGGAGGCTCTAGATCCCTGTTTTGACGCGTTTTCTTTCACGCGAACCGGTGCCCCACTTCGCTCGAAACGCTCTGGCGCGTTTTCGAGCGAAGTGGGCACTGAAGGGAAAAAGTCACAGCCTCCCTTCTGATGCAGTCGGAACGGAAGCTCCGATTGACAGACGTGCTCCGGCGAACCAGATTCCGCCCCGCCGCGCCGAGCAGGCGCGCGAGGCCGGAGGGGCCGATGAAGTCGTTCAAGCTCGATGCGCCAAAATCGCTGTCGCAACGGGTGCTGCTGCGGCTGCGCCAGGCCATCATCGACGGCGAATTCGCGCTCGGCGCGCCGATTTCGGAAGAGATGGTCGCGCAGTCCTTCGGCGTCAGCCGCACGCCGGTCCGCGAAGCGCTGAACCAGCTGCAGGGACAGGGGCTCGTGGTGATCAGGCCGCAGGTCGGCAGTTTCGTGTTCACGCCGAGCGCGGCGGACATTTCCGCGCTGTGCTCGTTTCGGATCATCATCGAACCCAGGGCCGCCGAGCTCGCCTATCACCATGACCGGGCCGCCACCATCGCCGCCATGGAGCAAGCGGTCGCCGACATGAAGGAGGCTCTGGCAGGGAAGGATAACGTCGCCTATGGTCGCGCCGACAGCGCGCTGCACGATGCCTTCTTCGCTCATTGCAACAACCATTACCTCGTGGAATCCTACCAGCTTGTCTCGGGACGCGTCGCGGCGCTACGCACCACTTTGAGCTCGCCGATCGACGTTCGCACGCCGGCCTCATTCGACGAGCACCGCAGGCTGCTGCGCTGGTTCGAGCGCGGCGATCTCCCCGCCTTCGAGACGCTGCTGACGCAGCACATCAGCAATTCCGCCAAGACCTACGCCCGCGCGCTGAAGGTGGAGTGATCCTGCCTCTGCCGGACGCAACCGGACGATCGCACATGACCACAAGCAGACGTGGGCACGGGCGCTTCCACGTCGTCATGGCCGGGCTTGTCCCGGCCATCCACGTGTTTGATCTGCGGAAAAGTAAGACGTGGATGCCCGCGACAAGCGCGGGCATGACGAGCAAGTGGGACCGGCGGACCGCACAAATCAGACCGAACCCGCCGCTGCACCTACGCGGCCTTCTCCCGGCCGTAGAGCAGCAGCATCAGGATGATCACCGCGCCATAGATCAGCTGGCGGCCGGCCTCGGTGATCTGCATGACCGACAGGATCGACTGTAAGAGCGTGATCAGGATGACGCCCGCGATGGTGCCGAGATAGGAGCCGCTGCCGCCGAGAATATGCGTGCCGCCGAGCACGACCGCGGCGATCGAGGGCAGCAGATAGGCATCGCCCATGGATTGCGCGGCCTTGGAGGCGTAGCCGGCGAGCAGCACGCCGCCGAAAGCGGAGAGCCCGCCGGACAGCGCGAACGCCAGCAGGGTGACGCGGCGCGTATTGATTCCCGAGAGATAGGCGGCGCGCTCGCGGTTGCCGATCGCGTAGATGGCGCGGCCGAAGGTGGTGCGCGCCAGAAGCCAGACGGCGATGGCGCCGATCAAGGCCCAGACCAGCACCGCGTTGGGAACAGAGGGAATGGCGCTACCGGTCGCGATGTAGCGCATCGCGCGCGAGGCTTCGTCCTGCGGCGAGAAGCCGCCGGTGTAGACCACCATCAAGCCCTGCGCCACCGCATTGGTGGCCAGCGTGATGATCATCGAGGGAATCCGCAAATAGGCGACGCCGAGGCCGTTGACGAAGCCGATCGCAACGCCGCAGAGAATGCCGAACGGGATCGAGATCCACAGTCCGAACACGCCATGGCCCGCCGCGGCACAGGCCATCATCGCGCCCGTCGTGACCACCCAGGGCACCGACAGGTCGATCTGCCCGAGCAGAATCACCAGCATCATGCCGGTTGCGATGACGCCGAGAAAACTCGCGACCTTCAATTGCTGCAGCAGATATTCCGGCGACAGAAAACTGCGCGAATAGAGGCTGCCGAGCAGCAGCAGCAGCACGATGCAGCCGAACGCGGTCAGGACGGC
>NZ_JAFATE010000212.1 GCF_019244115.1 Bradyrhizobium sp.
CCTCCGGAAGACAAGGAGAAGCCGCTTTGCAAACGGCATCTCCTTCGCGTGGGAAACGTGAACTTATTCCGTCCGACTTCTTTGAACAGCAGCAGCAGCCTTGCGGATGACATCGATGACGACGTCAGGCTGGGACAGCATGATGACATGGCTGCTGTTGGTCTCGACGATGGTCGCGTTCATGCGTTTCGCCAGAAAACGCTGAAGATCGGGATGCACCGTCTGGTCCTTCTGTGCGAGGATGAACCAGCTCGGCTTCGACCTCCAGGCGACCTGATCGAGATTTTGCTGCTCAAGCAGGTCGGCGGCGGGCGGGTAGTGGGTCGCCCAGACCAGCTTCTGCTCCTGCTCGGAAAGGTCTCCCGCGAAGTACCTGACGCCTTCCGGCTTCAGCCAGACGCGTCCGCCTGCGACCTCGATCTGGGAGAAGATTTCGGTGGGGTATTTGTTAAGTTCGCTCTGTACGGTCTCATGGACGTCCGGAGCGACGGCGGCGATATAAACCAAACCGGCGACGCGCTCGTCGGTCCCCGCGCCGGTGATGGTGGCGCCGCCGTAGGAGTGACCGACAAGGACGGCGGGGCTGCTGACCCGCCCCAGCGTGCGCTTCACGGTGGCCACGTCGTCCGCGTAGCTATTGAGCCCGTATTGGACGGCGATCACTTCGTGCCCATCGGCCTGCAGGGTGGGGATCACCTTGCTGAAGCAGGAGCCATCGGCCCAGAGGCCGTGGCAGAACACGATGGTGGGCTTGGGTGCCGTAGACATTTTCTTATCTCCTTTTCTTTGATCTGCGTGCGCAAAGGTAAATCCCTCTTCTGTCGGAGACAAAGACCTTGTACGTTCGGCCTATGCCTTTGAGGTATAGCGAGCATCATCTATGGAACTACGCCATTTGCGCTATTTTATTGCGGTGGCAGAGGAAGGCGGTTTGTTGACCGCTGCGCAACGGCGGTTGAACACCTCGCAGCCATCATTGAGCCGGCAGATTCGCGATCTGGAAGCCGAAGTCGGCGTGAAGCTGCTGGAGCGGCAGGCACGCGGCGTCGCCCTTACGGCAGCCGGGAGAGTTTTTCTCGATCACGCGCGATTGGCGCTTTTGCAGGTCGAGGCCGCGACCGAGGGTGCTCGGCGAGCCGAACAGCCGGAGAAGCTTGCGTTCTCAATGGGGTTTCTGGCTGGACAGGAGGTTGTATGGCTACCCCACGCGTTGCGCATAATCCGTGAGGAAGCGCCAGGCATTGAAATCATACTCAACAGTCAGTCCTCTCCTGAACTTGCTGTTGCGCTGATGCGGGGGAAATTGGACGTGGCCTTCCTTCGCCGCGAAACACAGAGCGTTGGTCTGGCCTTCAAATTCTTGGCCAAGGAACCTCTGATCGCGGTGCTCCCGGCGGACCACCGTCTGACATCGCGCAAAAAAATTCGGCCGCAGGATCTTGCTCGCGAAATTTACGTCAGCTCGGCGAGAATTGCTCCGGTATTGCACTCCGTGATTCAGGATTACGCGTCAAAGGTCGGGATCACGCTCAAGGCAGAATACGAAGGCGATACCCTGCACTCGGCAATGTCACTCGTCGTATCCACCGGCGGGATTACTCTTATCCCGCTTTATGCGCAGAATATGCTGACACCAAACGTTGTTGCCCGAGCGCTCGAGGGTGTACCTCCGACTATCGATCTCACTTTGGGGTACAACGAAACAAATTCCTCTCCCTTGCTCCGCCGACTTTTATCTCGTGCAGATGAACTTGTCGCAAACGTTCAAAATCAGAGCATCATCCGATATGCTGAAGCTTGAATAACTAGGCCATTCGGCTGACTACAAAAGTCGGCTTCGGGTCAAATGCGCCTTCCATTCCGCGTCGGCTGCTGGGTCGGACCGGACGTTCACCGTCAGCGATCGGCAAGTCGGGCCGTTGGACTCGGGTTTGTCCTCATCGGACTCCTTTGGAAGGCACACGTTCACGAGCCTCGCCAGGATGCCATCCTTATCAAGGATGATCCGAAATCCCTCTGCCTCCATGCTCTTCACGCGGAAAGCATACCAGGGACCTTCACCGTTGCGGAACCGGGGAGAGGCTTGCGCTACATCAAAGCACCCGTCTCGGCTGCCAATAGGTCGCTCATGATGCACGATGCCGCACTTGAGCGCTGCGGAACCGATCCCACCTCGATGACAGTTGCTGCGGACGGACCAGGGAGCGCAACATGAACTACTTTCGAACTGCGATCCTGCTGGCGGCCCTGACCGCCCTGTTCATGGCGATCGGGTACCTGATCGGCGGCGGCACGGGCGCCATGATCGCGCTTGTCGTCGCCGCGGCGACCAACCTGTTCGCCTACTGGAACTCGGATCGCATGGTCCTGTCGACCTATGGCGCGCACGAGGTCGATCGGCACGCCGCGCCCGAGCTCGTCGCCATGGTGGCCGAACTCGCCCATCGCGCCGGACTGCCGATGCCCCGCGTCTTCGTGATGGACAATCCGCAGCCGAACGCATTCGCGACCGGCCGCAACCCGCAAAACGCTGCCGTGGCGGTGACCACCGGACTGCTGCAGTCTCTGAGCCGCGAGGAGCTCGCCGGCGTGATCGCTCACGAGCTCGCGCATGTCAAACATCACGACACGCTGCTGATGACGATCACCGCGACCATCGCCGGCGCGATCTCCATGCTGGCGCAGTTCGGCTTCTTCTTTGGTGGCCATCGCAACACCAACAACAGCGGACCTGGCGCGATCGCCTCGATCCTCATCATGATCCTGGGGCCGCTCGCGGCCATGCTGGTGCAGATGGCGATCAGCCGCACGCGTGAATATGCCGCCGACAATCTCGGCGCGCGCATCGCCGGACAGCCGATGTGGCTCGCCTCTGCCCTGGTCAGAATCGAGGGTGCGGCGCATCGGATCCCGAACATCGAGGCCGAGAACAATCCAGCGACGGCGCACATATTCATCGTCAATCCGTTGTCGGGCCGCGGCATGGACAACCTGTTTACGACGCATCCGTCGACCGAGAACCGCATTGCGGCCCTGCAGCAGCTCGCGCGCGAACTCGGCAGATCCGACAGCATGTCTCAGGTGGACATCGAGCCCGACTATCCCCCACACAGTCCATGGAATCGCCCGCCGGCTTCGCGCGGGCCATGGGGCTGAGAGGCCGACATTTGGGGGTGCCCGGCGAAAGGACAGAAGCCCGCGCGCGCCCACCCCGCTTCTGTCAGCAACGCTGCTTTTGTCAACACGGCTGTCCCAGCACCCGCGGGCCGCGCAACAAGAACACGCCACAATTTCGAAGTTGTATGGGACCCGTAGGTTTTTTGGTTGTCTTCGGGCTGAAGGAGTTCGGTCATGTTGACGCTGAAGATTTTGGCGGGCCTCATCCAATTGCATGGCCCAGGCGCCACGGTTCAGAGTGATCATCAAGGCATCGATGCGCTGCTGAACAATTTGCGCGAACAGAACTCCGAGGCTGCTTCCGACACGGCAGCGCCCACCCAGGCCGCCTTCAGACGAGGCGGCTTTGCAAAGGGGCCGCATGCAGGCGCCTTTCGCAGAGGGGCGTATGCCCCGGGCGTCGGCGCATTCCGCAGAGGGTTTGCGCGAGGTTACTAGATCAGTCTTAGGTTTGGTGAACTCACCCCGGAATCGGCATGTCGGCTGACCTCGCAGCGCCCGCCGCCTTCCAGGATCAGCCGATCTCGCAGTTGCTGGTCAAGGTCGCGACCAGATGCAACATCGACTGCTCCTATTGTTACTGGTTCCGCGACGCGGCGGTCTACGACAAACCGAAGCTGATGAGCGCCGGCGTGCTGCAGCAGTTGCTGCGGCGCATTGAGGAGCATGTCAGCCGATACGACCTCGTCGCCTTTCCCATCGTCCTGCATGGCGGCGAGCCGCTGTTGTGGGGCGTCGAGAATTTTCACCGCTTCGCCGAAGCCTGCGAAGCGATTTCATCGCGAACCGGCTGCACAATTCCGATTGCGGTTACCACCAATGGCGTGCTGATCGATGCTGCCTGGCTGAACTGCTTCGAAACCCACGACATCGCGGTCGCGATCAGCCTGGACGGGCCGGCGCATATTCATGACATTCACCGCCGGACATTTCAGGGCACGGGCACGCATGCCGCGGTGGAACGGGCCGCCCGCCTGCTTGTCGGGCGCGACATCGCCGTGACCGCGCTGGCGGTCTGCAACCCCGCTTATCCGCCCGCGCATTATGTCGACTTTTTCGCGGGCTGCGGAATTACCAGCTACGACATCATGATCCCTGATGCGACGGTGGATGAGAAACCGCCGTCCATCGCAGCATTCTACAACGGACTGTTCGAACTATGGATGGCGGCCAACCGCAGCCGGCCCACGGTCAGCATCCGCACCATCTCGGACATGGTCGCCGCGCTGCTCGGCAACAATTCGCCGACCGAGGGCGTCGGCCATCAGCCCGTCGAACTGTGCACGGTCATGACCGACGGTACCATCGAGGCGCACGACGTGCTGCGGATCGCGGGCGACGGTTTCACAAAGACGACCTTCAACATATTCGATCACCTGATCGATGATGTGAGGAACGAGCCGCGCTGGAAGGCGGCGCGCGATGCGTCCATCAATCTGTGCGAAAAATGCCGGCAATGCAGATTCATGAACGCCTGCGGCGGCGGCTACCTGCCGCACCGCTTTTCCAGGGCGAACGGTTATGACAATCCGTCAGTCTATTGCGACGACCTCTATGCGATGTTCGAGACCATGCAGGCGGTGCTGGAGAGCCAGCTCTACGTCCGCAGGCCGGACGGGGAGCGGCTCAGCCTGCGGGACGCCCTGGCGTCACACTGAAACCCGGTATCCTTCGGCAAACACTGGCATCGACCTGGCAATAACTGACGTGACCCGTGAAAGCCCAGCAGCTTCGCCGCCCGCTTGTGCCGGCAGTTTTGTTGGGAACGGCCGAACCGGCCCGCCGTTATCCTGCAACGTCTAACAAGATAGGATAACCGTCATGGATCGCGAACACGTGAAAGGCGCCGCTGACAAAGCAAAGGGTGCCGTCAAGGAAGGCGCCGGTAAGCTCACGGGCGACAAGAGCATGGAAGCTGAAGGCAAAATGGACAAGGCCAAGGGCGCAGCACACAAGGCCGCAGGCGATGTCAAGGATGGCCTGCGCGATGCGGCGGATGGCCTGAAGAAGTAAGCAGGTTGGACGACAAGAACGATCCGCTCGAGCGCCACAGCCGCGCTAGCCGCCGACTGCTTCGATGACAAAACCGGCAGCGCGGGGTGCCGTTCGAAATCGAGAGGCCGCTCGCAAGGCGGCCTCTATTTTTTGGCCGAGGCGTCCCGGGCCAAACGCTCAGCTCTCAATCGTTCCAGGTTCTTGCGGAGCGCTTCCTGCGCCAGCTGATGCTCTCGCAGTGCCTGCTCGGCATCCAGCCGACGTTCTGCATCCCTGGCCTTGCGCTCTTCCGGCGTCAGTCTGTCGCGCTCGCTGGGGAACTCCTTTGACATTCAAGTAAAACGCCAAACAGGCACCATGGTTTCGTGAGACCCAAAAACCGGAGTGGCATTCCCTGCACAACTCGCCTAGAAGGCGTTCGACACCTTGGAGCGGTTGCATAGCTCTCAATGTGACGAGCACCTTGGTCTCGTTGCCATGGCGGTCCAGTTTGCAATCAGTTCCTGTTGGCGCGCCTGGCGGACCCGGAGACGAGGGCTTGGTTTGCCGAAAAGGCCTCAGCCTCCCGGGAACCGCGACAATCTCCGTCCCGCAACGCGTGCAAAGTCACGCAGCCTGGAACCCAGTGGATGTTCGGTTCCGAATTTCGTTGTACAATCCCCTGGCCGGTTGTTCTTGCATCCCTGGGGACATGGAGTGCCAATCGATCGCCTGCTCAAAGGCAGCAACTTCTCGGCTGCTGAAATCGAAATTCTCAATCGAGCCTTCGACCGCGCCCTGAAGACGCTTGGACTGGTGGATCGCAACGACCCGATTACCGAAATCGTAGCAGCAAAGATCATCGCTGCCGGTGAGCGCGGGCTGCGCGATCCCAAAGAGATTTCCGACGTCGCGCTGAAGGAGCTGGAGGGCCACTGAGGCGAGGATGGATCAGTCCCCGCCACCATCCCTGTGCGCAAGCGCGGCATTGATGCATGCGATCAGGTTCGGGGTCGCACACGGTTTCGCAAGGAAAGACATCGCGCCGGCCTTCAGCGCGTGGGCGCGAACGCTTTCATCTGGGAATGCCGTGATGAAAATGAAAGGCGTCGTACGGCCCTGCATGCGCATTTGCGCCAACAGGTCGAGGCCGTTCATCGGTGACATCTGCACGTCCGAGATCACGCACGACGTGTCATTCAAACACGCTGACCCCAGAAACTCCTCGGCCGACGCGAACGTATGCACGACGTAGCCCAGCGACTGCAAAAGATTGTTCATCGAAGCGCGGACCGACGCATCGTCATCGACGACCGAAATGACCGAAGGCCTGAACAAAACTGCCCTCCTGTCCTGGAGGGGTATGCCGAACATGGTTGCCCTCGAGGAAAGGGGAGCCCACCACACACTAAAGTGAAATCATACTTAGGTTTGCAGCGCTTTTTTGCGCGGGCTGCCGACACCCGTAATACTCCGGAAATTGGGTTCAGCGCGATCTACATCCTTAAATAGACCTGAATTTTCCGCCTCAACCTGATCCAACCCGTTTGCGCTGCGGCTCTAAGGTGGTTGCGCTTGTTCAGGCCTCTCGTTCGACAGGACAGCATCAATCATGCGCTTGAGATTGCCCGGCGTGCAAGGTTTGTCCAGGGTTGGCGTTCCATCAAATTCGACGGGTATGCCATTCGGGCCATATCCGCTCAGGAAGAAGAGGAGCCGGCCCCGCCTCCGAACGACCTGCGCCACCGGCTCCGCGTTGGCCCCGTGCAAGTGGATGTCGAGGATCGCCAGATCGTACTCCAGAGTTTCCGCAAGGGACTGAGCCTCATCTATTCTTCCCGCCTCCCCAACGACCTTGTGCCCGAGGTCCTCGACCATTTCGACCAGCATCATTCGAATGAGTGCCTCGTCTTCGACGATGAGTATTGATGCCTGCTTCATCAGCTTGCTTCCCAATTCATCGAAGCGCTCCGCGGGGTACCGTTCGTAGCGCCCGTCACGGGTCGGGTAGCGGTGAGCCCTCTCTGCTAACAACAGCCATCGTTGGTTGCTGAGTTTGACAGGCAGCGGCAGCACGAGATTAAAATAGGTCGACCAAAAAGTCGTGCGCGAGTACGGAACGTGGTGAACAGACCCGTGTCGATCATGAACGTGGCCACGCGGTCCGGCACTGCGGACGAGCGGAATAGGTCGCGATGGACGCAATCGCCGGCGTGCAAGGCCTGAACGTGGGTGCGAGATTTTGCCGTAATGAAAACGACCAAGCGCACGCCTTGCAAGGAGTATCGACGCCGCCACGAACGCAGGCTGCGCCTCGCCTGCGTGAAGCAGTTGTTTGTCCTGATGCGCGAGCAGGAGGAGTCCTGAACCCGAAAGGTCAGCAATTATGACCGTATTGAACCGGCCCTCCAGACCCTGGCGGGTTCGGCGCTGGAACATTACGATTTAACCTGAGTTAAAATTCGGCCGGGGGGTGATCTGGGTCCATGCCTAACCGGAGTACGTTTCCGCTACCTGAAATTCTTCATCGCGCCGCCACGGGGCAGCTTGAGAGGGAAGCGGTCATGCGCCTGCATGCCGCCTCGGCGGTGATGGAACGAGTGGCCATTTCGCTCGAAATGCTTTGGCGCTCTCGACTGCTCCTCGATGCCGGCGGTCAGCATGAGCATCAAGATGGCGGGGGCGACCGCCACACTGCACGTCCTGAAGCAGCCTAGCTCACACAAGGCCGGCAATCCGTCTTGGAACGCGACCTCATGGGCATCGTTTAGATCGCATGCCCCGCTACTACTTCGACATCGACGGCGATAAGCCATACCGCGATAACATGGGGGAAGACCTCGCGAGCGACGAGATAGCTTGGCGCCAAGCCATGCGCATCGTGCGCGAAATCGAGGATGTACTGACACCCGGCGGCGAATGGTGCCTCCACGTTCGTGCCGAGGAGACGCTCCTTTTCCGCATCAAAGTACTGGCTGAGCGCGTTGCGCAACGGGATGATGAGGTTCAGAGCTAGCCAGGCAGGCGCCGCGGTCGCGGCCGCTCAGGCGAGCTCGGCGCCGCGTCGCTCGGGAATCAGGAACCACATCGCCACAATGTCGAGCCCGTAGAGCACGGCCAGCAATGCGATCGCGGTTTCGAACGAAGCGGCCGAGGCGATCGCGCCGATCACCACCGGACCAAAGCCACCGACGCCACGGCCGATGTTGAACAGCACGTTCTGCGCGGTGGCGCGCGCCGCGGTCGGAAACAACTCGCTGATCAAGGCGCCGTAGCCGCCGAGCATGCCGTTGACGAAGAAGCCCATCACCGCGCCGGCGACCAGGAGCTCAATCGGATCGGTCAGGCGGGAATAGACCAGCACCATGATCGCGGCACCGGACATGTAGCCCAAAAAGGCCGGCCGCCGGCCGACGCGATCGGCGATATGGCCGAACAGAACGATGCCGAGCGCCATGCCGGCGATGGTCACGCAGGTCCACAGCGACGACTGCGTCAGGGCGAAGCCGAAGCGGGCCGACAAATAGTTCGGCAGCCAGATCATGACGCCGTAATAGCCAAAATTCTGCACCGAGCAGAGGATCACCATGCCGAGGCTGAGTTTTGCGGTTTCGCCGTCCTTCACGAGAAGATGCAGCGCGGACTCTCTTGGATGGTCCTTGGATCTGGCGACGAAGACGTCCGGCTCATGCAGCGAGGCGCGGATGACATAGGCTGCGATGGCCGGGAAGACGCCGAGCGCGAACATGCCGCGCCATCCGATCAGCGGCAGCAGCAGCGGCGTCACCAGCGCGGCCGCCAGCACGCCGGCCTGCCAGCCGAGGCCGACATAGGACGACGCGCGGGCGCGTTTTGACGCCGGCCAGGCCTCGGCGACCAGCGCCATGCCGATGCCGAATTCGCCGCCGAGACCGATCCCGGCGATGCCCCGAAAGATCAGGAGGTCGAGGTAGCCCTGCGCAAAGGCACAGAGGCCGGTGAAGACGGCGAACAGGACGATGCTCCAGGTGAGTACGCGGACCCGGCCCAGGCGATCCGACAGCATGCCAAAACCGATGCCGCCGAGCACGGCCCCGATCAGCGTCGCCGTCACCAGCGAGGCGGATTGCGCCGGCGACAGTTTTAGATCGCCCGCAATCGTCCGCAGCATGAAGCCGAGGATCAGGAGATCGAAGCCGTCCATGGCATATCCGACCGCCGAGCCCAGCAGCGCCTTGCGCGCGCTGCTGTCGACGCTTGCCGGCACGCTCTCGATCGTTTCCGCAGTGATGCTCATCTCGTTCCCTTCTAGCTCTCGGCCGGCTCGACCTCCTGCAGGATGGCGGCGAGCACGCGATGGGCGTGCATCATCCGTGCCAGATTTCACCTCCGATGGAGGATCGATAGCATCGTCTCACCGCAGGCCCGCATCGACGATCAGCGACTGCTTTGTGATCATGCGGCTGTCGTCGGCGGCGAGAAACAGCGCAGCGCGCGCGATCTCCTCGCCAAGCAGGACGTTCCGCAGCGCCTGCCGTTCGACCACTGCGGCGATCGAGGCCTGCGATGTGTACCAGAGCTGGCGCTGCCGCTCGATCATGACCGCGCCCGGCTCGATCGCATTGACGCGGATGTTGTCGGGGCCGAGCTTGCGCGCCAGCGCCCGCGTCAGGCCGAGAATGGCCGCCTTCGCCGCCGCATAGGCCGGAAACTCGGCGCCGCCAAAGCGCCAGGCGATCGAAGCCAGATTGATGATCGCGCCATGGCCGAGCTCGCGCATCTGCGGATGCACGGCCTGCGCCGCAAAGAAATGGTGGCGCAGATTGACGTTCTGCGCACGGTCCCAATAATCGACGTCGACCTCGGAAAATTCATGCCGCGCGTCATTGGCCGCGTTGTTGACGAGCACGGCCACGGGGCCGAGCCGCACCTTCGTCTCGGCAATCGATGCCCTGAGCGCCGCAATGTCTGTCACGTCGACCTTGAGGAACAGCGCCTGCTGCCCGCGGGCAGCAAGATCGGCTTCGAGCTCGCGTCCGGCATCCGCATTGAGGTCGACGAAACCGACGAGAGCCTGATTGGCGGCAAAGGCGCGCACGATGTCGGCGCCGATGCCGGTCGCGCCGCCGCTGACGAACACGACGCGCCCGGCAAGGCTCGGATAAGTGGCGAAGTTCATGATGAGGCGTCCGAGATTTAAGTCTTTATGAGGCGTCCGGAATGAGTTCTTGCGAGACCGGATCGAACAGGCACGCAGGCGCCATGTCGATACCGAGGTCGAGCTGCTCGCCGGCCTCTGGCGCGCCGTCCGGATCGAAGCGGCCGACCACCTCGCGACCGCCGATCCGCAAGTTTGCGACCGTCTCGGCGCCGGTCGGCTCGACCAGCTCCACGGGTGCGGTGAGGCGGGCGAGCGCCGGCTTCTTAGCCTTTAGCTCGGCGTCATAGCGATAGAGATGTTCGGGACGGATGCCAAGCACGACCTTGCCGTCGGCAGGCGCGGTAGCCGGCGGCCGCGCCAGCGGCAGCGCGGCCACGCTGCCATCGGCCAGCGGGATTTCGACGCAAAGCGCGCCGCCGTCGCGGGCAGCGAGGCGCCCGTCAAGAAAGTTCATTGAGGGCGAGCCCATGAAACCGGCGACGAACGTGTTGGCGGGGCGCGCATAGACGCGCTTCGGGATATCGAACTGCTGCACGCTGCCCTGATGCATCACCGCGATGCGCGAGGCAAGCGTCATCGCCTCGACCTGGTCGTGCGTGACGTAGATCGTGGTCTTGCCGACACGCTGGTGCAGCTTCTTGATCTCGGCGCGCATGTCGACGCGCAGCTTGGCATCCAGGTTCGACAGCGGCTCATCGAACAAGAACAGCTTTGAATTGCGCACCAGCGCCCGCCCCATCGCGACGCGCTGGCGCTGGCCGCCGGAAAGCTGACCCGGCTTGCGGCTCAAGAGCGGCTCGATCTGCAACAGCTGCGCGACGCGGGCGATCTGCTCGTCCTGGTCCTTGCGCGGCACGCCGCCGCTTTCCATGCCAAAGGTGATGTTCTGCCGCGCGGTCATGGTCGGATAGAGCGCGTAGGACTGGAACACCATGGCGATGTCGCGGTCCTTCGGCGCGACCGCATTGACCAGCCGCTCGTCGATGAAAATCTGTCCCGAGGTGACCGTCTCCAGCCCCGCGATCATCGCAAGCAGGGTCGACTTGCCGCAGCCGGAGGGACCGACCAGCGCAACGAACTCGCCGTCGCGCGCCTCGATGTCGATGCCCTTCAGGACCTCGACCGGTCCGAACCGCTTGTGCACGCCCTTGATCGTCAGCGTCGCCATGCCTCTACTTGATCGCCCCCAGAGTGAGGCCGCGGACAAAATACTTGCCGCCGAAGAAATAGATCAAAAGCGGCGGCAGGGCCGCGATCAGCACCGCGCTGCTCGCGACGTCGAACTGCGCCGCCTGCTGGCCGGCGGTCGCCAGCGCGACCAGCACGGCCGTGATCGGCTGCTCGCGTCCGGACGTGAACACCATGCCGATGATGTAGTCGTTCCAGATTCCCGTGAACTGCCAGATCACGGTGACGATCAGGATCGGCGGCGACAGCGGCAGGATGATGCGACCTGAGCCTCGGCCTGGGCCGAGGCGTGATCGACCACCTGTGTCGCCGGTACCCGCGCAGGCGTGCGGCGCAATTTCTACAACTCGCTCCTGATGACGCCGCTCCCGCTTACCGGCGATCACGCCCGGGGTGAAGACACGGCAGTCCGTCTTTTGACGCCTGTAATTTTCTCTACGATGAAGAAATACCCCGGTCAACGACACCATGATACTTTGCCGTGCCATGCAGGGAGATCATCGCCCTCTTGAAGGATCATCCGGCACGCACGACCGAGGCGCGGATCGTGCGCGGCATGAGCGAGCGTGGTGCCACCACGGCGCCGCCGGAGCCGGCGGCGAGTTCGGCCACGCCTCGATCGACCCCAATGGCGGCCTGTGCTGGTGGGGCAACCGCGGCTGCCTGGAATTGTCAGCAGGTTTCGTTCGGTGCTGGAGCAGATGTCGGATCGCTTCGACAGATATGTGAGCATCGAGGACGTGATGGAACGCGCCTTTGGCGGCGATATCGAATGGGCGGAGGCGATCGCCGGAGTTGCCGAAGCGGCCGGCGGCCGACTGAGCATCATCGGCTCGATCCTCAATCCCGGCATCGTCATCGTGGCGGGCGCCGGTGCTGCGGCCGGACCATTGTTGTTCGAGCGGCTCACCCGATTCCTATGAACGCCACACGCTGCTCAAGCGGGCGCAACTCGCCGAGGCGCAGCGCCTGCGGATCGTCCCGGCCCGCTTCACTACCGACGGCTCGCTGATGGGCGCGGTTGCGCTCGTGCTGCGTGGGCTCGGCGCACTGCACGGCGGGGGGTGAGGGCGAGGTGTTGAAAATACGCCGAATTACTCAACTGTCATTCCGGGGCTGGTGCGTCAGCACCAGACCCGGAATCTCGAGATTCCGGGTTCGCGCTTCGCGCGCCCCGGAATGACGCAGCGCGTCACATCGGCGGGGTGATGCCGTCGCGGCCGACATTGACGCGATTGGCCTCCAGCGTGCCGTCTTCCTTCTTCTGCGCGCCAAAAATGATGATCTTTGCGCCGGGCTTGACCTCGGCCTTGTCGCTCGCCACGAACGTGACGATCGGCGTATCCGGCGGCACCACGACTTTCTTCTCGCCGTCCTTGTACTTGACCAGGATGTTCTGCCCCTCGGTGC
The DNA here is from genome assembly GCF_019244115.1 of Bradyrhizobium sp. Classification (GTDB taxonomy): domain Bacteria; phylum Pseudomonadota; class Alphaproteobacteria; order Rhizobiales; family Xanthobacteraceae; genus Bradyrhizobium. The sequence goes on from NZ_JAFATE010000212.1 coordinate 12,890, forward strand.
CCTTGACCGTCTCGGCCACGGTCGCATTGGTCATGGTCGAGTTGGCGCGCAGATCCCAGGGTCGAAAGCCCTCGGCGGCGCCGCGCTGGTTCTCGGGGAAGATGTGAACGGCGATTGCCTTCTGGGTGCCGTCGGGCTCAGGCATCGCGGTGACACCGATATAGGAGCCCTCCTTGATCTCCGACAACGAGGTCTTCACCACGGCAAAGACCGCGACATTGTCGGTCATCCTGACTTTCATGTCGGTGCCGTCGCGGCTCTTGATCGCAAGGACGGGGCCGTCGACGGCTTCGATGGTGCCGCGGATGCGCGTCATCGGCGCCTGCTGCGCCCATGCGGCCGTTCCCAGCATCGTGATCGCGGCGAGGCCCGCGGCCAGCGCGCGCAGCGATGAAACATGTTTTTGCATGACGTTCTCTCCCGGAAAAAATGGCGCGCCCCGCGCCCACACGCGAGGCCAAACCCCGTGGGTGCGGGGCTATTCCTTTGAACTCTACGGATGATTGGATGGAAACGTTACAGGCGAGACCCGGGCGCCGCCCAACCCTCCGTGTCGTCCCGGCGAACGCCGGGACCCATACCGCGGAATCTCTCGATCGTGCACGCGGCCAGTCGCACGTACACAACATCCGCCTGTGGTTATGGGTCCCCGCTTTCGCGGGGACGACAGCGGAGGGAGCGGCACGCGCGGCATCGTCACATTGGCGGGGTGAGACCGTCGCGGCCGACGCTGATGCGGCTGGTGTCGAACGAACCATCCGCGCGCTGCTTGACGAAAGCGATGATTTTTGCGCCTGCCTTCAGGTCAGACCTGTCGGCCGGCACATAGGTGACGACCGGCGTCTCCGGCGTGACCAAAACCTTCTTCTCGCCATCCTTGTACTTGACCAGCAGCGTATGGCCGTCATTGCCGACGACGCTTTCGCTCACCGTGGCGTTGGTCATCGTCGAGTTGGGCCGGAGGTCATACGGCCGCGAGCCCTCGCCGGTTCCACGCATCGCTTCCGGGAAGACATGCACCTCAACGGCGGTCGGCATGCCGTCAGGGCCCGGCACGGTGGTGGTGCCGATGAAGGAGCCGACCTTGATATCGGCCAGCGCGATCTTGGTGATGCCGACCAGCAGGATGTCGCCGGTCATGTGCAGCTTGACGTCCTCGCCGCTCCGCGACTTCACCGCGAGCAGGTCGCCATCGACGCTTTCGATGGTGCCGCGGACGCGCGAGGGGGTCGGCGCCTGCTGGCACACCGCTGACAGCGTGGAGAACGCGACCATCGCGAGCGCGATGAGGGGACGGGCGAGCAGCAGGGATCGAGGGGGCATGAGAATTCTCCAACGGATACAAACCACCAAGACCCCGTCTCGATGGCGTTATTCCGGCGCAAACTTTTCGTGAAGGGCGGTGTACGGGGAGGCGTTAGGTGCGCGCGAGATCGGCTTCCACCGATGCGCGCAATTCCGCGGTCACTTCCGGACGTCGTCCGAACCACAGCTCGAATCCGCGCACGGCCTGATACAGCAGCATGCCCAATCCATCCGCCGTTCTCAGTCCGCGCGCCTCGGCCGCTGCCAGCAGCGGCGTCTTGAGCGGCACATAGACGAGATCGCTGACCACGGCCTCGCCCGGCAGCCGGCCGACATCGATGTCGAGTTCGCCTTGACCGCTCATGCCGAGCGAGGTGGTGTTGACCAGCAGCCCCGCACGCGGCAGGCGGTCCGCGATCATGTCCCACGCGACCGGCTCGATCCGGCTGCCGAATTGCGCCGCGAGCGCCTGCGCGCGCTCGCCGCTGCGATTGGCGAGATGGATGCGTTCGATGCCGCGCTCGACGAGCCCGAACACGACCGCGCGCGCCGAGCCGCCGGCGCCGAGCACGAGCGCCTCCTCGGCCCGGTCCCAACCCGGCGTACTGGCGTCCAGATTGTCGACAAAACCCTCGACGTCAGTATTGGTCGCGCGCAGTTTTCCATCCTCGTACCACAGCGTGTTGGCGGCGCCGACGGCGGTCGCACGCGTGTCCGGCGCCGCCAGTGCCAGCGCGCGCTCCTTGTGCGGGATCGTGATATTGGCCCCGACAAAACCGTGGTGCGACAGATGCAGCACGAACTCGGCGAACTCTTCCGGCGGGACCGCCTCGATGGTATAGCCGCCGGCGATGCCGAGCTTGCGCAGCCAGTGATGATGGATCAGCGGCGAGCGCGAATGGGCGGCCGGCCAGCCGATCAGGCAGGCGGCGGGTGGTCTGGGTGCAACGGTCATGTGGGTCACATCCGACAGAGCCGGCGCGCTGTCAATGCTACCGATCAAGCGCAATGACGTATGCAAATGTCTCGGCATCGTCATGGCCGGGCAAAAGTGCGAAGCGCGTCTTCGCGCAGATGTCCCGGCCATCCACGGCTTCCTTCGCTGGATCAAAGATGTGGATGCCCGGCACAAGGCCGGGCAGGACGAGTTTCGTATGCGGAGCAGCCGCGGTTAAGAGCTATGCCGCGTCGCGATGCGCGGCGATGATCTGGTCGGCGGTGCGTCCCGTCACCTCGGCCATGTGATCGAACTGCCGGGTAAAGCTGCCGGAGCCGGCGGTGGCCGAGCGAAGTTCGACGATCAGTTCGCCGATCTCAGCCTCCGGCATCAGGGCGCGGACGCAATCCCAGCCCGGCCAGCCCTCGCGGGTGTCGAAGCCGAGAATCTGGCCGCGCCGCGATGACAGGATCGCGTTGATTTTTGCGGTCGCTTCGGTCGGACAGACGATTTCCACGGTGTGGATCGGCTCCAGCAGCACCGGCTGGCACTGCGGCAGGCCTTCGCTGAGGCCGATGCGCGCCGCCGTGCGGAAGGCGAGATCGGACGAATCCACGCTGTGATAGGAGCCGTCGGTCAGCGTCACCGAAACGTCGACCACCGGGAAGCCCAGCGGACCGCGCGCGAGGCCGTCATTGACGCCCTCTTCCACGGCGGGAATATAGTTGCGCGGCACCGCGCCGCCGACCACCTTCTCTGTGAACTGAAAACCTTCGCCGCGCGGCAGCGGCTTGATGTCCAGCACCACGTCGCCGAACTGACCGTGGCCGCCGGACTGCTTCTTGTGCCGGCCGCGCTGGGTGATGGCCTTTCGGATGGTCTCCTGATAGCCGATCGCCGGCGGATGCGACTTGACGCTGACGCCGTAGCGGTCTTTCAGCCGCTCCAATGCGACGCGCAGATGCATCTCGCCCTGCCCCCACAGTACGGTATCGTGGGTGCGCGGGTTCTGCACCATGGTGAGCGAGGGATCCTCCTCGTTCAGGCGGAGCAGCGCCTGGCCGAGCTTGACATCGTCCTTGCGATCGGTGGCCGCGATCGACATCGCCAGCACCGGCCGCGCCGGCTCGATCCTGATCAGCGCCGCGGGCGCGATCTTGCCGCCCGCGATGGAGTCGCCGGTCTTGACCGTGTCCAGCTTGCCGAGCGCCACGGTATCGCCGGCTTCCGCCGACGGGCGCTTGGAATCGTGCGCGCCGCTCACCGACAGGATGCCGGAGACCTTCGCTGCCTCGCCCGATGAGGCATGCACGAACGCGGCATCATCCAAATGTCCCGACAACAGCCGCGTCAGCGACAGCTTGCCGCCGTGCTGCAGATGCACCGTCTTGAACACATAGCCCAGCGGTTCCTTCATGGCAGGCGCGGCGAGGCGTTTGGCGGTCTCGGCGACGCCGGGGGCTTCGTGGCGCAGCGCCTTCATCAGACGCAGCACGCCGTTCTCGCGCAAGGCGGAACCGAGCAGCACCGGACAGATCAGGCCCTCGCGGAGTTCGCGGGCGAGATCATCGAACACGGCATCGCGCGGCGGCTGGATGTCCTCCAAAAGCTGCTCCATCAGCGCGTCGTCATGGTCGGCGAGCTTTTCCAGCATCGAGAAGCGGGCTTCCTTCTCGCGGTCGAGATTGCCGCCTTCGAGCGCGATCACCTCGGAGGCCTTGTGCTCGCGATAGACGAAGGCGCGCTCCAGAGCGAGATCGACGAAACCTTCGATCAACTCGCCGTTCCAGATCGGAATCTGGCGCAGCACCAGGGGGATCGGCGAGGCCGGCTGCAGGGTCGCCAGGGTCTCGCGAATGCGCTTATTGGCGCGGTCGATCTTGTTCAAGAACAGGAAGCGGGGAATCTTCAGCTCTTCCAGCTCGCGCAGAATGATCTGGAGCTGCGGCAGCTTCTTTTCGTCGGCCTCGCAGACCACGACCGCGGCATCGACGGCGGGAAGCGCCGCGCGCATGTCGTGCGCGAACTCGACCGAACCGGGACAATCGAGAAAGGTGTAACTTTCGCCCATGAAGGTCGTGGTGGCCGCGGTGAGCGCCACGCTCATCTTGTGATGGCGCGCCTCGGGGCTGGCATCGCCCACCGACGTACCGGCATCGACGCTGCCGGCGCGCGGAATGGCGCCGGTGCGGGCCAATATCGCTTCGAGAAGGGTGGTTTTACCGCTTTGGAAAGGGCCCACCAGCGCAATGCACCGTGGACCGCGGGGACTTCTGACGTCTTGTCCCATTTCGCCGTTCTCCTTCGTCTGGAGCTCGGCCCTTGATTGGGTCGGCAAATGTCCATGCTCTGCCGGTCGCCCAGCTTTGGCAAGCGGGAAAAACGTCGCTGCGGTGCGGAGGAGTACGGATGGGTCAGTACTGCCCCGTCATTGCGAGCGAAGCGAAGCAATCCAGAGTCCTATGCTTGGCTCTGGATTGCTTCGGCGCTTTGCGCCTCGCAATGACGGTGAGAAGGGTAGTCCTTAACGTCCCGGGCGCAGTTCCAGGCTTTCGAGACCGGCCGCGACGTTGACCCCGACCTGGCCCTGCACACTCAGGGGTTGCAGCGCGATCGAATTGGCGGAGCCGCCGATCAGCACGTTGCCGCCGACACCGACGCCGAGCGAAGCGCTGCCCTGGGCGCCGGCGTAGTTGCCCGAGAGGTCGCCGGGCCCGATATGGGCAACGGGGGCATAGACCACCCAGGCAAGCGCCGATTGCTCGGTGATGCCGAGATCCACGCCGACCTTGCGGATGGTCGCCACATAGCGGTCCTCCGGCATGCCATCGGCGCGCAGCACGCAGCCGAGATTGGTCACCGAGCCGACGATGAAGCCGATCGAGGCGCCGCCCCGGCATTCGAGAACACCGACCCGCACGCGGTCCTGGGCTTGGGCGGTCGCGAACGATGCGGTCAGCATGGCGGCGGCAACCCAGGCAGTGGCAAAAGAGCGGCGCATGAAGAAACTCCGATTGAAATGGGACGCGCGCCGGACGTGAGGCCGGCGCGCCGCACTCTATGGCACAACGGCCGCCACCGTTCCAGATTTGGCGTTCATCCCGGCCACGGAAAACCGTTCGCTTATGCAATCTCAGGGCGAGCGCCGGCCGCCCATGAACTCAGCGTATCATCAGCATCGTGTGCAGCATGTGCGATGGCGAGCGATGCCAGCGCCCGCTGCGCCGGCCGTACCAGAGCGGCTCCAGCTCCAGGCCGGCGACGCCGGCCGCGACGTTGAACCCGGTCTGGCCCTGCACGCTGATGGGCTGCAGCGCGTAGGCGTTGCCGAGGCCGCCGACCAGAAGATTGCCGCCGCCGCCGAACCCCATCGACGCGTTGGCGCCGACGCCGCCATAGGTCCCGGCCAGTTCGCCGCGCGCAAAGCGATAGGAGGGTGTGTTGACCGCCCAGGTCAGCTTGGTGCTCCGGGTGACGCCGAGGTCGAGGCCGAAACGGCGCACGGTCGCGATATAGGCTTCAGGCGGCCGTGCGCCGCTCTTGAACACGCAATCGAGGCTGGCGACCGAGCCCAGCACCAAGCCGACATTGCGGCCCCCCTGACATTCCAACGTGCCGGCCCGAACCGGCGGCATCGCCTCGGCGCCTGCCATCGCCGCAAGCAGCGCGACGATGGCAACCGAAAGCATCGACAGTCGCATTGATTTGATCCCCACTTGAAGTTTCTGATCCCCATTTCGAACGAATTCGCCGATGGCCCCCTGTTGGCGCAAATTCGCAAAAACACAAAAAAAGAAGCGCCTTGTCCAAAACAAGGCGCTTCCAAATCGAAACTTAGACCGTGGAGTTTTACCAATCGACGAAGGCTCTCACCTTTCTGCTTGGTCATGGCCGGGCCTGAGGAGGCCCGGGACGCAGCCGTAAGCGCGCGCCCACAAGGGGCGCCCCCTACCATAGGCGTAGGGGCGACCCTCGTGGTCGCCCCCCGCGCCGCCACTTATGCTCCGGCCTATCTCAAATCGCCGCAGAAGCGCTGGATGCGTTTGCAGGCGTCTTCGAGATCGGAGGTTTTGGTCGCGTAGGAAATCCGGAATGCCGGACCGAGCCCGAAGGCCGACCCATGCACCACCGCAACGCCTTCGCGCTCCAAGAGCTCGGTGACGAAATCCTCGTCGTTGACGAGCGTCTTGCCCGACGGCGTGGTCTTGCCGATGGTGCCCGCGCAGGACGGATAGACGTAGAACGCGCCTTCCGGCCGCGGGCAATGGATGCCACTCGCCTGGTTCAGCATCGAAACCACGAGATCGCGCCGCTCCTTGAACACCTTGTTGTTCGCCGGAATGAAATCCTGCGGACCGCTCAGCGCCTCGACCGCCGCCCATTGCGAGATCGACGACGGGTTCGAGGTCGACTGCGACTGGATGGTCGACATCGCCTTGATCAGTTCGGCCGGCCCCCCGGCATAGCCGATGCGCCACCCTGTCATGCAATAGGCTTTTGACACACCGTTCACCGTCAGCGTGCGCTCATACAGCTTTGGCTCGACCTGCGCCGGTGTGGCGAACACGAAGTCGTCGTAGACGAGATGCTCGTACATGTCGTCAGTCATCACCCAGACCTGGGGATGCCTGACCAGCACGTCGGTGATCGCCTTCAGCTCGGCGCGCGAATAGGCGGCTCCGGTCGGGTTCGACGGCGAGTTCAAAATGATCCATTTGGTCTTCGGCGTGATCGCCTTTTCCAGATCCGCCGGCTGCAGCTTGAAGCCATGCTCGGCCGTGCACACGATTGCGACCGGCTCGCCGCCCGCGAGCGCCACCATCTCCGGATAGCTGACCCAATAGGGAGCTGGAATGATGACCTCGTCGCCC
>NZ_JAFATE010000291.1 GCF_019244115.1 Bradyrhizobium sp.
CGCGCCATCGCTGATTTCGACCAGCTTCTCACCCTGCTGCCCGGCAACGCCGAGGTCCAGCGCCAGCGTCAGGCCGCGGTCGCCATGCAAGCGGCACTGGCCAAGGTGCGGGATGCGCCGAAAGCGCCGTCTGCGGCCGCTGGCGCAGGAACGATGCCGCAGGCCGCCATGCCGCCGCCTGCGACGGACGGAGCGGGCGGCAGCGCGCTCGATCAGGCCAAGCTGCTGTTCGCGCAGAAGCGATTTCCCGAAGCCGTTGCCCGGCTCGACGCGGTCCTGGCCGGCGACCCGCACAACGAGCCTGCCCTGCGGCTTCGCGCGATTGCGCTGATGGCGCTCAATCGCATCGCCGACAGCCAGAAGGACATCGACGAACTGGTCAAGCTCAAGCCGAATGACGGGTCGCTGCTGGCCTTGCGTGCCATGGCCGAAATTCGCGCCAGCCAAGCCGAACTCGCTCTGGCCGATATCAACCGTGCCATCAGCCTCGATCCGAACAACGCCCTGGCCTATCTCGGCCGCGGCACGATCGAAAGAGCCGAGGGCAAACTGAAGGAAGCGCTCGCCGATCTCGACCGCTCGATCGCGATCGATGCCAAGGACAGCGCGGCCTTCGCCGAGCGCGGTCAGACCTATATGGCGCTGAACCAGCTGGACAAGGCGCTCGCGGATTACGATCAGGCCATTGTGCTGAACCCGCTCAACGACACCGCGCGCGCGGCCCGCGGCCTCGCCCTGCTTGCCAAGGGCAACAGCGCGGAAGGCCTGCTCGACATCAAGAACGCGCTCGACCGCAATCCGAACAACCAGCTCGCACAGATCGGCCAGGGGCTGGCGATGCTGGTGTCCGGACAATATGACCGCTCCATCGTCGCGCTCAATCAGCTCGTCGGCAAGCCGGGCGGCCTCGACACGCTGGCGCGGCTGTGGCGGGCGCGTGCCTATCTCGGGCGCAAGGATGCCGACAGCGCCATGGCCGATCTCAATGTCGTGCTCGCCCGGCAGCCGACCAATCTCGATGCTCTGCTGCTCCGCGGCATCGCCTGGTCCGCGAAGCGCGATTACGCCAAGGCGCTGGACGATTTGAGCGCAGCCATCGCCCAGCGCGAGACGGTCGAGGGCTACTTCGCTCGCGCCAAGGCCTATGAGGCGCAGAGCATCCCCGGCAAGGCCGAGAAGGATTATGAGCGGGCCACCGAACTGCGACCGACCAGCGTGTTCGATGTGCTGGCGCAGACGGAATCGAAGCAGAAGATCAAGCAGCTTTCGAAGCAGCTGCCCTGCGGCAACGCCCAGGCCGCCGCGAACGCGGCCTGCCTTTAATATCAAACACGCTTGCACTCACCTTCCACTTCGTCATGGCCGGGCTTGTCCCGGCCATCCACGTCTTTGGCGCGACAACGAAGGAAGACGTGGATGCCCGGCACAAGGGCGGGCATGACGAGTCCTCGGCTGAGGCCGCGCAATCTGGCTATTCCTCTCCCGACAGCAGCGCCGCATTGCCGCCGGCTGCGGCGGTGTTGATCGTGACGGTCTGCTCGGTGGCAAATCGCGCCAGATAATGCGGTCCGCCGGCTTTTGGGCCGGTGCCCGACAGGCCGCTGCCGCCGAATGGCTGCACGCCGACGACAGCGCCGATCATGTTGCGGTTGACATAGACATTGCCGACCTGAAGGCGGCCCGTGACCGTGTCCACGGTGTCCTCGATGCGGCTGTGAATGCCGAGCGTCAGTCCATAGCCGGATGCTGCGATCGCATCGAGCACGCGCGCGAGAAGGTCGGCGCGGTAGCGCACCACGTGCAGGATCGGGCCGAACACCTCCTCGCCGAGTTCACGTGCATCCGCTAGTTCGAAGATGTGCGGCGCGACGTAATTGCCCGCGGGCGCTTGGCCCGCGAAATGCACGCGTGCCGTTTTGTCCATGCGGGAAATATGCGCATCCAGGCGCTGTTTTGCCTCGGCATCGATGACGGGGCCGACATGGGTGGCGATGTCGCGGGGATCGCCGAGCTTCAGCTCGGCCGCGGCGCCGGAAATCATCTCGATCATGCGATCGGCGACGTCGTCCTGCACCAGCAGCAGCCGCAGCGCCGAACAGCGCTGGCCGGCCGAGCGGAACGCCGATGTCACCACATCATCCGCCACCTGCTCGGGCAGGGCGGTCGCGTCCGCGATCATCGCATTGATGCCGCCGGTCTCCGCGATCAGCGGCACGATTGGGCCGTCCTTGGCGGCAAGCGCGCGGTTGATCGCACGCGCCACCTCGGTCGAGCCGGTGAAGACGACGCCGGCAACGTCGTTGTGACCGACCAGCGCCGCGCCGATCGTGCCGTCGCCGGGCAGAAGATGCAGCGCGGAGCGCGAAATGCCGGCCTCATGCAGCAGTCCGATCGCCTCAGTCGCGATCAGCGGCGTCTGCTCGGCCGGCTTGGCAACGACGCTGTTGCCGGCCATCAGCGCCGCGGTGACCTGCCCCAAAAAGATTGCCAGCGGAAAATTCCAGGGCGAGATCGCGACGAACACGCCGCGAGCGCGAAGGCGCAGCACATTGCTCTCACCAGTCGGGCCCGGCATCGCCTCGCCCTCGCCGAACAGTTTTTGGCCCTGCGCCGCATAGTAGCGGCAGAAATCCGCCGCTTCGCGCAGTTCCGACAGTGCATCATCGAGCGTCTTGCCGCCCTCGCATTGCAGCAGCGCGATGAAGCGGGCTGCGCGCCGTTCCAGGAGATCCGCGGCCTTCTCCAGCATCCGGGCACGCCTATGCGCCGGCGTGGCGCTCCACGCTAGAAACCCGGTTCTCGCGCGCGCGATCGCTTCCGCCGCCTGCGCCGGCGTCGCTTCGATCACGCTGCCGATCGCGGCGCCGTCGATCGGGCTCCGCACCGGCCGCTTCTCGCCATCGGCGGCGCGGCCATCGATCAGCGGCGCCGCCATGACGCGTCCGCTCTCGCGGGCGACGTCGATCAGCAGCGCCTCGAGGGCGGCGTGCTCGCCAAACTCGATCCCGTGCGAATTGAGCCGCTCTGGCAGCAGCATGTTCCGCGGCAGAGGGATGCTCGGATGGCCAGCCTTGTCCGGGCTGCCGATGATCTCGGCGGGCCGCCGCAGCAGGCGATCGACCGGCACGGCATAGTCGGCGGCCAGCGCGACAAAGGAGGAATTGGCCCCGTTCTCGAGCAGCCGCCGCACCAGATAGGCGAGAAGATCGCGGTGACTGCCGACCGGCGCATAGGTCCGGCAGGCCACATCCGGCCGCTCCTCGCCGAGCCGCTCGTAGAGCGCTTCGCCCATGCCGTGCAGGCGCTGGAACTCGAAACTGCCGCCGTCGCCGGCAAGCTCCAGCAGGGTCGCGACGGTCAGGGCATTGTGAGTGGCGAATTGCGGAAACAGGCGCGGCCGCAAAGCCAGCAATTGCCTTGCGCAGGCGATGTAGTTCATATCCGTCATCGCCTTGCGGGTGAAGACCGGATAGCCGGCAAGCCCGCGCTCCTGTGCGCGCTTGATCTCGGTGTCCCAATAGGCGCCCTAGACGAGCCGCACCATCAGGTGGCGATCCAAAGCCTTCGCCAGCCCGTCGACATAGTCGATGACGGCGCCGGCGCGCTTTTGATAGGCCTGGATCGCAAGCCCAAAGCCGTCCCAGCCGGCGAGCGATGCATCGCTCGCCGCGGCCGTGATCACGTCCAGCGACAATTCCAGCCGGTCGGCTTCCTCGGCATCGACGGTGAAATTGAGATCAAAAGCTTTTGCGCGCCGCGCGAGATCGATCAGGCGCGGCACCAGCTCGGCCATCACGCGGCCGCGGCTGATGGCCTCGAAGCGGGGATGCAATGCCGACAGCTTGACC
>NZ_JAFATE010000155.1 GCF_019244115.1 Bradyrhizobium sp.
CTGATGGCGATGAGCCTGATCCGGCTTGCGATCGGCGTGATCCCGATGACGCTGCTGGCGCTTACCCTGTTTCACTTCAACGTCTACGGCCTCGGCCTGCCGCTGATCGCGTTGTTCTGCAACCTGATCTTCACGAGCTGGTCGGTCGGGATCTTGGTCTCGGGGCTCGTGCTGCGCAACGGGCTCGGCGCGGAGAGCATCGTCTGGACGCTGATGTTCGCGGTGATGCCGCTCGCCTGCATCTATTATCCGGTCAGCGTGCTGCCGCATTGGCTGCAATATGTCGCCTGGTCGCTGCCGCCGACCTATGTCTTCGAAAGCATGCGGGCGCTGCTCACCGACGGTGTCTTCCGCGCCGACCTGATGCTCGAAGCCGCGGCCCTCAATGCAGCCCTGCTGATGGCGTCGATTGCGGCATTCCTTGCTCTCCTGCGCAGCGCCCGCCGTCATGGCTCGCTGCTCGGCGGCGGCGAATAGCGCCTTTTTCCGTGGAATTGCGGGGACATGTGCTGAAGTGGCTGGTCAAAACGCCGCGCAGCTCATTGACGCATTATTACGCTTTCGGCACTATGCTGCGCTGCAAATAGGACCGATTCAGAATGGCAATTGGCGAGTTTGGCGGATTACCGCCTCGGGTCGTGGAAGGCAGTCCGGCGCTCACGACGCCGATGTACTGGATGTACGAGCTCGCGCATGCCTCGCTCAATCCGGCGCGCGCGGTGACGGACGCGACCAAGATCCTGTTCCAGAATCCGCTAAATCCGTGGACGCATACCGAAATCGGCAAGTCGATCGCCGCGGCTTGCGAGCTGTTCGAACGCACCACGCGCCGCTACGGCAAGCCGGAATGGGGCATCACCGATACCGAGGTGAACGGGGTTCGCACGCCGGTCGAGATCCGCTGCGTCTGGGAGAAGCCGTTCTGCCGCCTGCTGCACTTCGATCGTGCGCTGACGCGGCCGCTGCGCATGCCCGCGCCGCGGGTTTTGATCGTCGCGCCGATGTCCGGACATTATGCGACGCTGCTGCGCGGCACGGTAGAGGCGTTCCTGCCCACCCATGATGTCTACATCACCGACTGGTCCGACGCGCGGATGGTGCCGCTGGCGGCGGGGCGGTTCGACCTCGACGATTATATCGACTACATCATCGAGATGCTGCATGCGCTCGGCCCCGGCATGCATGTGATGGCGGTGTGCCAGCCCTCGGTGCCGGTGGTGGCCGCCGTCTCTGTCATGGAAGCCGCGCGCGATCCGTTCGTGCCGCAGTCGATGACCCTGATGGGCGGGCCGATCGACACCCGCCGCAACCCGACCGCGGTCAACAATCTCGCCGCCGAGCGCGGCATCGACTGGTTCCGCAGCCACGTCATCACCAAAGTGCCGTTTCCGCATCCCGGCGTGATGCGGGACGTCTATCCGGGCTTCCTGCAGCTCAATGGCTTCATCAGCATGAACCTGGATCGCCATGTCGACGCCCACAAGGACCTGTTCAGCAACCTTGTGAAAGGTGACGGCGATCTGGTCGACAAGCACCGTGACTTTTATGACGAGTATCTCGCGGTGATGGACCTGGCCGCGGAATATTATCTGCAGACCGTCGATACCGTGTTCATCAAGCATGCGTTGCCGAAAGGCGAGATGACTCATCGCGGTACGCCGGTCGATCCGACGAAGATCACACGCGTGGCGCTGATGACGGTCGAAGGCGAGAACGACGACATCTCCGGTCTTGGGCAAACCGAAGCCACACACGGCCTGTGCACGGCGATTCCTGCGCACCGGCGCGTGCATTACGTGCAGAAAGGCGTCGGTCATTACGGCGTGTTCAACGGCTCGCGCTTCAAGTCGGAAATCGTGCCGCGGATCTGCGACTTCATGGCCTCGGCCAGCGATCCGAAGGCCGCACGGGCCGCGGCCGAATAGGGATGTCATTGATTCTAAATGAGAATTCGATTCCACCCGATTGGAACCAGTCCCGATTCGAGACAGGGGCGAAGTTCTTGATTTGACTAAGGAATTCGTCTGCTCCAGGGGGGCCAAGGAATGAGCTTTGGCTCAATCCTTGAGCAGCTAAAAAGGCGCTGGATCGGCTCTAAAAAATCTCTGCCGGCCCCATCCTGTAGAGGCTTTTTTGCGATTCGGCCCTGTATATAGGGCAAATGATTTGTTTTTGCGCGGAACGATTGAACTGGCGGCGGATATGGCAGAATCCGGGCGTCCTCTTGCCCCCCGGACTGACCAATATGGCCACTCGCGCCCTCCTCTATCGGCGGCCTTACGAACCGTCGCGTCTTCTCGTCAAGCACGGTTCGCAAATCTACTCGATCAGGCTTCGCCGGCATCGTCGCGCGCGGCGCTACACACTGAGAATCCATCCGAGCGATCGCGAGGCCATCCTCACCATCCCTCCGCGCGGCACCATCGCGGAAGCAAAAGACTTCGCTCAGCGCCATGGCGGCTGGATCGCGGCCCGTCTCGGCCGCTTGCCGAAAGCCGCGCCGTTCTTGCCGGGCACTGTGGTACCGCTCCGCGGCGTTCCGTATCGAATCGTGCATCGCGCCGGTGAGCGCGGCACCGTGTGGACCGAAACACGCGACAGCGGGGAGAAGATTTTGTGCGTGGCCGGCGCCATCGAGCACATCGAGCGGCGCGTTCATGACTTTCTGAAGCGCGAAGCGCGGCGCGAACTGCAAAAGGCCGCGCAAGACTACGCGGACACGCTGTCGGTCAAGGTCAAGCGGCTGTCGATCCGCGATCAGTCCAGCCGCTGGGGCTCCTGCACCTCGGCAGGATCGCTGTCGTTTTCCTGGCGCCTCATTCTTGCACCACCGATGGTGCTCGACTATCTCGCCGCCCACGAGGTCGCGCATCTCGTTGAAATGAATCACTCACCCCGCTTCTGGCGCATCGTCGCGCGGATCTGCCCGTCGCTCGAACGCGCCAAGAAATGGCTCGATACCTGCGGCAACGACCTGCATCGTTACGGGATCGAGGACTGAGCCGAAATCCGCTGCTGACATCGCCCGGCTCGACCGGGCGATCCAGTATTTCACAGGCAGCGGTCGTTCGCTGCGAGGCCACAGCGTATTGGATGCCCCGTAAAGCGGGGCATGACGGCCGAGAATGGGCGAGTTTCGCCGGCTAAATGACCTTTCTCGTCGCGTTTCCCCCTCGTCGAACGGCGAAATCTTAACCGGTAAGCCTCGTTCGGCTGAATTGCACCAGTCCGGACAACCCTTTGAACACCGTTTGAAGGCTACTGTACCGCCATCGACGACCTCTTCGTTTCGACCCGGGACGGGACTGATGGTTGCTCAGGCAGTTCAATATCTGACGGTGAGTGCAGGCAGTGACCCGCGGGCCTTGCCGGCGGACGCCTTGAAGGCGGCGCTCGACTGCGCAAGCGACGGCGTCCTGATTCTCGACGGCGATCTGGTCGTGCGGCACGCCAATCCCGCTGCCGCATCGATCTTTGGCCTGGACCGTGCGGAATTGATCGGCAGTGACGTTGGCCGGCTCGGCCCTGAAGACCTGCAGCAGCGGCTCGCGATGGCGGTGCAGTCGTCTGCCGCGGAGCGCGCGGAGCTGCCTGAGATGACGATCCGGCGCAAGGACGGCAGTCGGATACGCGCCGCGTTGCGGCTTTCGCCGCTCGCGAGCGGCGATGAGCGCCGCCATGTCCTGTTCGTGCGCGATATCAGCCGCGAGGTCGAGCAGCGCGACCGGCTGGCGCTGCTCCACGAGCTTGCCGATCGCACCAACCGCGGCGTCATCGTGGCGGATCGCGAGCTCAGGACCGTCTATACCAACGCCGCGTTCACGGAGCTGTTTGGATACGGGCGCGCTGAAGCGGAAGGACGGCAGGCAAGCGACCTGCTGGTCGGCCGCCATACCGATCGCAGAACGCTCGCACGGCTGCGGCGCTCTCTCGATGGAAAGAATGGCGGCGAGGAGGAGCTCCTCGTCTACGACAAGAACGGCGATGAGATCTGGGTGACCGCGAACCTCAAGGCCGTCCGCGACGGCAAGGGGCGGCTCAGATATGTCTTCGCGCTGCTGTCCGACATCAGCGAGAGCCGGCAGCTGCGCTCCGTGCAGCAGTTGATCATGACCGCGCTTGCGGATGAAATGCCGATTACCGAAATCGCCGACCGGCTGTGCCGGCGGGTCGAGGAGATCGCACCCGACGTCATCTCGTCGGTGCTTCATGTCGATGCCGAGGGCCTGCTGCATCCCCTCGGCGGCCCCAGCCTGCCCGACGACTATTCACGGGCGCTGGAAGGCATCGCGATCGGCCCCGAGGTCGGCTCCTGCGGCAGCGCGGCCTATCACGGCAAGCCCGTGCTGGCGATCGACCTCGACACCGATCCGCGCTGGGCGCCTTACAAGGCCCGTCCGCTCCAGGTCGGCCTGCGTGCCTGCTGGTCGACGCCGATCAAGGCCAGGGATGGACGGGTGATCGGCACCTTCGCCTTCTATTTCCGGGAGAGCCGCGCGCCGAGCCGCTGGCATGAGCGCATCGTCGAGGCCTGCGTTCATCTCGGCGCGCTGGCGATCGAACGCCAGGAGAACCGGACCGAGATCTCGCGGATGGCGTATTACGATACGCTGACCGGGCTGCCTAACCGCGCGCGCATCCCTTCCTTGATTGCAGATGCGATCCAGGCCTGCCCCGCGGACGGTCATGTCGCGGTGGCATTCCTCGACGCCGATAATTTCAAGGACATCAACGATACGCTCGGCCATTCGGCCGGCGACGAGTTCTTGGTCGGCTTCGCCAAGCGTTTGCGGGCCCAGATTCGGCCGGGCGACATGCTCGGCCGCCTCGGCGGCGACGAATTCGTCATCGTGCTGCAGAACCGCGACGCGATCGAGGCCTCGCTGATGGCGGCGCGCATCACCGCCGCGCTGGCGGTGCCGCTCACGATCGGCAAGCGCCAGGTGCCGATGTCGGCAAGCGTGGGCCTCAGCCTCTATCCCGACAACGCCACCGACATCGACACGCTGGTCAAGCAGGCCGATGCGGCAATGTACAAGGCCAAGCGCGCCGGCCGCGGCACCTATCGCTTCTTCAACGCCGACATGGACAAGCTCGCCGAGCAGCGGCTGATGCATTCCACCGCACTCCGCAGCGCGATTGCAAGCGAGGCGCTGACCCTGCATTACCAGCCGCAGATCCGCACCCGCGATGGCGCGATCCATGGCGTAGAGGCGCTGGCGCGCTGGCATGACCCGGTGCTTGGTGAGGTCTCTCCGGCCAAATTCATCCCGCTCGCGGAGGAATGCGGGCTGATCGAGCAGATCGGGATGTGGTCGATCCGGCAGGCCTGCCGGCAGATGGCGATCTGGCGGCGGGCCGGGCTCGACATTCCCTGCGTCTCCGTCAACCTGTCGCCAATCAATTTCCAGAACGTGAACCTGGCTACGATGGTCGCGCAGATCCTCGCCGAGCATGAGCTGCCCGCGAGCCATCTGATGCTCGAGATCACCGAGGGCGTGTTCCTGAATGAACGCGCCATCGTCGTCGCGGCCATGAACGAGCTGCGCACGCTCGGAGTCGGCCTCTCGCTGGACGATTTCGGCACCGGCTATTCCAGCCTCAGCCGCCTCACCCAGCTTCCCATCAACGAGCTGAAGATCGACCGCAGCTTCATGCGCGACGTCGAAGCCAACGCCGGCACGCGGGCGATCGTCACTGCCGTGGTCCGCGTCGGCCAGAGCCTCAACCTCGCCGTCGTCGCCGAAGGCGTCGAGACGGTGGAGCAGCGCCAGCTGCTGAGCGAGCTCGGATGCGACGCGGTGCAGGGCTTTCTGCATGCGCGCCCGATGCCGTCGGCGGCCTTCGGTCGCTGGCTGCTCGGTTACAGCGCAAGGCGGGCCGGCGTCATGCTGAGGCAGGTCGGCCGATCCCTAGCGAAAGCGCCGCTATCGTCCGAACAGGCGGTCGAGCAGCCAGCCGTCGAGCCCCGCCGTCGCCTCGGGGCGCACTGAGCCGCGCGACGGCGCAGCTCGCGCGACGCCGCTTGTCTGCTGGGTCGGCGCGCTGATTTGCGATGCGATCTGGGCGATGACTGGCAGGCCGCCTTTGTCCGGGTTCGGCAACGGCGACGCCGGCACGCCCTGCAGCGCTTGGCGCATGAAGCGGGTCCAGACTTCGACCGGCAGCCCGCCGCCGGTCGCCTTCTTGGTCGGCGAATTGTCGTCATTGCCGAGCCAGACGCCGGTGACGAGGCTCGCGGTATAGCCGATGAACCAGGCATCGCGGAAATCCTGGCTGGTGCCGGTCTTGCCGGCGGCCTGCCAGCCCGGAATCTCCGCCTTCCGCGC
>NZ_JAFATE010000163.1 GCF_019244115.1 Bradyrhizobium sp.
ATGGCGGCGCGAGGGCAACAAATGTTTTGGCCCCGGGATCTTCGACATGAAGGGCGGCAACTATCTCACGCTCGAGGCGATCCGGCAGCTTGCGCGTGCCGACTTCACGACACCGTTGCCGATCACCGTGCTGTTCACGCCCGACGAGGAAGTCGGCACGCCCTCGACCCGCGACCTCATCGAGGCGGAAGCCGCGCGCAACAAATATGTCCTGGTGCCGGAGCCCGGGCGCGCCAATAACGGCGTGGTCACCGGCCGCTACGCGATTGCCCGCTTCAATCTGGAGACATCAGGACGTCCGAGCCATGCCGGCGCCACGCTGTCGTCGGGACGCTCGGCGATCCGCGAGATGGCGCGGAAAATCCTCGAGATCGACGCGATGACCTCGGAGGACTGCACTTTTTCGGTCGGCATCGTGCATGGCGGGCAGTGGGTCAACTGCGTCGCCACCACCTGCACCGGCGAGGCGCTGAGCATGGCCAAGCGCCAGGCCGATCTCGACCGCGGCGTCGAGCGCATGCTGGCGCTGTCGGGAACCGCGAACGACGTGGCTTTCAAGGTCACGCGCGGTGTGACGCGGCCGGTGTGGGAGCCGGATGCCGGCACGATGGCGCTCTATGAAAAGGCGCAACAGGTTGCCGCCGAGCTCGGCATGGACCTGCCGCATGGCTCAGCAGGCGGCGGAAGCGACGGCAATTTCACCGGTGCCATGGGCATCCCCACCCTCGACGGGCTCGGCGTGCGCGGCGCGGATGCACATACGTTGAACGAGCATATCGAGGTCGACAGCCTCGCCGAGCGCGGCCGGCTGATGGCAGGTCTGTTGGCAACGCTGGACTAGAATCGGAGCGGCCGATGACCTCGTTCAAGGCTATTCGTGCGCGGGCCGAGAAGCGCAAAGGCGGGCCCGTCGCGCTGAAAAAGCTGCTGCCGGACGCGCCGGACAAGAAGGCGCTCACGAAACTCGCCGACGATCGGGTGCTGGCCGAGATCACCCGGCGCGTGTTCTCGGCCGGCTTTGCCTGGAGCGTCATCGAGCAGAAATGGGACGGGTTTGAAGCGGCGTTCCTCGGCTTTCAGCCGAAAAAGCTCGTCGTGCAGAGCGACGATTTCTGGCACGAACTGACCCGCGATCAGCGCATCGTCCGCAACGGCGCAAAAATCATGTCGGTGCGCGACAATGCGCAATTCATTCTCGATATAGCCGGCGAACACGGCAGCTTCGGCAAATTTCTGGCCGACTGGCCCTCGTCGGACGAGATCGGCCTGCTCGATCTCTTGAGCAAACGCGGCAGCCGGCTCGGCGGCAACACCGGGCAGATGTTCTTGCGCTTCATCGGCTGGGACGGCTTTGTGACCTCGAAGGACGTCGTCGCCTGCCTGCGTGATGCCGGCCTCGACATTGCAGAAGAGGTGAAATCCAAGGGCGATCTCGCCAAGGTGCAGGCGCAATTCAATGCGTGGGCCAAGGAGACCGGCCTGCCCTATGCTCATTTATCTCGCATCTGCGCACTGTCGATTGGCGAGAATTACGGCACCTAGGTACGGACCCCTGTCCGACTCATGATCGTTGTCGGGCGCGTCATGCAAAACTGACGGGGGTGATCGCTTGCGCTGCCGTCGCTGACGCGCTTAACGTTTGTGCGGAAGTGAAACACCGAGACCTGATTGATGCCCAGTATCGCCGTCGGCGGATTTCTGCACGCGTTGAAGCTGGCGAAGCCGACACCGCCGCGCTGCCACGGACCCGACTGAGGCCCGGCATTCGCATCAAGCCGAACGGCCCGCTTTCACTGCAAACAATTGTCACGTTCAACCGGATAGAGGACATGCCGACCATCGATCGCATCCAAGGCTACGCCGACGAACTCACGGCGATCCGCCGCGACCTGCACGCGCACCCCGAGATCGGCTTCGAAGAAGTGCGCACGTCGGGCATTGTCGCCGACAAACTCAAGGCATGGGGCATCGAGGTGCATCGCGGGCTCGGCGGCACTGGCGTGGTCGGCGTGCTCAGGGGCAAAGGAGCCGGCAACAAGCGCATCGGCCTGCGCGCCGACATGGATGCGCTGCCGATGGAAGAGAACACCAATCTGAAATGGCGTTCGACCATCCCCGGCCGCTTTCATGGCTGCGGCCATGATGGCCACACCACCATGCTGCTGGGCACCGCGCGCTACCTCGCCGAGACACGCAATTTCGATGGCACCGTGCATTTCATCTTCCAGCCCGCCGAGGAGGGTCTTGGCGGCGCGCGCGCCATGATCAAAGACGGCCTGTTCGAAAAATTCCCCTGCGACGAACTGTACGGACTGCACAACGCGCCCGATCTCAACCACGGCGAGATCGCGATCCTGCCTGGTCCCGCCATGGCCGGCGCCGACTTCTTCGACATCCGGATCCATGGCTACGGCGCCCATGGCGCGATGCCCGAACGGTCCAAGGACGCCGTGGTGATCGCGATGACGCTCGGACAGGCGCTGCAGACCATCGTGAGCCGCAACGTCGAACCGCAGCAGGCGGCGGTGCTGTCGATCACCCAGATCCATTCCGGCACCGCTTACAATGTGATCCCGGCCGAGGCCCATCTTTGCGGCACGGTGCGTGCTTTCTCGGACGAGGTGCGCACGTTGATCCGCGAGCGGATGCGGACGCTCTGCGCGGGCATGGCCGCCGCGTTCCAGGTTGAGATCGAGACCGACATCCGAGACGGGTTCAGTGTGCTGGTCAATCAGGAGGAGCAGTCGCGCGTCGTCGCGGAGGTCGCGCGCACGGTGGTCGAGCCGGCAAACGTGTTCACGCGGGCGCAGCCGAAAATGGGCAGCGAGGATTTCGCCGACATGCTGCAGGACATCCCCGGCGCCTATTTCTGGGTCGGCCATGACGGCTCGGTACCGGTGCACAATCCCGGCTACATCCTGGACGACAAGATCCTGCCGATTGGCGCCAGCGTCTTCGCCCGCATCATTGAAACCAGACTTCTGGCCAACTCCCATGCATAAGCCGGCTCCACGCGACACCGTCGCCTCATTGCACGATCTCAGTGCCGCGGACATGCTCGCGGGCTTCCGCAGCCAGCAATTCTCGCCGTCCGAGGTGCTCGACGACCTGCTCTCGCACATCGCGGTCTGGGAGCCGCATCTCAAGGCGCTTTATGCTTTCGATCCCGACGGCGCACGTGCGGCCGCCAAAACCTCCACCGAGCGCTGGCACAAGGGCGAGCCCGCCGGCAGCCTCGATGGCGTGCCGGTGACGATCAAGGACAATGTCGCCACCAAAGGCGTTCCGGTGCCGCTCGGCGCCGCCAGCGTCAAGCTGACGCCCGCGCCATCGGATGCGCCGCCCGCCGCACGGCTGCGCGAAGCGGGCGCGATCATCTTCTCAAAAACCACGATGCCCGACTACGGCATGCTGTCGTCAGGACTTTCCTCGTTCCATCCCTTGACCCGCAATCCCTGGGATGTCAGCAAGAATCCCGGCGGCTCCAGCGCAGGCGCCGGCGCGGCCGGCGCTGCCGGCTACGGTCCGCTGCATGTCGGCACCGACATCGGCGGCTCGATCCGCCTCCCCGCCAGCTGGTGCGGCCTCGTTGGCCTGAAGCCGAGCTTTGGGCGTGTGCCGATCGATCCGACCTATCTCGGCCGCGTCGCAGGTCCGATGACGCGCACCGTGGACGATGCCGCGCTGATGATGTGCGTGCTGGCCAAGCCGGACCGCCGCGACAGCATGTGCCTGCCGCCGGATTCGCTGGCATGGAAGACGCTGGAGAAGTCACCGCGCAAGCTGCGCCTTGGGCTGATGCTGCGCCTCGAGGCCGGCGATCCGCTGCAGAAGGAGGTCCGCGAGGTCGCCATCAAGGCCGCAAAAGCCTTTGAGGCGGCGGGCGCCGTCGTCACCGAGGTCGATGGCTTCATGACGCGCGAGATGCTCGATGGCCTCGACAGCTTTTGGCGCGCCCGGATGTGGGACGATCTCCAAAAACTGCCCGAGGACGAGCGCGGCAGGGTCCTGCCTTACATCCATCAATGGGCGGAGGCTGCGACAAGACTTTCCGGCCTCGACGTCTTCCGCGGCTACAATGTCACGATGGCAATGCGCTCGGCGGCGGCCAAATTGTTCGGCGAGATCGACTATCTGATCTCGCCGGTCTCGCCGGGCGTGAAATTCCCGGCCGAGTTCGCCTCGCCCGTCAACGATCCGGCAAAACCGTTCGAGCACATCTGCTACACCGTGCCATGGAACATGGCGGAGAACCCGGCGATCTCGGTCAATGCCGGCTATGACAAGGACGGCTTTCCGATCGGCGTGCAGATCGTGGGCCGGCGTTTTGACGACATCGGCGTGCTCGGTATGGCGAAGGTGTTCGAGTCCTTGCGCGGGCCGCAGCGCCCCTGGCCGACCCCGCCGAAGCACTAGTGCCTCAGTAAAACCTCGTCATGGCCGGGCTTGTCCCGGCCATCCACGTCTTAGACATCTCTGTGAAAGCAAGACGTGGATGCCCGCGACAAGCGCGGGCATGACGACGTTGAAAGAACAGCCCATAAACAACACAAAGAAGGAAACGCCCATGGCCTATGAGACCATCCTCTATGAGGTCGCCGACAACATCCTCACGATCACGCTGAACCGGCCGGACAAGCTCAACGCCTTCAATGGCGTGATGCAGATCGAGTTGATCGACGCGTTCGACAAGGCCGATCGGGACGACGACGTCCGCGCCATCATCGTGACCGGCGCGGGCCGCGCCTTCTGCGCCGGCGCCGACCTCTCCTCCGGAGCCAACACCTTTGATCGCGACGCAAGGCGCGGGCCGGTGAAGCGGCAGGCGGATGGCAAGGTCGATTACTCCGACCCGAACGTGCGCGACGGCGGCGGCCAGGTCACGCTGCGCATCTTCAAATGCCTCAAGCCTGTGATCGCGGCCGTCAACGGACCGGCGGTCGGCGTCGGCGTCACCATGCAGCTTGCGATGGACATGCGCATTGCGTCGGAAGCTGCCCGCTTCGGCTTCGTGTTCTCCCAGCGCGGCATCGTGCCGGAGGCGGCCTCGAGCTGGTTTTTGCCGCGCATCGTCGGTATCTCGCAGGCCCTGGAATGGTGTTTTACCGGCCGCGTGTTTCCGGCGCAGGAGGCGCTCGCCGGCCGCCTCGTCAGCAAGGTGGTGCCGCCAGACGAGCTGTTGCCGACGGCGCGCGCGCTGGCCCGCGAAATCGCCGACAAGACCGCGCCGGTATCGATCGCACTGATCCGGCAGATGATGTGGCGCATGCTGGGCGCCGACGATCCGATGGAGGCGCACAAGGTCGACAGCCGCGGCATCTACTCGCGAGGGCGTTCCGAGGATGTGAAGGAGGGCGTGACGGCGTTTCTGGAGAAGCGCCCCGCGCAGTTCAGGAACAAGGTCTCGGCCGACATGCCGGACTATTTTCCGTGGTGGGACGAGCGGGCGTACAAATAACACCGGCTGCTGCACGCCTCTCGGTGGTCATCACCCGCGAAAGCGGGCGATCCAGTAGGCACCGGCGTCTCGAAAACGATGACCGCCACG
>NZ_JAFATE010000436.1 GCF_019244115.1 Bradyrhizobium sp.
GCGGCATGCAGCGCCAGCGGCCCCATCAGCATGAGGGTCCAGCTCGAGATGCGCGCCCAATCGCGGTGGCGACGGTTGGCGCCGAGCGCCGTGCCGGATCGCGCGATTGCCATATAAGCGCCGGCAATGATGCCGAGCGCGCCATGAAACGGCACGGTGAGGACCGTGCGCAGCGCAGCCAGCGATCGCCACATCTCGGCGTGCTGAACGAGATAGGCGAGATTCTCGTAGGCGGCGAAGCCGAGGCCCGCCGCGGCGCCATAGACGACGGTGTCCATCGGATCGGCGAAGGGGCGGCGCCGCGCTGTAATGGCGGCGATCACCAGGATCTTGGCCGTCTCTTCCGGCAGCGCGACCCCGAACACCGAATGCATGGCTTGCTCCAGCCATGGCGTCTCGGGAGCAGCAATCAGCCGCGCAAACGGCGCGCGGAGCAGTCCGAGCAGGGAAATACTGGCCGCGCCCAGCAGAAAGGCCGCCCATACCTTGACGGGCGAGCCGGGGTGTTCCCCGGCCGCGATCACGATCCACAGCATCAGCAAGGCAGGCGCGACCGCGGCGGTCCCGATGACGGTGGGAAGGGACTCCAGAATGTTCATCAACGCGGCAGAATATGTGCTTTTTTGGAATGATCCACTGCAAATGGGCGAGCCGCCTGTCGCGGCAAGGGCGCGGTTGACGAGCGGTATTTGCGCCTCAGCGAACCATATCCGGGCTGCACCTGTCTGCTCCGCCTCGTGATCGGGGCTCCTCCGGGCGCGGCCGGTTCCGACTTTACCGGCGGCGAATTCCAGACCGCGCGCCCCTTCCAATCCGCCGGCCATCCCCCATGTCGTTGAAGATGCAGCCGCCTCAGCAGAAAGGTGACGAGAACAGGAATCTCCTTTTCGTCGCCGTCTTGGCATATCAACGGCGTTCCGGGGCTTGAGCAGATCAGAATCATCCAAGTCTATCAAAGGGTTCTTGAATTTGCCGACAACAGAATGCAGTTGTTGCGTTGTGCCAGCGAGCGGGGAAGCAAGATGCGGTGGGGTGACGGCCTGATCTTTCGTCAGGAGCCGAAAATTGGCGGCTTGATCACGTTGTGTCGCGTTGAGGTGTACGCGAAGCCGGCGCTGCAATCCGCGCCGTTCGCCGGCGAGTGATCTGAAAGGCGATACATGTCTTCCTTCGATCTGGCTGCGTTGGTTCTCGCCGGAATCGCCCTGTCGGCGGCCTTCGTAAATGGCGCGATTGGGTATGGCTTCTCCTCGCTCACGGTGCCGTTGGCGCTGGTCTTTTATACCAACCGCGTCCTCAATCCCGCGATCGTGGTCGTCGAAGTCCTCATCAACTTCTACGTCCTCTTCATCAATCTGAAGGGCGTGCCCTCGGTCTGGAGGCGGGTGATGCCGATCCTGATCGGGCTGCTCCCCGGCATCGCCATCGGCTCGTTCGCGCTGGCCTCGCTGCAGCCGGGCTGGATCAAGTTCTGCACCTACACCGTATTGCTGCCGCTGATCCTGCTGCAGGCCGCCGGTTGGCGAAGGCCGATCGAGTCGACCTGGATGGTCGGCCTTCCCTTCGGATCGATGCTGGGCGTTCTCTACTCGGTGACGACCATTTCGGGCCCGCCGCTCGCCATCCTGTTCAACAACCAGGGGCTCGTCAAAAACGAATTTCGCGCCGGGCTCGCCTTGGTTCGCGTGGTGGAATCGACCGTGACCGCGGTCGCCTATTACAAGCTCGGCCTGTTTATCCAGGAGAGCAACAATCTGATGCTGGTGCTGATTCCGAGTGTGCTCGTCGGCATCCCCTGTGGCGCTTACGTGATCCGCCGGCTCGATGCCGAGACATTCCGCCGGATCTGCATGAGCTTTGACGCCTGGGTGGTCGGCTTCGGCCTGTCGCGTGTGCTGATCGAACTCAATCTGATGCAGAGTCCATGGGCCTACAGCGTGATGGGGGCCACCATCGTGCTCGACCTGTATCTGCTGTACATTTTCTTCACCGCGCACAGGGCCTCGCCCGCGGAGCGTCCGCAGATGGCGGAGCGCTCGCAGGCGCTGGACCGGTCGCAGACGGTCGAGCTCCGATAGAGGCCGACCGGCGCGCTCATGGCCTGACGTCGGCGCCGCCGGTCCTGGCCTTCTTCGGCTTTGCGGTGGCGACCGTGGCTTTTGCGCCGCCATCGCTGCGCACCGCGCCCCAGGGATCGGTCGGTCCCTTGTCGGGGATGTTACGGAGTGATTTTCGGTAGGCGTCGCCCGCGGCCTTTTCGGACTCGATCTGGCCGGGCGACTTGTCCTTGTCCTCCTCACCATAGCGCGGCACGTGATTGTCCTGCGCGATGGCCGCTCCGGCCCATGTTGCGATCAGGATGCCGGCCAAGACAATGCGCATCAAATTGCTCCCTTTGAATTGCAGTGGGCATCAGTCTTGTGGCGCTGATTTGACGCCGGCCCGCAGGTCGGAGATGTCAGCGATGGATGTCGCGCGATCCGGGCAGGGCGGTGTCCTGCAACCAGCGATAGGGATTTTATTTCCGGTCGATAAAATGCAAGGGAACGCTGGAGTTTCACGGAAAGACAAACCGTTGCACGACGAGGGGCATCGTCAATGAGTTGATCGCCGTCGGCTTCCCCTCGACGCGATCCATGGCCGTCTCGGCATCTTGCCGGGACGGCCTCTTTCGTGGTGGTCGTGTAACCCACGCAGTGGGGCGGGCGGTTGGGGGGCACCACGCTGTCGTCGCCCGGCTTGACCGGGCGATCCAGTAGTCCAGAGACAGCAGAGCGGATAGGCCGCGGCGTATTGGATCACCCTCCTTCGTGGGTGATCACCACTGAAATAGCGGTAACCGCGATCGATCAACACACACTTCATCGTTCCCGCGGCGCCGATGCGTCCGAGCTTTGCGAAAAATCTGTCCCTCTGCAAACAGAGGGCGCAGGGAAGGCCGGGTGCCGGCCGCACCCATGGCCCGCCAGCATCAAAAAAAGCTGGCGGCAGTCACCACAGGTTTGGCCGAACAACCGGCCTTCCCTGCGCGATGGCTTTACGGCTTATATCGCGCTCTCCCTGGGGACCGGGCTTTCTTGCCCCCATCGCCGCGCGAAGCCAGGCTTCGCACGACTTGGTCTCAGCGTCGGGAGACCAGGACCACGCGGCTTTGCCGTACGTGATGATGCCGCTCGTCTGGCAACCTCATCGCGTCCACCGCATCTCCAGCCCAACGTTCGTGACGATCGCGAAACGCCCCTCGTGCGGGCCGGGATGGCGGGAGATAAGCACAGAATTCTGGAAAACGGAAGCAAATTTTTTGTGCCGGCGTTTCGACATTGCTTCCCCTTTGAATGGACGAGCGAATTTCGTCGCCGTGCCGAAGCGATCGTGCCCAGTGCCGAGCGATGCGACGCCGATGGCGCCGCGAAAAACTGCCCGACGGGCGAATCAGTTGCAGCGCATGTCGAGACCTCCGGCGTCTGTGCCGATTTTTGCAAAGCCTGCCTTGCGATGAAAAACTGGGTTGCACGACGTCCCGGATCATCATCGTCGTTCGAGGTCGTCGCAACGATACAATTTGGGGAAAGTCGTTGGCCTCGCCCGCCTGACGACAGCGCCTGGGATCGCCTGTCCGGCACCTCACCGCAGCGTGATGCGGCACGCCGGCGAAGCGGCGAAATATTGTTCGGCGCGCGGGGTCTCATCTATCAGGACGAGGGGAGGACAAGGTGAAGACAGCGATTATTGCATTGTCCGCCGCCGCTCTCGTGTCATTGGCGCCCGCCGCCCCGGCCAAGACTTTGTCGAGCAACGCGCCTGCCATGCGGCATCACGAGGCAAAGAAACATCACGCCGGCATCTCCGCTCAAGCGCGCCAGCGTCACACGCGGGCCGGGGCGCGTTCGAGGACAGGTTACCCCGACGCTTTCGGCTATGCGACGCCGGGTGTTTCAGATCAGGACTTCATTCGGTCTAGACAATTTGGCGGCGGTGGCGGTTCGATGTAGCCCGCCTGACGCGCTCCGCGACCCCATTATACCGCTATCGTTGCCATCAAAGCGCCATTGCTGTGTCCCAACAGTGCCCGCAGTCGCGACCATTGCGTTTCTGGTCGCGCTAAAGGGCGTTCCAGTCAGATGAAATTTCCACTTGTGTCAGCTGGCGCGCTTGTCTGGCTTGCCGCTGCGTTGCTTCTGACAGACGCGGCTGCCCAAGCCCCCGCCCAGACAACCGGCTCGACCAGCCCCGGCGAGTCTGCCGCAAAAGACGAGCCGCCGCCGGGCGGCTGCATGCCGATCGGTGTCACGGCATCGGGCGAAATCGTCTTCCCGTTTCTCTGCAAGGGCTTTATCGAGCAGCACAAGGCTGCAAACGAGAAGCCGGCGGCGACGGACGACAGCCGAAAACCGGCCGCTGCGGACGCACACCCCAAGACTGCTGAAGAGAAGAGCGCCGACAAGAAGAGCGCTGCGAAGCAACCGGACGACGTGACCGCGAAGAGCGCCGAACCCGCGCCCGAAGCTGCGCCGCAAGGCTCGAGCCAGACGCCGGCCGCCGCCGAAGAGCAGCGGCCGAACGGCGACGGAAAGCCTGAAAGTGCCGAAGACAAGAGTTCGGCCGCCAAGTCGCCGGAGGCGACCGCGTCGATCGCAAGATCCGGTCCGGAAGCGCCTGAGCCGGCGTTGCCGGAGCGCGGGCGCAGGAAGCCACGTGAGAGCCGCGAGGGCCCACCCGGCTGTAGGCACTTCCGCAGCTATGACGCGAGCTCCGGGACCTACACGGATTATTCCGGGCGACGTCGCGCCTGCCGGTCGTGACGCGCGTCGGTCGACAAGCGCGCGAAGATCACAAGAACATCTTTGCGATGTCGAGCGTGGAGCGGACGCCGACGTCGTCAAAATGCTGATCGAGCCATTTTCCGGCGGCCTCGCGCCCTGCGTCGCGCAGCCGGCAGAGCAGACCCCATTCCGGGTGGAAATGCGTGCCCGTGCCAAGCTCCGACATCAGGCGGTCGTTGCCGATCCAGTGCATGAACATGCGGCTGTGCTTGGTCTGATCGAGCTCGCCATTGTCGATCAGCCCGGTGGCAAAGGCGATCGCGCGCATTTCGCGCATCAGGGATGAGTTGAAGCTGATCTCGGTGATGCGGTGCAGGACATCGGCCGCGCTCGTCGGGATCTCGTCGCGTGTGATCGCGGTGACCTGCACGATGATGACGTCCTTGGCGCCGCGGCGATAGATCAGCGGAAAGATCGCCGGGTTGCCGAGATAGCCGCCGTCCCAATAATGCTCGCCGTCGATCTCGACCGCCTGGAAATAGGGCGGCAGGCAGGCGGAGGCGAGCACGGCCTCGACGGATATCTGTGGCGTCTCGAACACCTTCATCTTGCCGGTGCGGATGTTCGTTGCGTTCAGAAATAGATGCGGGGCAGGCGAATGGTTGAGCCGTTCGAAATCGATGGTCTTGAGCAGCACGTCGCGGAGCGGGTTGAAATTGAGCGGGTTGAGCAGGTTTGGCGGCAGCGTGTGCGTCAGGGTGTGGATGACCGCATGATAGGGATGATATTCCGGCGGCAGCTTCAGCGCCTGCAGCCACTGGTTCCAGCGTGAAAACAGGTCGAACATCACATCGAGCCGCGACACGGCGTACCAGAACTCATGCAACGTTTGCCGCGCCGCTTCGGGACCGCCTTTGGCGAGGCCGGAGGCGAGAGAGACCGCGTTCATGGCGCCCGCGCTGGTGGCGCTGATCGCCTCGACCCCCAGCCTGCCGTCCTCGAGCAGGCGGTCGACCACGCCCCAGACGATCGCGCCATGCGCGCCGCCGCCCTGCAGTGCGAGGTTCACGTTTTTGGATGGACCAGTCACCTCTCACTCCCAAGCGGCTTCTGTGCGCCGTGGCATTCCCTCTGACCCCGGGGCGAGTGGGGGCGCTTTCACCACTCGCGTGACCGGTTCAGGAGAGATCGTATTCCCGTTGCGTGCAAGGGGGTCATCAGACGAGGCGGGCTGCAAACCCGACCTGGGCCAGGCGGCAGCTGGGACTGAGACGGGGCGGCGCGGCAAATCACCGAACCATGAAGCGCGCCGTTTGGCCTGATCCTCTCAACGACTTCAAGGCGACGATGAGAGGCGGAAAAAATTTCGGCGCCAGCAGGGGTCGAACGTCTGAATCAATGGGGAGCATGTGATGCGAGGCGCTTTTTGAGCGCATCTTTCGTGGTGGGCTGACATGAAAACGTTTCTGGTGACCGCAATCGCCCTGGTCGGGCTCGGATCAAACGCCTCCGCGGCCGATCAGCCCGCGGCAAGGGCCGCGCCTGTGGTCAAGGCCGCGGCGCCTGTCAAGTTCAGCTGGACCGGCTGCTATGTCGGTGTCTCCGGCGGCGGCAATTGGGGCGACAGCGAGCAGATCGCGCGTTCCGGCAACACCGCGGGCACCACGATCACCGGCAATTTCAGACTGAAGGGCAGCATCGCCGGCGGTGCGCTCGGCTGCGACTATCAGATCGAGCAAACCGTGATTGGCTTCGAAAACGATGCGTCATGGACCGACCAGCACGGCAGCGCGCCGGACCGGCCGCCTTTCAACGTCCGGGCGACGAGTTCGACGCGCGAGAAGTGGATCGACACGCTGCGCGGTCGCGTCGGCTACGCGTTCGACCATTTCCTGCTCTATGGCACCGGGGGCGTTGCCTTTGCCGGCACCGGCGTCACCGTCTCCCTCGCGTCCGGCTCCATATCCGAGTCGAGGACCCGCACTGGCCTCGCGGTCGGGGTTGGCAGCGAATGGGCGGCTTGGCTGACGTCCTGGGGCGCGGTGAGCTTGAAGCTCGAATATCTGCATGCCGACTTCGGCAGCAGGCAATATATCAATCAGCCGAACCCGCTGCCGGCTGCCACGCGTGACCTCAAGCTGACGGACGACGTTGTCCGCGCCGGCATCAATGTCAGGTTTAACTGGGGCGGCGCCGCGGTCGTCACCAAATAGTCCTCGCTGCGCCCGTGAACATCAGGGCGCCTGGCTTCAGTCCCGCGCCACAATAGCCGGTGTGGATCTCGACTCCGCCGTTTCAACCCACCGGCTTTTCTGCCGGCTCTGGCTCGGCCTCCTTCGGCAACTCCGCGAAAGCAGCGATTTGAGAGCCAGAGGCGACGACTGGGGCCGGCCTCACGAATCTGGCGGCCCACCGCTGTTCGCATTTTCGTTGCAGATCTAGAGGGATATTGCTCATAGCTCAGGCCTCCCACTTCCATTGAGCGTGATAGGCGTCCACGGCGTGAGCAAGGAAAATGCCAGTGCTGAACAATCCGAAAAGTGCCACCGCAATCATCAAATCCATCCTTGCGCCACGCTACGCCACTGCCACGATCGCGCCACGAGCGAGTCGCTTCCGGCCTGACTAACTCGCGTTTCAAAAGTGGCTTCACGCGGGCGCACATGCGCGCAATTCAAGGCGAGGCGAATTCATACACGCTCTTGTTGTATCCAGGGCACACAAGATCAGGCGGCGGGCCGCGGTGTCCCGTCTCCGAAGCCAGGAGGGTCATTCAATGAGCAGCGCCCCGAAGGTGCCGCGAGCGATTGAGGAAGCTGCCGGATATGTGCGGGACACGATCAAGCATTTCACTGACGATGAACGCAAACAGATACTCGACAGCGCGCTGCGGGAGTTGGGTTCGACGCTGGCCGTCCGCGACGGCAGTTAGGCCTAGCCTGAGGGGGCGGTGGGGCTGTGCGCCCACCCGAGCATGTGACTGAAGGCCGGAAGTCTCGTCCGGTTGCCGTACGTGTCAGCATCGCATGGCCGAAGGACGAAGATGTCCTGGTGCTGTTTCCTGGTCGATCAACGCGGCCTGGCGGCGCCGCTGATATCGACTTGGACGGACCCGCCGATTTTCATGCAGGTGTCGGTGCCCTCGACCTTGAGAAAGCCCGGACCAAATACGGCACAGGGATTGCCGGCGGCGCTCTTCGCAGGCGGAAGCCGATTGGCGGGTGTGGTGTAGTCAGGTTTCGGACGGCTGGCCGGCGCGGCCAGAACGGCTGAAGGTGACAGGACGGCGATGAGCATGGCGACGAAGAAGGTCCGCAATTGCCGCTCCTTGTCAGGGGTGGCGCTCCCTAGCGGAATCGAACCGCTCTCTCCACCGTGAAAGGGTGGCGTCCTGACCGATAGACGAAGGGAGCAAAACCGCCGCTTGGCCCCGCGTTGTCACGCAGGCAGCGAACCGTCTCGCACGGCTATTTTGAAAAAGCTGTGAAATCAAGGCGCTATGCCAATAACTTCACGCGCCGGTACCTCGCCGCGGGATGCGCGGCCAAGCCTCGGACGGGCGAACGTATAGAGGCGTTTGCGCGGCCGGGCAAGCCAGTGGAGCGGATTTGGCGCGAGAAG
>NZ_JAFATE010000442.1 GCF_019244115.1 Bradyrhizobium sp.
CATCTGAAGAGCCGCTACATCGACAGCGGCCGCTTTCCCGGGACGCAGCTGCTCGTCTATCGGCGCGGCAAGGTGGCGCATTCCTCCTCGCAGGGTCTTGCCGACATCGAGCGCAACGTGCCGGTGCGGGACGACACCATCTATCGCATCTACTCGATGACCAAGCCGATCACCTCGGTTGCCTTCATGATGCTGGTCGAGGAAGGGCGCGTCGCAATCGACGAGCCGGTGCACCGCTATATTCCGGAATGGAAGAATCTCGGCGTGTTCGTCGCCGGCACAAATCCCGCCTTCCTGACCCGGCCGCCGTCGCGGCCGATGCAGATCGTCGACCTCCTGCGGCACACCTCGGGGCTCACCTACGGCTTCCAGCAGCGCTCCAACGTGGACGCAGCGTATCGCGAGAAAAAGATCGGCGAAGTGGAAAAGGCCGGAACGCTACAGTCCATGGTCGAGGATCTGGTCAAAATTCCGCTGGAATTCTCGCCCGGAGAGGCCTGGAATTATTCGGTCTCAACCGACGTGATCGGCTACCTGATCGAAAAGATCGCGGACAAACCATTCGAACAGTTTTTGAAGGACCGCATCTTCGATCCGTTGGGCATGAAGGACACCGACTTCCACGTGCCCGCCGACAAGGCACACCGTCTCGCGGCCTGCTATTCGGCGGACCCGCAGGGCGGCATGACTTTCCACGCGGGGACCCGCAGGGAAGGCCTGACCTTGCAGGACGATCCGAAGACCAGCTCCTTCCTGTCTCCGCCTTCGCTGATTTCGGGCGGCGGCGGGCTGTGCTCGACCACCGCGGACTATCTCAGCTTCTGCCGCGCGCTGATCAATGGCGGCGAACTCGCAGGCGTCCGACTGCTCGGACCGAAGACGCTGAAGCTGATGACGTCGAACCATCTGCCCGGCGGCCTCGACCTGCCCGGCCTGTCGCGATCGCTGTTCAGCGAAGCCACCTATCACGGGATCGGGTTTGGCCTCGGCTTCTCGGTGACCATGGAGCCGGCGAAGACGCTGATTGCCGGCAGCGCCGGCGAATATTCCTGGGGGGGCGCGGCGACGACCTCGTTCTGGATCGACCCGGCCGAGGAGTTGATCACGATCTTCATGACCCAGGTGCTTCCGTCGAGCGCCTATCCGCTGCGGCGGGAACTGCGCACCATGGTCTATGCCGCGATCACGGAGAGCAATCTCTGACGCCGGACCGGCAGGCGCCGAAAGGCTTGGCGAAATTCGTGTAACTCACCTATGGTTGCGCCGGCCAAGGCTCGTTCCCAAACGTTGCGGAATCAGGACCGTTGCTGCGAGCTTCCTGTTTCTTCCCGGGGTCAGGCGTCTGCGATCGGAGCCTTTGCGATCAGAGCTTTTGCGGTTCATCTTGGTGGGTGCGCGATGAACGGCGACCTTCAGCGACGGGACGGCGCCAAGCCGCAGGCCTCTCTTCCCGTGCGGCTCGGACTTCTCGTCGCCGGCACCACGCTGCCGCTCATCATCTTCGCCGCGGGAATCGTCCTGCACAGTTACGCCCAGGACCGCGAGGACGCGACCCAGCGCGTGCTCGAGACCGTACGCAGCCTTCGTCTGGTGCTCGACGCCGAGATGCAACGGATGACCGGTGGCCTGCAGGTGCTGGCGTTGACCGACCGCTTGCGCGACGGCGACTTCGATGGCTTTCGCGACATGGCTCTCAGTTTTCTCGACCAGTACGGCAAGGACGGCGTCATCCTGGTCGCAGACCGCGACGGTCGTCAGCTGTTTTCCTCGGTCACGCAGGACACCGCGAACCTGCCCCCACGCAACAACCGCGAGATCGTCGGGCGCGTCTTCGCGAGCAAGAAGCCTCAATATTCGAACCTGTTTCTCGGCGCGGTCAAGAAGACGATGATCGTGACGGTCGAGGTGCCGGTGTTTCGCGATGGCGAGGTGATCTACGACATCTCCTTCAGCCCGCCGATCGCGGTCTTTCAGGGCATTTTTGAGAAGCAGCGGCCGAGCGCTGACTGGACGCTCTCACTGCTGGATGAGACCGGCATTGTCTTTGCACGCGTACCAAACCCCGAAGCCACCGTCGGCAAGCGCGCCACGCCGTCCGTCCTCGAGGAGATGCTGCGGCGGCCCGAGGCGATCCTGCCCACGGTCTCGCTCGAAGGCGTGCCGCTGATGTCGGGCTTTGCGCACTCCTCGATCACGGGGTGGATCATCGGCGCGGGCATCTCGGAGCGCTCGCTGGTCGCGCCGTTGTGGCGCAACCTGGCGATCACCTCGGTGATTGGCGTCGTCCTGCTGCTGATCGGCCTCTCCTTCGCGGTCAGAATGGCGACCACCATCGCGCGCGGCGAGACCCTGCAGAATCTGCTGGTCGAGGAGCTCAACCATCGGGTCAAGAACACGCTGGCAATTCTGCAGGCGATCGCCATGCAGACGTTTCGCACTGCGAGCCGGGTTGAACGGGAGAAGTTCGAAGGCCGGCTCGGCGCGCTCGCCGAAGCCCACAACCTGCTCAGCCGGGAGAAATGGCAGGGCTCGGATCTCAATGACGTGGTCAGCCGCGTGCTGCAGCCCTATCTCATGACGAGCGGCGACCGCATCAAGGTGTCGGGCCCCAAGGTCCCGCTGTCGCCGCGCCGGGCCGTCGTGCTGTCGATGATCCTGCACGAGATCGCCACCAATGCCGCGAAGTATGGCGCGCTGTCGAACGACACTGGCAGCGTCAGGCTCGAATGGGAGGTCTTGCGCGAGGCCGGCGCGGCGCAGCTGCGGCTGATCTGGACCGAGACCGGCGGCCCTCCGGTCATCGCCCCTGTGCAGCGCGGTTTCGGCTCACGCCTGATTGAGCGCAGCGCACGCGATCAGCTCGGCGGCGAGGCGACGGTCGACTTTCTGCCGCCTGGCGTGGTCTATACCGTGACAGTGCCGCTCGGCGAGAAGCGCTCCAACTAGCCAAAGCTCTGCAGCGACGGGAATGTCTCCAGCAGCCAGATGCTCACTGACGACACTGCGCCGGTCAAGAATCCGATGCCGGTGACGATCATCAACACGCCCATCCCCCGCTCGACATTGACGAGATGGCCCTTCATCCGCGCGAACACCGCGGAAAACTGCTCAACCATGAAGGCGGCGATCAGGAATGGGATTCCGAGCCCCGCGGAATAGACCGCGAGCAGGCCGGCGCCCTTGGCGACGGTGGCCTCCGCCGCGGCGATCGACAGGATCGCCGCCAGAATGGGTCCGATGCACGGCGTCCAGCCGAACGCAAAGGCAAGCCCCATGACATAGGCGCCCCACAAGCCGACCGGCCTCGGGATTGGCAGCCGGCCGTCGCGCATCAGAAGCGAGATCCGCGTCAGCCCGAGGAAGTGCAGCCCCATGACGATGATCACGATGCCGGCGACGATCGCGAGCTCCGCGGAATAGGCGTGGATCCATTGGCCGACCAGCGAAGCGCTGGCGCCGAGCATCACGAAGACCGTTGCGAAGCCCAACACGAACAGCGCCGCCGAAATCATCACCGCGCGCCTGGAGGCGGCGATCGTCTCCTCATTCTCGACATGCTCGATCGTCGCGCCGGTCAGATAGATCAGATAAGGCGGGACCAGGGGCAGCACGCAAGGCGACAGAAAACTGACCAGGCCGGCGATCAACGCTGCCGGGATCGAGACGTTTTGAATCATGTATTTATCGCCATGTCCTCAAGGGCTGGTCCGAGCGCAGATGGCCGATACAAGCCCGTCCTGATGTAACGGATGCACGGAAATGCGCAACCAATGGGACCGAAAGGAAGCTGGCGCAGACGCCTCCGCTGCGGACACATCTTGCCCCGGGGCGATCACAAATGCGGCACTGCGGCGACGCGATGGCGACGGGCGGATCTACTTGACTAGCCGCAGCAGCGGACGACGCCGGTGGCCGTGCGCCGATTTCAATTCACGCGGCCGTTCCTCATCCTCGACCCTCATGGTCATCTCGTCGCAGAGCGCCCTGAGTTCCATCTCGTCGATCCCGTTGAGCTTCATGCGAAGTTCGAGGATGGCGACCGATACGAGTTCGGCCGTCTCGCGGCTATTGCGGGCAAGAAGAGCTGCCCGGCATTCTTCAAGCTTTCCCAGAACCGAAAGCATGTGCTCGTCCAAATTAGTCACCGGCGTACTTTCCATCCACTGACTTGCATGGTCCGGCCAACACGATGCCCCCACGGTTTGGCTCTGCAACGCGGCGAACCCAGTGGCGAGCCTAGCACGATCGGCGCACCTGTTCGAAGGGGCTTTCGCGGTATTTTACGTCCCGCCGACTGGGACTTTTGCCAGTAGCATGCTGCGACGCAAAACTCGAAGGCTGTGAATCGCCGGGGGCGTCGGCGGGCAAGATGAGTCCCCCGCAGGATCTCAAAGCCCAACTACCGGTTGTTGTCTCCAAGAACAACCACATTAACACTCGGTGGGAAAATGCTACCCCTTGCGAAAACGAGCGATCAACTGGGTATTTGAATGCGGCTTTCCTGCAACGCTCGCGCCGTAAATCAACGGACACATCCTGTCCGGGTAGGGTTACTTCCATTCACTCGTAAAATAGCCGTGGTTTAAGGTCGAATTCCCACACACACACCAACCTAAACAGGTGTATATGGGTGAACCCCTGACCCAACTGATCAGGGGGATATTCGACTGAAGGACGGTAACACTAGGATGAACAAATCAACGGCAAAGAAGATGAAGCAGCGCAGTGCCGGCAAGTCCGACATTGAGCTCGGGAAGCGGATCCGGCTTCGCCGCGTCGAGCAGAAGATCTCGCAGGCAGAACTTGGCGAAAAGCTTGGCGTCAGTTTCCAGCAGGTGCAGAAGTACGAGAAAGGCGTGAACCGTGTCGGCGCCGCGCGTTTGCAGCAGATCGCTGGCGCGCTCGACGTACCCGTCACCTTTTTCTACGACGGCGACAGCAAAGCACGCGAGGTCGAGAGCCTGCTGTTCCTGGACAGCGCATTCAGCCTCAGGTTGCTGCGCGCGTATAGCAAGATCAAGGATCAGACTGTACAGCGTCAGCTTGTATCCCTGATGGAATCGATCGCCGCCAACGAAGAGTAAGGACTGCAAGCGACCCTCGCCGGGTTGCGGTCGCCGCGCTTCTGATCGATCACTTTACCGGATCGTCCGGTCTCAACGAATGCTGCGCCAGACCACACGCTGGTCGGGGCGGGAAGATAGCTGCCTGCCGTCATAGAAAGTGGCGGTCCCGGCAGTCATGCAAGCCCCGAACCCGCAGGGCGGCGCGCGTTGCCATCCGCATTTCGCCGAAATGTATTCCGTCGAGGCGACACCGGCATCGACTTGACTGTCGGCTTTTGGCGAACCCCGTCGCCACGCCGATATTCCTGCCTACCTCTAAACTATTTCTGACCTTTTCCAATCATTTCTTTTCGCACCGATCGGAGCGGTCGCGAGCGATGTGGGCGCGGCTTGCCGCGCAGAGGACGCGTCAAGACAAATGGTGGGAGCCAAATCCGTTCCGACTTGCTCGAAACGAAATGGCCTTCAGGCGATCTGCTCTCACAGCGCGATCTCGCGAAGGATCGGCACGCGGCGGACATCTGCTAGACCCGGGAGCATGTCATCTAGAAAATCGCTGCGCACCGACGGCAGCGAGCTCCGACGGCTCATTCCGGCATGACGCCCGATCTCTTGACGATGTCGGCCCAGCGATCGACTTCGCGCCGGATGTAGGCCGCATAGCTGTCCGGCGTCGACCAGGTGAGCGGTTCGAGCGCCATCGCAGTAAGCTTGCCCTGGGTCGCCGGATCAGCAAACAGCTTTGCGATCTGTTCGGCCAATTGATCGACGGTCGCGCGCGGCGTCCCGGCGGGCGCCATGACGCCCTGCCAGGCCACGAGTTCGAACCCTTTCAGCCCGGCCTCGGCGAGCGTTGGAACATCGGGCGCCGCGGCAACGCGTTTCGCGGTCGTGACGCCCAGCACCCTGAGCTGGCCGCCGCGAATCTGCTGCAGCGCCGCCTGCAGGTCGACCACCATGAACGCGACATGCCCGGCGGCAACATCGAGCATCGCCGGAACGCTGCCCCGGTAGGGAATGTGGCGAATGTCGATCCCGGCGGCCGTCCTCAGCATTTCCGCACCAAGATGCTGAGGACTGCCGTTGCCAGCCGAACCATAGCTGAGCCCCGGCTTCGCCTTGGCATAAGCGATGAACTCCGCCAGCGACTTGACGGGAATATTGGGATTGATGACCAGCGCGAATGGAACGGCTGCCACCAGCGCGATCGGAGCAAAGTCCTTGACCGGATCGTAGGGCAGCTTGCGGTACAGACTCTTGTTGATCGCAAGTGTGGTGGACGTCGCCATCAGCAGTGTATTGCCATCAGGCTCGGCCCTGGCGACCAGTTCGGCGGCGAGCGTGGTGCCGGCGCCGGGCTTGTTCTCGACGATGACGGTGGCGGAAAAGGCGGACGTGAGCTGCTCGGCGATCATGCGGCCGAGCAGATCGGTCGTGCCGCCCGCCGGATAGGGCACGACGATCCTGATGGTCCTGCCGGAGCGGCTCCCCTGCGCCCAAGCCTGTCCTGCGGCGTGGCCGGCGATCCCGCCGCACAGCGCGGCGACAGCCTCCCGGCGTGTCAACGGCATGCACTCTCCCCCATTGCGCCGTGTCGTCATGCGACGACGGCGCCCCACCACGCGTATGGCGCGTCTGACATTCGCTACGGTCCATCTGCGAGTCCGGTCAGCGAATCTCAGATACAAGCCACACGAGAATCCTTGAAGCCTGCTGGTGTCCCGGTTCTGACATGCGCAAACGAGCCGCTGCGGAATGGCACGAACGTCAGAACCGGGACACCTCAAACCAGATTAGCGGTTGCGGCGACAGAGCAAAGGCCTAAGTTCACCGCTTCTTATCGCACCGCAAAACGCCGCACCGGCAATTTCGCCGGCTCGCTATCTCCTCCTCGCTGAATTTCTTCAATCCGCAAGTTGCACGCAAAGGGCCAAATCATGCGAAAGGATCACGATGGCTGCCATCGCTGCTCGCGCATCGACAATGTACGCGATCTCGCCGCCTGGCTGCTGCAGCAGGAATTACAAAAGTGGAATCGCGCTGCCCTCGATGCCGCGATAGGAGCATCGCCGAATGCCGATCGATCGAGCGGGCGCGCCTTGATCGACGCCACTTCTGCGTGCAACTTCAGAAGGTATAACCCACCCCGCTAGGTGCGTGGCACTTTGCATCCCGACCGCCGGTTGCGACAAACATGCCGAACATCCCTGATTTTAGCGGGCGCCGGGCGCAGCGCCGCTGTGTCTGCTCGACTTGGTCCCATCGCGCACGCGACGCTCGCATCGGCTTCAGCTGAACCGATGTTCAGCAAGATTAAATCGCAGCACTGCGACGACATGTGCGGCAACCAACGACATCCGCTGACGTTGATGGACCATCCAAAGGAGGGAGACATCCATGAGACTGAAAGCTCTCGTTGTCGGCCTTGCTGCCCTCGGCGCCACCGCGCTGACGACCGGCGCGTCGGCCATGCCGAACGGCCTTCCGCAGGCGGGCCAGATCGCCGGGCAGACCGCGAACGTCGACCAGGTGCGCTGGGTCTGCACCGCCTGGGGCCGCTGCTGGCATCGGCCAAACTTCTACGGCGCCTATGGCTATTACGGCTATCACAGGCCATGGGGCTGGCACCGCTGGCACCGTTGGTGATCGGTCGCGAGGGGGGTTCGGCCCCCTCTTCTTTGTTTCCCGTTCAGCCTATAGAGCCGCGAGCACCGCGTTGGCGACATCGGCGGTCCCATTGCCGCCGCCGAACTCGAACGGCTTGATGCCGGCAGCATAGATCTGATCGACCGCGCGCGTGATGCGCTCGGAGGCTTCCGCCGCCTGCTCCAGGCCATGCCTCTCGGCGAGCCAGTCCAGCATCATGGCAGCCGAGAGGATCATCGCGGTCGGGTTGGCCTTGCCCTGCCCCATGATGTCGGGCGCGGTGCCGTGGCATGGCTGGAACACCGCATGGCGATCGCCGATATCGGCCGACGGCACCATGCCCATGCCGCCGATCAGGCCGGCGGCGAGGTCGGACAGGATGTCGCCGAACATGTTCTCGGTCACCAGCACGTCGAAATCCCAGGGACGCTTCACCAGCATCAAGGCGCAGGCATCGATATAGAGCCGCTCCGGCGTCACGGCTGGATGACGTGAAGCGATCTCGTCGAAGATCTCACGAAAGAACGCGAAGGCCTTGAAGACATTGGCCTTGTCGACGCAGGTCAAGGTACCGGATCGGCCCCGCGCCCGACGCCGCTCGGCAAGCTTGAAGGAGAACTTGAACAGGCGCTCGGAGGTGTTGCGGGTGATGACGAGTGTCTCGCGCGCTTCATCCTTGGTGACGACACCCTTGCCCATCGAGGCGAACAGGCCTTCGGTGGATTCGCGGATCACGACGAGGTCGATGCCTTTGGCCCCGGCGCCGACGATCGGGCTCGGCACGCCCGGGATCAGCCGCGCCGGCCGCACCCCGGCGTAGAGATCGAAATGGAAGCGCAGCTCGATCTGCGGCGCGATCTCGGTGTTGTCAGGATACCGCACCGCGGGCAGCCCGCAGGCGCCGAGCAAAATCGCGTCGGCCTGCTCGCACATCCGGATGGTGGTCTCCGGCAGCGAG
>NZ_JAFATE010000514.1 GCF_019244115.1 Bradyrhizobium sp.
CTCGTTTGCGCGCTCGCCTGGAATTACGAGTCGCTCGTCCTCTTCAGGGGCATTCAGGGCTTCGGCCTCGGCGGCGAAGTCCCTATCGCCGCGGTCTATATCAGCGAGCTCGCCCGCACCAACGTGCGCGGGCGCTTCGTCATGTTGTACGAGTTGATATTCCCGGTTGGCATTGTCGCGGCGAGCGTGCTGGGTCTCTGGGTCGTTCCAACTCTGGGCTGGCACTACATGTTCCTGGTCGGGGCGATCCCTGCCGTGCTGGTGTTGTTTCTCCGCCGGGTCTTGCCCGAATCCCGGCGGTGGCTGGCGAATGCCGGGCGGCTGAAGGAAGCCGAAATCGCGATCGCGCAGATCGAGCATGAAACCGAGAAGGCAACCGGAAAGCCGCTGCCGGCGCCGGAGCCTGTCGTCAAAGTCGCTGAGAAGACCGCATCCTTTTCGGATCTTTTTGGCCCGCTCTATTTGCGCCGAACGCTTGTCGTCTGGCTGATCTGGTTCACCGCATACCTGGTGAACTACGGCCTTTCGATTTGGATGCCAACAGTCTTCCGCACCATCTTCAAGCTTCCGCTTGATGTCGCGCTTCGTTACGGCCTGATCACGACCGCCTTCGGCTTGATCGGCGCGGCCATCGCCGCGTTGATCATCGATCACATCGGTCGCAGGCTTCTGTTTGCGGCCTGCTTTGCAGGAGCAGCTGGCGCGCTGATTATCTTGTCACAGATATTAAATCCCTCGCCCGAGCAAGTGTTGACCTACATCACAATCTCGAACTTTTTCGTCAACGCCATCAATCTCGGTGTCTATCTCTATACGCCCGAGCTCTATCCGACGCGAGCGCGTGCGCTCGGGGTCGGCACGGCCACCGCATGGCTGCGGTTGGCCTCGATGGTCGGTCCGACCACTGTCGGGTTCATGATTGCCGGCGGATTGGGCTCCGTCTTCCTGGCTTTCGGAACGGTGGCGCTGGTAACGGCCATCGTCACGGCGTTGTTTGCGATCGAAACCAAGCAGCGGCTTCTGGAAGAGGTCTCGCCCTGACGGGCAATGCGGACATCGGCCGGCCGCCACGATGCTGCCGCGGTCGACAAACGAGATAATCAACAAATCAAGCTGGAGTGAAATTCGTGACAGATCGTGGCTATCGCTTGCTGAGCTACATCGACATCGACGGCCAATCGGCCGCCGGGGTGTTGATCGGAGAGCACATTTATCGGCCTGAGCCATTGCTGGGCACGGTCAAGCTGCGGGAGCCTTCCGTTCTCGGAATGCTGCGGCGGTGGGATGAGGTGCATCCCGCGCTCGATAAAGCAGCAAAGTCCGTCAATCCGACGGACGGCAAGGCGTTGGCGAGCGTCAAGCTTCTCGCGCCTATTCTGTATCCGGGCGCGTTCTTTTGCGCCGGTGCCAATTATTGGGACCATCTGGAGGAGATGGCCGAAATTGCCAAGCGCACGACCGGCAAGGCGCCGAGCATGACCAAAAGCGCCGAGCCCTGGTTCTTCATGAAAACCACCGCTGGTTCAATCATCGGCACTGAGACGCCCGCGCGCCTGCCGTCGTTTTCGCAGCAGGTCGACTGGGAGGCCGAGGTCGGGATCGTCATCGGCCGCAAGATCCGCAACATCTCCGAAGAGCATGCGATGGAGGCAGTCGCGGGGTTCGTAATCGTCAACGACCTCTCCGCGCGCGATCTGATGAAGCGCGAGGGCACGCCGTTCATCTACGACTGGATCGGTCAGAAGTGCTTCGAAGATGCTGCGCCGATGGGGCCGTGGTTCACGCCGGCGGCCTATATCGATAATCCGCAGGACATGAGCATCAAACTCTGGGTCAACGGCGTCTTGAAGCAGAATTCAAATACATCTCGGTTGGTGCACAATATGGCCGAACAGATTGCTTATCTCAGCCGGCACGTGACGCTGCAGCCCGGTGACGTTATTGCAACGGGTACGCCTGCTGGCGTTGGCATGCCGCGCGGCGAGTTTCTCAAGGTCGATGACGAGATCA
The DNA here is from genome assembly GCF_019244115.1 of Bradyrhizobium sp. GTDB lineage: Bacteria > Pseudomonadota > Alphaproteobacteria > Rhizobiales > Xanthobacteraceae > Bradyrhizobium. The sequence goes on from NZ_JAFATE010000514.1 coordinate 2,011, forward strand.
GGATTGAAGTGGGCGGGTGCGGCTGCTTGAGCAACCGAATGACTTCAGATAATTGAGGGCGCTAATGCCGCGCACGAGCAAATCCAACAGGCGCGGCGGTCTTCAGGCGGGGAAAAAGCGCAGATCGCGCGCGCTTGTGTCTCTCGGGTCACACGAGAGGCCGTGAGCCATAGCAGTCGACCGAC
>NZ_JAFATE010000545.1 GCF_019244115.1 Bradyrhizobium sp.
CCAGCGCGCCGATGATGCTTCCGATCAAGCCTTGCGGTACCAGCACGGCGTCCTGTTGCTGCCCTTGCTGTTGCGGCGCCTGTGTCATCTGCGGTCCCGCACTGAACGGAATCATCGGGCCGAACTGCTGCCCGGCCGCACCGATGACGTTGCCCGCTGTTCCACCGACTGCGCGCCCGACGAGCGGCGCCAGCGCACCGATGATATTACCGATCAGCCCTTGAGGGACCAATACTCCTTCCTGCTGTTGGGGTGTCTGCCAGAAGCTAGCCTGACCATTGCTCATAATTGGGCCTCCCTTTGCAACAAAGGATCCGCGTGACCGCACCAAGCGCGGCAGCAGTGGCTGACTCAAAATATGACGAGTGGCCACACCAGGTGCGGCGGCAGTGACTGACTTAAATGATGGATGGCGCGAAGTTGCGATTTCCTACGCAACAAAACCTAAAGTCGCAAATGTTTACGGCAGATTTTTGGCCATCCGGGGGTGCGACGAAATGCACATCGACGGTGCGTTGTTGAAACAGCGAGAGCCTAGTTCGGCTTCGTCGGCGTGACCTTGCCTTCGATCTTCGGCAGATCTGGTATTGCGGCGGATTTGTCCGCGCCTGCCCGGCGGGCCATTTCGACCGTCAGCCGCTCGGCGGCTTCCGGCTGCATCAGCCCCATGATGTCCGACATCTTCTGCGGCTTGATCTGCACCGCGATCTCGATCAGCACACCCATGTCCAGCCGGTCGAAAACCTTTGCCGCGTCCTTTGGCTTCATCGCCTCATACATCGTGACGATGTTCTTCATCCGCGCGCTCTCGGCCTCGTCCTTCTGACCGCTCGCGGCAGTGACCCGTGCCTCCGTGGCCTTCAGGTCCGCGCTCTTCTCCTCGATGCGCTTTTCGGCGGCCTTCAGGAGGCTCTCGCGAATCTCGATCTCGCGCGCGCGGGCATCAAGCTCCTGGCGCCGCGCCTGCAGCCGTTCGAGAATGGCGCGTTCGGAGGCCGAGATCGGCGGCGGCGCGTCGGCTTCGGTCTTGGTCTCGGGCGCATCGGGCTTCGGCGCGTCGTCCTTCTTCTCTTCCTTCTTTTCCTTTGGCGCGCCGCCGTGCACCGAGCCCGTGATGTCCTCCTCCTTAGGCCCGCCGGGGAAATTCAGATTGTCCTGCGCCCAGGACTTTTTGCTGGCCGCTCGCGCGCCATAGTCGAACACATAGCCGCCATCGAGGACGAGGCCCGCGATCTTCAGGACCGCGAGGCCTGCGATCGCGACCACGACGACCGGAATCACGCGGATGTCACGCAGCGGTTTCATGCGGCGAGACCGCCCGCCCGCTTGCGCTCCGAGAACGCCTGCGCGGCCGCTGCGATCGCCTTGGCGGGCGAGACCGGAGCCGGCTCGACTTCAGGCGCGGCTGCCGGCGTCGCTGCCGCGGCTGACTGCGGCCGTGCCGCGATCGCGATCTTCGACAGGCGGCGGACCACGTAGTCGCTTTCGGCGAGCTGCTTCCTCAGATGCTCGGACATCTGGTTGGCTTGGTCGAGCTGGCCGCCGAGGTTCTCGTTGACATCGCGAACCGCGAGCTTCAGCCCGCCGATCGCGCGCTCGGCGATCTCGGTCGCGGTGATCAGTTCGGCGATGACGGCTTTCAGTGAATGCTCATCGGCCTTCAGCCGCGTCAGCCGCTTGTTCAGCAGCATGCAGTAACCGATCGTGACGAGCAGCAGGACCGCCACCAGTGCTTCGATGGTCATACCGATCGTGTGGCTCATTGGGCCTCCAGCAACTTGTTCTGCTCGTCCGCGCGCTCGAACATCGCGAGTGTGGTGTGCGGTTTGCGTAAGGGTTTGGTGACGCGGATCGCGACGCGATCGCCGACGCGGCCCATGCGCCCCTCGGTCAGGGTCACGTCGCCGCAACGGACAGACACGAGCGCGTCCGAACGCAGATCGAGCGGCAGGGTGTCGCCGACTTTTAGGCGCATCAGCTGCTTCAGCGGGATGTCGGCCTCGTAGAGCACGGCATCGACAGAAATCTCGGCCTGCGCGATCTGGGTGGCAAAATGCCCTTCCCAGACCGGATCGCGGCCGAATTTTTCGCCCATGAACATCTGCAGCAGCACGCTGCGGATCGGCTCGATGGTCGCATATGGCAAGAGCAGTTCGACGTTGCCGCCGCGGTCCTCCATGTCGATCCTGAGGCGAACCAGGATCGCGGCATTGGCCGGCCGGCTGATCGCGGCAAAGCGCGGATTGGTCTCTAGCCGGTCGATGGAGAATTTCACCGGCGACAACGGCCGGAACGCCTGCTCGGCATCGGACAGCACGACCTCGATCAGCCGCTTGACGAGGTTGGTCTCGATCGTGGTGTAGGGCCGGCCCTCGATGCGCAGCGTGGAATTGCCGCGCCGGCCGCCGAGCAGCACGTCGATCATCGAATAGATCAGGCTGGAATCGAC
>NZ_JAFATE010000238.1 GCF_019244115.1 Bradyrhizobium sp.
GCGGGATCGGCGTTGGGCGCGATCTCGCGCAGCTTTGCGACGTACTTCTTGTTGGGATCGGACCACAGCGTGACGCTAGCGATGCCGGACTTGGCACGGCCGAGCAGCGTCTCCGGGATCGCGACGACGGCTTCCTTCTCGGCCAGCCGGGCGACGCGGATCGCGGTCTGCCCAGACGCCACCACTTGGCCGGGCTCGATCATGGTCGCCGTGACGACGCCACGGGCGTCGGCCTCCAGCGTGGCATAAGAAAGAGAATTTTTGGTCAGTTCGACCGAACGCTCGGCACGGTTGAGCCGGGCGCGGGCTTCATCGGCCGTCGCCTTCGCGCTGTCCATCTGCGCGTCCGTGGTCCAGCCCTTGGCCTTGAGATCCCTGGCACGCTGCTCGGCGGCAGCGGCCTGCGCCAGCACGCCGGTCGCGGCGCTCTGTTCGGCCTCGGCCTGATCGGCCTGCAGCTTCAGATCGACCTCATCCAGCGTCGCCAGGGGCTGCCCGACCTCGACATGCTGGCCGACCTCGACCAGGCGCTTTGCGACCTTGCCGGCGACCCTAAAACCCATGTCGGCCTCGATTCGGGGCTTGATGGTGCCGACGAAACTGCGCTCCGGGGTCTCGGCCTGATAATGGGCTGACGCGACCAGAACAGGACGGGCTGGCTCGGCCTTCTGGGCGACGGTCTTGTCGCAGCCGGCCAGCGCCACCGCTATCGCGGCCAGCGCAGCTCCAGCTAACAGTCTCGAATAGCTCGACAAAATCGACTTCGCCAACATCGGGCACTCCCCTGGCTGCTACGTTTACGGAATGTCGACTATTCACTGATGAAAGTCAATAATCGTCACTAATCAGGATTTCGTGAGTGTTAACGATTCCGCCGTGACGCGTTATTCCGAAAGGGCGCGCAGCGCGCGTCGATCCGGAAGCTCGATGTCTTCAGGGGAAGGAAGCGCCCCGCTCCCGTGAACTTCCCCTTCCACGCTGGCAGTTCTTCACGCGACAGAATCGTAGGATGGGTCGAGCGGGAAGCGAAACTCGCCATCGTCGCGCGGCAGGAACGGGGATATCGCTCTCGCTCAACACACCGTACAGACCGGCTACTTCGTCCGCTCCGCGGCCGCGAACTCATCGGCGCGGCTCCCGAACGTCTCGCGCTACGGGCGGCCGAACGGCAACGCTTGCTCAGCGAATGAAGAAATAGCGCGGCACGCGCTTCTTGTACTCGCGGTAGGCCTTGTCGAACCGCTGTTCGAGATAGCGCTCCTCGGACCTGACCACTGCGCAGTTGACCAGCAGCCAGGCAAGCGGCGTGAGGATCAAGAGCCAGTCGAATGCGAAAATCAGCGACACGCCGCCGAGTGCGATCCACAGGCCCAGATAGACCGGATTGCGCGTCCATCCGAACACGCCGTCGGTGACCAGCACCATGACCGGCTGCGATGGATTGACGTCGGCGCCGCGCCGCTTCAACGCCCATTGTCCGGCAAGGCTGAGCGCGGCGCCCGCAGTCGCGATGATAGCCCCGGCCGCTGACAGCCAGTCGGGATCGATGTCGTCGATGAAGGCAATGTCGGCAATGAACTCGATCGGGACCAGCCATTGCAGCAGGTTCGCTGCCAAAATCACCAGCGCCGCGAGCAGGAGGGGCGGCGGGAACATGACGCTCCCCTCGCTCTCCGGCAGCGGCTCAGCGCGGGTCATTCGCAACTCCTTCATACTCAAAATGCACACCGTTCGGGCAGGATCCGCTGTGAATTCAGCGTGTTGTCTCCGATGGAGACTTAATGTCAAAAGGATCACTCCGCGTGCCCGGAAATGGCCGGCAGCGATTAGCTCTTGTCTCCTACGGAGACATATGGAAACCTCTCCGTCAAGACCCATCAAAATCGACTAAATTTGTAAGGTCATTCGAGGCATGCCGCGTCCTGTGCTACCGAAACGGGAAACATTTCGCCACGGCAATCTACCGGAGGCGCTGTTGGAAGCGACGCTGAACCGCATCGAGACGGGCGGCGCGAACGCCATCAAGCTGCGTGACCTCGCCTACGACACCGGCGTGAACCATCGCGCGATCTACCGGCATTTCCCCAACAAGGAGACGCTGCTGGCGGACGCGGCGGAGCGCTGCTGGCGCGAGTTCATCCGGCGGATGCGCGTTGCCATCGCTGACAAGCCACAGGGCGAGGCGACGCTGGTGGCGGCCGGGGTCGCGATGTTCGAGTACGGGCGCGACAACCCGAACCATTTTCATTTCGCGACCGGCGCCTATCCGAGCATGGGGATCCGCTTTCCACGTCTCGAGGCGGCGATCCGCGATGCGTTGCAGATTTTCGCGACCGGTTTTGCCGGCACCGGACTCGCGCCGGACCTCGTGGTCGGACACGCGGCGATCTACATCGCCGCCCTGCATGGTATCGTCTCGCAATACCTGCACCGCCGTCTTCGCATTCGCCCCGAGCACGCCCCCGCCTGGATCAATTCGACCTGCACCATGCTCGTCAAAGGGCTGAAATAGGCCAGTCGGCATTTCCGGGACGGTGCGAACGGCATCCGAAATCTCGAGAGTCTCAGGGTGCGCATTGCGCACCATAGTTCGCGCTTACGCCCCCCGAATGACGGGTTCAAAGAGGCGTCGCCGCCTCAATGCATGAAGAAGTAGCGTGGAACGCGGCGCTCGTAACTGCGGTAGAGCCCGCCGAACTTTTGCGCGAGATAGGCCTCCTCCGGCCGGACCGCTGCGAAATTGACGATCACCGACGCCGGCGCGACCAGGATCAGGAGCCAGTCGGTTGCAAAAGCGAGCCCAATCCCACCGAGCGCGATCCACATGCCGAGATAGATCGGATTGCGCGTCCATCTGAACACCCCATCGGTGACCAGCACCCGGACCGGTTCGGCCGGATCGACATCGGCGCCCTGCCGGCGCAGCGCCTGGTAGCCCGCAAGACTGAGCGCAAATCCGCCGACCGCGACCAGGGCGCCGAACGCCACCAGCCGATCGGGGTCGATGTCCTCGAGGAAGGCGATGTCAGAGACGATCTGGACCGGGACGATCCATTGCAGCAGCCCCGCCAGCGTCACCATGACGATGGCAAGCGGGACCAGGCGGGGGAACATCACCCCTTCTTCATCGTCCGTAAAGGAATCAACGCGCGTCATACTCAACCTCAACCACCAACGCCCTTGCATTTGCCATAGATTTCACGCAAGGGTTGCGGACGTCCGATTTCTGTCACCGATGGAGACATTCTGTTGAAAAAAATTGGGTTCTTTGCCTCCTTTGAGTGGTATCTTTTAACCGTTGTCTCCTAAGGAGACATCTAACGGCAAGGCGCGCTCGGTGGCAACACTGTTTAAGCATTAGGGTTATCTTAACGATGGCTCAGCTTTCGATCCCGAAGCGGACGACGTTTCGCCATGGCAATCTGCCGGACGCATTGATGGAGGCGGCGCTCAGGCGCCTGGAAAGCGACGGTGTTGCCTCGATCACGGTGCGGGAGCTGGCCCGGGATACCGGCGTCAACCACCGCGCGATCTACCGGCACTTTCCGGACAAGGCCTCGCTGCTTGCCCATGTCGCGGAGCGCTGCTGGAAGGATTTCATCCGCCACCTGAAACGCGCCGTTGCCAACAAACCACCGGGCGAGCCGATGCTGATCGCCGCCGGCGTGGCGCTCTATGTCTACGGGCGCGACCACCCCAACACCTTCCATTTCGGGGGCCGCGCACGCTCCACCTTCGGCGACGAATATCCGCGGGTCGAGGCGGCCGCGATGGAAGCCCTGCAGATCTTCGCGGTCGGCTTTGCCGGCACAGGCATGGCACCGGACTACGTGATCTGGCGGGCCTCGGTCTACATGACGTCGTTGCAGGGCATCGTCACGCAGATCCTTCGCCGCCGCTTCTACCTCGCGCCTGAAAACGCAATTCCCTGGATGACGGACACCTGCATCATGCTGATCCGGGGATTGAAGGAGGGGCCCGGCGAAAGCGCGCAGTTCCGTCACTCCGAGACTTGAAACTGCTCGAAGCGGTGCAGTTCCTCCTCGATGGCGCGCTTGAAACCGCTGCGCGCGCCGCGCCGCCCGCCGGCGCCGACCCAGTTCCATTTTTGTAAGCGGAGCTTACGGTTCACCCGGTCGGTCTTCAGGTCGAGGGCTGCGACGATTTCCTCGCCGACCAGCACCGGCAACGCGAAATAGCCGAACAGCCGCTTCTCCTTCGGGACATAAGCCTCGAAGCGGTGTTCGTAGTCGAAGATCAGCGCCGTCCGCTTGCGCTGGATGATGAGCGGATCGAACGGCGAGAGGATGTGGACCAGCCCATTTTCGGCCTCGGCTGGCGCAGCCAGCGTCGCGGGCGCGGCCCAATGCTCCTGCTTCCCCGCCCCCTCCAGCGCGACGGGCACCAGTTCGCGGCGGCGAACCCTCGCCTCGATCAGGCGGCGGACCCTTGGCTTGCTCGGCGCATCCTGGTGACAGATCGAATCGAGGCTGACGAACCCCTGCGCGCGAAGTGCGCGATCAAGCAGATAGCCAGCAGTCTCCGCCGCTGATGCCCCTTTCGGCGGCTTGTCCCAGCCGAAATGCCGCTGCATCAGTTCGTAAGTCTTGAGCATGCCGTTGCGTTCGCTGATCGTGACGAGGCCGGCATAGAACGCCAGTTGCAGCGCCCGCTTCGACGGCTTGCGGCTCGCCCACAGATGCTCCTTCTCGGTGAGCACGTCATCCTCGATGTCGCGGATGGTGAGCGCGCCCCGCCGGAGCAGCCGCATCACCTTGCGCGTGTCTTCCGGCTTGACGGTCTTGAGCCATTTGTGGCCCGCGCGCCGGTATTCTCGCATCGCGGGGATGAAGAACCTGACATCCTTGGTCGGCACATAGGACAGCGCATGGGTCCAGTACTCGAACACGCTTTTGTCGACACTTTGGGCCTGGCGCAGGTCGGCACGCCGGTAGTTCGGAATGCGCGTCCACAGGATATGGTGATGGCAGCGCTCGATGACGTTGATAGTGTCGATCTGGACATAGCCGAGATGAGCGACCGCGTCCGCGGTGGCTTGCGCGCCTGCGCCGAACGGCTCGCGCGCATCGAGCCGCTGCGCATGCAGCCAGATGCGCCGGGCTTCGGCCTTGGTCAAAGGGTGGGATTTTTGCACGGCGGACATCGGTCCGCAAAATCTAACCGGATTCGCGGGTATGGCGGTCGAGAAAAACTATTTCGGGCGCCCCGATGAGCCGCTGGGAATGCTGCCGGTCGCGATGTCCGGCTCGCAGGCCGCCTTGCCGCGGTTGGAGGCCTGGCATTTGTAGACATTGCCGGTCAGGCGATCCACCAGCCAGGCGGTGTCGTCGGTCGGGCTTTCGAGCCCGACATAGCGGCCGCCCAGGGTCGTGATCAGCGTCGACAGCAACAGCGCCGCAGCGATCATCGCAGCCCCGATCAGGATCGATGCCCCACTCGCTGAACCCGCCTGGTCAGATGTCCCGCGATAGCCCTGGTAATCGTTTTGTCGTCTAACCGGATGAAACACAGCCCTGCTTCGCTTGTTCGTTGGATTTTCTTGCGCGCGATACCTTTATGGTCGCATCTTGCCGTTTTGTTGTTCACAGATCGGCAATGCCAAGGCGCCGCAACCGCCGCAACCAGCTCGCATCGAGATCGTTGCGTCCGTAGGTGCTCACGCAAACGTGCGATCAGAAAACGACGATATGCCAGCGGCAGGATCGACCGCCGTGCGCGGCGCCCCTGTCCTGTGACATGCATCACAGTCGCGGATTTGAACCTCTCCTAGGGTCGCGGCATCCAAGTTCCATCAGGCTTAGCTCGAGGATGACGACAATGACTCGCTTCGGAGGATTGAGAACAATCATGCTCGGCGCCGCGCTGTCGCTCACAGCGGGCCTGGCGCTTGCCGAGGACAATACGGTGTCCGCCGACCAGATCCTCAGCGCCCTTAAGCCGGTGCCCGTCACGCGCGGGCTATCGGCCGGCACACCGCAGGCGAATCCCTCGGCCAAGGCCACCGAGGCGGGCTTTTTGGCGACATTGCGCAACCGCACGACCCGTTCGCTGTCGCTTGGCGAACGTGACCAGATCGCGGAGATCGCGGCGACCAAGCCGAAGATCGATCTGGAAATCCAGTTCGATTACAACTCGGCCGCGATCAGCAAGGCCTCGATGCCGGCGGTGCAGGAACTCGGCAAGGCGCTGTCCGATCCGGGCCTGAGGGGATCGACTTTTTTGGTCGCCGGCCACACCGACGCCGTTGGCAGCGAGGCGTTCAACCAGGATCTCTCCGAGCGCCGCGCCGATACCATCAAGGCCTATCTGGTCGAAAAATACGGCCTCGCCGGCGGCGATCTCGTCACTGTCGGCTATGGCAAGACCCGGTTGAAGAATCCGGACAATCCAACCGATGCCGTCAACCGCCGCGTCCAGGTCGTCAACATGGACGCCAAGACCGCGTCGAAGTGATCGCCGTCATTGCGAGGAGCGAAGCGACGAAGCAGTCCCCGTCATTCCGGGACGGCGCGCAAGCGCCGGACCTGGAATCTCGAGATTCCGGGTTCGCGTCTTCGACGCGGCCCGGGATGACTTGTCCTTCAAATCCAGCTCTGGAACAGCATCAGGCGGTTGAACATCGCCATCGACGTGCCGACGAACGCGGCCGAGATCGGCAGCATCACGACAAAGCCGATGCCGGCGAGCGCGATGAAGGCCCACAGCACCCAGCGCGGCACGCCCTCGCGCGTCAGCGCCTGAACCGGCGCAAGGCTCAGGATCGTCGCGGCCGGCAGATAATAATACAGAAAGGCCAGCGCCCGCGGCATCAGCGCCAGCGCAAGATAGCTGCCGAAATAGAACGCCAGGATCAGGAATGCGGTTGCATTGCGTGACCTGACGAAATCCCACAGGCAGGCGGCAAGCGCGAGCAGCGACGGCCAGAGCACGAGCGGATTGCCGAGAAACACGATCGCGGCGATGTGGTCGTCATCGACCTTGTCGAACAGATACCACACCGGCCTCAGCAAGAACGGCCAAGACGGCCAGGAGCTCATATAGGTGTGCGCCGGAATCGCATTCGTGGTGTTGTCGGCAAAAATGCGCCGCTGCGCCTCGATCAGATCGGCAGGCGAAAATCCATGGACCGGCACGAACGTCGCGACATAGACGAGCGCCGGCAGCGCGACGAAACACGTGACGAAATGATACCATCCGAAATCCGGCCAGCGGTCCGGGCGATACCAATCGCTGGCTCTGCCGTCCGCGAACGCCGTCTTCCAACCCTGCAGCAGGCGAATGATCGCGACGATCGCGATCGAGACCGCCAGCGGGAACAGGCCGCTCCACTTGCAGGCGGCGGCGAGACCGAAGCCGATACCCGCGAGCGCGAACCAGCGCTGGGGAGAGATTTCGCGAAAGCCGCGCATGAAGGCGGCGATCGCGAGTAGGCCGAAGGCGAGCGCAAAGATGTCGAGCATCGCGATGCGCGATTGAACGAAAACCATCTGGTTGAAGAAGGAGATCAGTGCCGCGCCGACCGCGCCCTGCTGTGCCTCGAACAGCGCCAATCCGCAGAGATAGACCGCGACGATGGCGAGCGCACCGAACAGCGCCGCCGGATAGCGCCAGCCGAGCGCGCTGTCGCCGAAGACCGCGATCGACAGCGCGATCAGCTCCTTGGCGAGCGGCGGGTGCATCGGATTGAGCACCTCCGAAGGTTTGTCCGGCTCGAGCATCTGCCGCGCCGCCGGCACATAGTGCACTTCGTCGAAGACGAATTTTTCGGGCGAAGTGAGGCCAATCAGCAACAAGGCATGCGCAACGATGAAGATGATCGCAGCGATCGCGAGAGTGCGGCCGACGGGCCCGCTCGAAATGACCAATGATTCACGCACGTTCTTCACGGCTGACGGTGGGATCGTACTGTCGGCAGGACTGTGACCGACGATGATTTTCGTGTCCACCGCATTGAACGCGGCACAGGCTCACTGTCACTAACGTCCGGGCGAAGGACGGTGCTTGTGACAAATCTGCTACATCGCCATCGGCCGCCGAACGTTACGATGAGGAATATTCCTTGAGCGGCATTCAGATGTATTGGCGTTACCGCAGACTCATCGAATGTTTGGTCGCACCCTGCCTCGCGGCGGCGCTCGCGGCCTCCCCCGCATCGGGGGAAACCACCCGCATCGGCGAAGCCGTCGTCATTCAAAGGGAAGTGCTGCGCGTCGCCGCCTCCGCGACCAACCAGATCAATGTCGGCGACGGCGTGCTGCGCAACGAGACCGTGCGCACCGGCGCCGAGAGCGCGGCGCGGCTCGTGATGATCGACAGCACCAACCTGTCGCTAGGACCGAACGCCTCGCTGACGCTCGATCGCACCGTCTTCAACGACGAGCACTCGTACCGCGACATCGCGATCAGGCTGGCTACCGGCGCCTTCCGCTTCGTGACAGGGCATTCGGAGAAGGCCGCCTACAAGATCACGACACAGCTTGCCACGATTGGCGTCCGCGGCACCATCTTGGACATTCTCAACCAGCGCGGCCAGACCATGGTGGTGCTGCAGGAAGGCGCCTCGCAGGTCTGCACCCTGAGCTTCCAATGCCTGCAGCTGACGCAGCCGGGGGACACCGCGATCATCACCGCGACCGGAAACGGCAGGGCGACGATCAAGAAGACCAGCACGCCGTCCTGGACTTTTGCGGCGACCTGTGCGTCCGCGGCCGGTCTCTGCACCGTCAATGACTTCGCCGACAACGCCCCGGGCGTCGAGTACACCGGCATCCTGTGCGGGCGCTGATTATGATCGGGCGCGCGCATCGGTTCATCATCTCAGGCGCTCTCACAGCGGCGGTTTCGGCGTTGCTGCTTCCGGCTCTGACGCGCCCGGCCGCCGCGGTGTGCGAGGTTGAATGTTCTACGAGCCCCTCACCGTCACCCTCGCCCTCCCCCTCATCGGCGCCGTCGGCCACGCCGACACCGACGCCAACACCTTCGCCGACGGTGACGCCAACACCAACGCCCTCTCCGACCGGCGCCGATTCCAGCGCAGGCTCGATCAACGGTCTCGCCGACCAGCGCTTCAACCAGATGATCACCAACAAGGTCCTGGGCTCGGTGCTGCTCGGCGTCAACGAACAGATCAACTGCACCGACTGCATCAGCGCGTTCGGCTCGGCGGGCTCATTCTCGGCCGGCGTGCACGGCCGCAAGGAGCTGACGCAAAATCTCTCCTTCCTCGCCGGCATAGCCTACACGCAATACAGCGAGAACGGCTATCACGTCACCAGCGCGCCGATCGGCGCCTTTGCTCTGCGCTATGATTTCACCGACTGGGGATCGTCGCGCCCGTTCTTCGATGTCGGCGCCATCCTCACGCCCTGGGAGAAGGTGCGCTACAGCCGCAGCTACCTGACCAATTTCGGGCCGGTGCTTTTGACGAGTTCGACCGACGCCTCGAATTATGCAGCGTTCGGCCGCGGCGGGTGGATCAGCCGTGTCTCGCCGCGCGACGAGGTCGCGGGCTATGTCGAGTTCTGGCAGCTCTGGCAGCATGTCGGCGGCACCAGCGATCCCGCCGCCGCGTTCAATCCGTTCAATGCCACGGTGAGTAGCGGGACCGATCGCACCAGCCTCGTCAAGATCGGCGGCCAGTGGACCCACATGCTCACGCCCACGATCGAGGGCAACATCAACGGTGGCTGGACCCAGTCCTTTGCGACGCATTCCGGCATCGTCGCCACCGTTACCGGCAATGGCCTTGTCGTGCCGACCATGGGCAATCAGGGCTGGTTCGAGTATGGCAGCCGGCTTGGCTTCCGCCTGAGCCGTGGCTGGGTCGCCGATCTCTTCGTCAACGGCACGCTCGGACCGCAGCCGGTCGGCAACACCATCCACGGCGGCCTCGGCCTCCGGGTGAATTATTAGAGGTTAGGTTGACTGCCATCGCAGCGCGACGTTCACCTTCACGCTTGCGGGCAGTCGGATCGCGCTTGCGCGATCCGACTGAGGGGGACTCTCCGCAAGCTCAGTCACTTTGAACATGGTCATCGCCTCGCGTGACCGGACGGATCAGGCGTCGGCCGTGGCGGGCTGCGCTTAAGCGCCTCGCAATGACGAAACCGTCACGTCGCGATCGGGGCCGGCATTGTGAGGAACGACCGCGTCACGTGCCAGAACAGCTGCCGGTTGGTCGCGAGCACGACCGAATGCGCCGTCCCCGGCAGGATGATGAACTGGCGATCGCCGTTGGGCAGCTTGTCGAAAAACTCCCAGAGGTCGGCGACATCGGCGATCCCGTCATATTCGCCGCGGACCAGCAGCACCGGCGCCAGCACTTTTTCCGGATGCACCACCGGCAGGTTGGCCGTCATGTCGAGATAGGTGCCGGTCGGGATCTGGTCGCCGAACTGCAGTTCGACATCGGCCAGCGCCTCGATCACGGCGGGATCGGAGGTGCCGGCCTTGTCACGGGTGGCGATCGAGCGGATCATGTCGCGGTCGCGCTTGCGCAAATTGTGCGAGCGATAATAGTCGACCTGCTCGGCGCGCTTCTTCAAGGTCGGCGAGCCCTCCCCCTTGTAGGTGAAGGCGGCGAACACCAGGCGGTTGATCCGATCCGGAGCCGCCATCGCGTAGGCGCCGGCGCGCAGCGCGCCCGAGGATTCGCCGACGAAATGGAATTTGGTCTGCCCGGTCTCGCGGGTCAAAACTTCGGCCGCGGCCTTCAGATCCTCGACGCCGCTGGCGATATCAGAATTGCCCGACGTGCGGCCCGACTTGCCGTAGTTTTCATGATCCATGGTCCAGCAGTCAAAGCCGTAGCGGGCGAACTCGTTCATGACGGAGTATTCGCCTTTGCCGGGCACGGCGAGATCGAACACCCGCGAGGTGACGGACGAGCCGTGCACGAAGAACACGATCGGCCGCGCCGGCTCGCCTTGCCTGGGTACGCCGAGCCGCTTGCGATACATCCACAGCGGCACGTCGCCCTTTTTGGCCCAGTATTCCCCGCTCCAGATCTCGCTGTCGGCGGCTGCCGCCGCCACGGGCAGCGTTTCGCTCAACGCTCCTGCGACCAGGCCAAGGCCGGCGCCCTTGATCACGCTGCGCCGCGGCAGAACGGGCTCGAACTCTTTCATGGCGTTTTCCCGCACGTTTGTTGTTGTTGCGAGCAGAGCCTAGCAGCGGAACTGCAGGCTTGAAAGACAGCCCGGCCGCAGCGCCCAACACGACAGCGCGATCATTTGCCTTTGAACTCCGGCTTGCGCTTTTCGCGAAACGCCGCAACGCCCTCCTTCAGATCATCGCTTTCGCGGATGGCATCGAGCACGCGCCGCGCGTCGGCGACCGTATCCAGCGGTCCCCGGGGCATCGCATCGCGGGCGAGCTTCTTCAAGGCCTGCACGACGAGCGGCGCGTTGCCGGCGATCTTTGCCGCCATCTCCTGCGCGATCGCGACATGCTGCCCGCTGGGCGTGATGCGGTTGACGAAGCCGACCTGATAGGCGCGCTCGACCGCCAATTCCTCGCCGACCAGCAGAAACTCCATCGCGACCTTGTGCGGCATGCGCGTCACGACCGAGGCGATGCCGCCGCCGGTCGTGCCGATCCTGGCCTCGGGATAAAGAAAGCGCGTCGTCTCCGACGCCACGCACATGTCGGCCATCTGCACCAGCACGAAACCGCCGCCGACTACCCAGCCCGAAGTCGCCGCGATCACCGGCTTGTCCAGTTCGACGCCAAGCCCCGGCACCGCGTGCCACATGTTCGCCGGCAGGTCGCGCACGTCTGCACCGACCGAGAAATACGCCTCCTCCGCGGAGGCGAGCACCGCGACGCGGTCTTCGCCGTCGCGAAAGCGCAGCCAGGCGGCACGCAGTTCATCGCACAGCGCGTTGTTGAGCGCATTATGCGCGGATACGCGATCCATGGTGATGGTGGCGACGTGGCCGGCGCTCTCGTAGCGGACAACTGTCATGGGACTCCCCTGCTCTCATTGGTCCCACGATAGCACGGCGCCAGCCACGCCGTCATTGCGAGGAGCGTAAGCGACGAAGCAATCCAGACTGCCACCGCGGTGAGGGTCTGGATTGCCTCGCGGAGCCTGTCATCCGGCTGCGCTTTGCGCGGACCGGGTGGCTCGTAATGACGGAGAGCTATCTACTTCTTCTCCGCCGGATCGCGGTGCACCGGATCGACCCACAGCACGGTCTCGGGCTTCTCGACCGGCTCGATGTCGAGATTGATCGCGACCGCCTCGCCGTCCGAGCGCACCAGCACGCATTCCAGCACCTCGTCGACACTGGCGTTGATCTCCTGGTGCGGCACGTAGGGCGGCACGAAGATGAAATCGCCGGGGCCGGCCTCGGCGGTGAACTGCAACTGCTCGCCCCAGCGCATCCGGGCCTTGCCCTTCACCACATAGATGATGCTTTCGAGATGGCCGTGATGATGCGCGCCGGTCTTGGCGTCCGGCCTGATCGTCACTGTGCCGGCCCAGAGCTTTTGCGCACCGGCGCGCGCGAAGTTGATCGCGGCCTTGCGGTCCATGCCGGGCGTCGAAGGTACGTTGGGATCGAGCTGACTACCCGGAATGACGCGGACGCCGTCATGTTTCCAACGTTCCGCATCGTGGTCATGCGAATGGCCGGCATAGGTGTGATGATCGCCTGACATCCGAGTCCCCTTAAGTTCGGGCGACGCGCTATTTCACAGCCAACAGTTCGACGTCGAACATCAAGGTCGCGTTCGGCGGAATGACGCCGCCGGCACCGCGCGCGCCGTAGCCGAGCGCGGGCGGGATGATCAGCGTGCGCTTGCCGCCGACCTTCATGGTGGCGACGCCCTCGTCCCAGCCGGCGATCACCTGGCGCTGGCCGATCGGAAATTCGAACGGCTCGTTGCGATCGACGGAACTGTCGAACTTCTTGCCCTTCTGCCCGTTCTCGTAGAGCCAGCCGGTATAGTGCATCATGCAGGTCTGGCCGGGCTTTGGCGAGGCGCCGGTGCCGACCTTGGTGTCGATGATCTGAAGTCCGGATGCTGTGGTCATGGGCTTTCCTGTCGTTTGGGCGGCGGCTCCGCTCGCACCGATGAGAAGCGCCGCGGGAGCGCCGAGCGCAAGAGCAAAGGCAGTCAGCAGAATTTTGTTCCGGAAACACCGCATCATCGGATTTGTCCTCGTGCTTGATTGCAGGAAACGGGTCTGGTGATCGGCTCAATAGCCGAGTGCGCAG
>NZ_JAFATE010000106.1 GCF_019244115.1 Bradyrhizobium sp.
AATAGGGCAGGTAGGCCAGCGGCACGCCAAAGAACTCGACCTGGGCGTTCTCGAAATACAGCATCTTGTCCACCTGGTCGTGGATGATGCGGGCGCCCTTGACCTGCCACAGCGGCGGCTTCTTCGGATCGTCCTTACAGGGCGCGCAGGCGGTGTAGACGCCGTTCTCGAACACGGTGTAGTTGCCCTCCGTGCGGTCGGCGCGGGTCGCCGCCATCCGCGTCGCGTCCTCGGTGTCGACACGGAGCGAATCGACGAACCCGTCGCGGTAATCGTCGCTCAGATCCATGATGTTGGCATAGGTGATCTTGCCGTCGGCATCCGTCAGGCGGATGTTGCCTTCGGCATGCAGCCGCTTGGTCTTCTGGTCGTAGATGACCTTGTCGGCCTCCACCGAGGTGCCGTTGTAGAACAGCTGCACGTTGCCAACCGCCGAGACGCGCGAATTGTTGTAGTCGTAGTCGACCTCGGTCGCCTGCACCAGCATCTGGTTGTCGTTCGGCGCGCGCGGCGGCCGCGGCCGCGGCGCTTGCTGATTGTAGGTGAAGCCCTGCGCCGCGGCAGGCGCAACTGTCGTGACGCCGACGGTCGCGGTAACCATCAGGATCACAGCAGCGACGGCTAGCCAGGCCCGGATGATGGGCGCGGAAGCGATCGGATATCGTATGATCTGCTTTTCTTGCGGAACGCAGCTCGCAAGCCCGGACTTCAACGCCGACCTCAGTCAATACCGACCCGACCGCATGGCGCTCTGGATCCAGGTAAGTTGGATGGAGCGTCACGCATCAAATCTGTTCAGGCGGCGATCTTAACCGTCAGGCTCTTGATGATGATGTCCGTGAACCTCAAAACTGTTGCAGATCATTGCACGATGAAGGCAGGTTACCCGCGGTTACAAATTTCCGGGTCGTGACGAAGCAGGCGCGTCAGGCGTAAGCCTTCTCGCCGAGGAGGATCTGGCCGGATGACAAGTCGGGCAACGCCGCCGCCGACGAGACGGGCAGCTCGAGCCGGGCGCGCAGTCCTCCGCTCGCTGCGCTGTCGAGGGTGACATCTCCGCCATGCTCGCGCGCAGCGGTGCGGGCCACCGCAAGACCTAAGCCCACTCCGCCGGTGTCGCGATTGCGCGAGCCTTCGAGCCGGTAGAACGGCGCGAACACTTTTTCGCGCTCGTCCTCCGGAATGCCGGGACCGTCATCGTCGATCGTGACGATCGCCCGTTCTCCGTCGCAGTCCAGCCTGACGCGGGCGCAGCCGCCATATTTGATGGCATTGTCGATCAGGTTGGCGACGGCGCGCGAGATCGCAATCGGCCGGCAGGTGATGTTGACCCCTTGCTTTGCCGTGACCTCGATGCGACCGCCCGTATCCATTGCGTTCTCGCAGGCCGATTCGACGAGCGCGCCGAGATCGACCAGCAACGGCGCCTCTCGCTTCGTATCGTCGCGCACGAAGGCGAGCGTCGATTCGATCATGGCCGTCATGGCATCCATGTCGGTCAGCATCTTGCGCCGCTGCGCCTCGTTGCGGATGAGCTCGGCGCGCAGGCGCAGCCGGGTCAGCGGCGTCTTCAGGTCGTGCGACATCGCGGCGACCATCTGGGTGCGGTCGTCGATGAAACGGCGCAGCCGCTCCTGCATGCGGTTGAAGGCGCGAATGGCGGTGCGAACCTCCCGCGGTCCGCGCTCGGGGAGGGGAACGGCTTCCGCGCCCATGCCAAATCGCTCCGCGGCGGTGGCAAAGGCCGAGATCGGCCGCGCCAGCCGCCGCGCCATCCAGAGCGACATCAAGCTGACAAGCAGTAGCAGGGGACCGAAGAGCAGCATCCACCCGACACCGGCTGGCAGAGGCGGTTCGAGCTTGAAATCGGACGTGGTCACCGCGAGCCATTTGCCGTCGCGCAGTGCGATCTCGATCTGGAGCTCGCTGGGCGCGGCGACGTCCGAATTTCTGGCGGCCGTCTTGAGCACGGCAATTCTCACCTCGTCGGGCGATCTGCGCGATTCAAACTCGATCACGTCATGAAGGCGCGACAGCAGGCTGGTGGGAGGCAGCCGGGGTGGGAGGCTCGGTTGGTCACGGATCTCGGGCCTGAAGGTTGCAGTCGCCAAGGTGGACATCAGGACCGCGCGGTCGGCGGGCGAGGCCATATCGACCATCTGGGTGATAACCGTCATGCGCGGCGACAGGAATATCATGGGATTGCGCCTGTTCAGCTTCTGAACCCCGAAGCGATCGAACCAGACCCGCGAATCGCCCGGCGCTGTCCCGGGGTCGCGCCGTTCCATCCAATATTGGCCGCCGATGATCAGCGTAACGGTCACCGTGATGCTAAGGACAACCGTGACCATCATGGTGATCGCAATGCGGCTGGCGATGCTGTTGAGGCGCCATTCTCTCATGCTCCGGTCTCCACCGTCGCGACACTGGCGGCAAAGACATAGCCGCCGCCGCGCACCGTCTTGATCAGGTCCGGTCCGTCAGGATCGATCTTGAGCTTGCGTCTGAGGCGGCTGATCTGCACGTCGATGCTGCGATCGAAACTGGTGGCGGCGCGGCCGCGGGAAAGGTCGAGCAGCTGGTCGCGATTGAGAACGCGCTGCGGCCGCTCGGCCAGCACGACCAGCAGATCGAATTCCGCCGTGCGCAGCGGCACCAGCGCGCCGGCCGGCGAGAACAGCCGGCGTCCTGTCACGTCGAGCCGCCAGCCGGAAAATTCCAGCACGCGGCCGGCTCCGTTCAACGTGCTTCCCGCAGCACCGCCAGCCCGTCGCAGGACTGCGCGCACGCGCGCCAGCAGCTCGCGCGGATTGAACGGCTTTGGCAGATAATCGTCCGCGCCCATCTCCAGCCCGACGATCCGGTCGGTTTCGCCGCCGACTGCGGTCAGCATCACGATCGGCACGGTCGCGCTGGAGCGCACGCGCCGGCACAGGCTTAGGCCGCTTTCACCGGGCAACATGACGTCGAGCACGACGAGGTCGATGCGGGCGCTCTCGAGCGCCTGCATCATCGTCCGGCCTTCATGGGCCACCGAGATACGATAGCCGTGCTGTGTCATGAACTGCGACAGCAGCGAACAGATTTCCTTGTCATCATCGACAATCAGGAGATGCTCAGCCATTTCCAGACAATTCCGTGCGCTGATGATCCTTTGGTGCAACACTCGCGTTCTTCGGGGAAGATCGCTCGCGAGCGTAGCATCAAAGGACCGTCAGCTGACATATCCTGCTCCTGGAGCTTTGGATTTGATGCTTGCATGAGAATATCGTCGGCAGGCCGGGAGGGGACGTCAAATCCACGGCAACCGTGGTCCTGCCAACGCATGATCTTGTAACCGCGTGTTACACGCGCCGCAAAAGGTTACACACGGCAACAATCGGGCATTTGCGGGACATCACCAGGACACGCTGCCGGTCGAGACTACGGTCTGTCCCGGGGAAGGGGGCCTGGTCGGACAGGGAGCGATGAAAAAGTGACGCGACATTTGCGGAGTTTGCTGGCGCCAGCGATCGGGCTCGCCGTGCTTGCGGGCGTGATTGCGGTCGGCAGCGTTGAAGCGACCGCGCGGCCCAAAATTTCGGCAGTTCCGATCTCCTGGCTGTCCTGCGATGAAAGCGCAATCGGCCGCGACACTGGCAGACGCGAATTCGAGGACGGCGCCTGCGCCCTTCTGTCACGGTGGAGTTCGCCGTGGCCGGACGAGGACGACGACGAATGAGATCGTTCTAACATCGGCAGCGTTGCCGGTCAGCCCAAAATGCCTTTCAGGCCGGTATAGAGCGAACCGATGGCTGTCGCCGCGACACCGACGAGCGGGACGACGGTCCGCGCGAGATCCTGGATGAGGCGCGCCCGGCGGCGCAGCTGGTCGTCGCCGACATGCTGGCCGAGCAGGCGCGCCATCGTGAAGGCCGCCGCGTTCGGCTTGCCGCCTTGCGCGAGCACGCCCGGCAGCACCTGGAAGATCACGATGCCGAGCAGGTTGCCGGAGACGAAGGCGAGCAGGATGCTGCTGCCATATTCGAACACTTCGCGCCACTCGACGGGACCGGACGGAATGATCGGGACGTCATCGTGCAGTCCTGTCACGGTGAGCATCAGCATAATGCTGAGACTCGCGGTCCCCAGCCCCAGCGCGAGCGCGCCGCCGAACCAGACCCTGTTGAGCGGATAGGTCGCAAAGCCAAACAGGATCGGGATGATGACCGAGGCCAGCCGCAGCGGCAGCGGCGAGATGTCCAGCACGATCGTCACTAGCGCGTGCGCGGCCAGGAGCAGGAGCGTGGGAACGAGGACGTACAGGATGATATGGGAGCCAAAATAGCGGAACGGATTCCGGTAACGCTCGAGCCGGACGTTGACGCGGTCGAGCCTGCGCGTGAGCCGTTCCAGATCAGCGACGATATCCTGGATCTCGAGCAGCATTGGCCTCGCCACGCGCAGGTCGCGCGAGCAGTGCTTGCAGACGATCGCTTCATCTTTGATGGTTTCGGCGCAAAATGGGCATTCCATCGGCGCTACACCGTGGTGAAGTCGCGTTGAATCGGTGCCGCATCGGAGGTGCGCTCCCTGCCCCGCTTGCGGGAGAGGGCTGGGGTGGGGGTCCCAAACGACGCGCTGAATGTGGGAACCCCCGCCCCCGCCCCCTCCCCGCAAGGGGTAGGGGAGAAGAGCGCACTCGCGGAAAGATCGCCAATCCCCATCGGCGCTATCGGAATTTTGTCTGGCTGCGGAGCATGGCGATCTTGGCTTCGGCTTTGTGCAGCTCGTCGCGAATCATCTCCCGCTTGCGCAGCAGCGCGTCCCGTTCGGCGATCAGTGAGACCGGGATGGCGATGTCGCGGCCGCAGGCGCTGCAGACCAGCGCCTCTTCAACCGTGTCCGACTGGCAATAAGGGCATGTCATCGCGCGATCAGGGGCTGACCTTGAGGACGAAACTCGTGGTGCCGATCCGACCGTCGGAATCCTTGATGTCGACCCGGATCGTGTATTCGCCCGGCGGCAGCTCGGTGTCGGGCATGTCGATGCCCGCGGCCTGGACGAAGGGTTTTATGCGAGGGGTGAGATCGACATTCGGTGTCCGCAGAAACGTCATCTTGACCGAGTCGGGATCGATCTTCGCGCCGCCGAAGGCTTCGAATTTCAGCTGCAAGTGCAGCGGCGAATGGACGGTGTCGCCCGGCAGGATGACATCCACCTTCGGTCCGCGCAGGATGCCGCGCCGCTCTGCGGCAACCGCACCCTTTGGCGGCGGCAGCTTGGCTTCCTCGTCGGTGATCAGCTGGGTCGCGCCGGCACGACCCATGGTCAGCAGGTTCATCGCCAGAATGATCAGACCGATTCTGCTCACCCTCATTCCAAAGTCCCCTTGTCAAATGTTGTCAGCGCGCGCCGTCGCCGATGATCGTATATGGCGCCCAGAACAATGGATGGGCGTAGGAAAATTCCGTCTTGCCGTCCGCGTTGAGATAGCCGGGACCATCCACCAGCGCCATCATGGCCTGGCGGAGCGCCTCGCTGCGTCCCAGCTTTGTGTTCTCGGCCTGACGCTTGAACAGATCCGTGACGAGCTGCCGGGCCGATTGCGAATGCACCGACCAGTTCGTCACCAACAGCGCCCGCGTGCCCGCATAGAAGAAGGCGCGGCCAAGCCCGGAGGCTGCTTCCGCGCCCGTCCCTGCGCCCGCGCCGGTATTGCAGGCCGACAGCACGACCCAGTCGGCATCGAGTTTCAATCCGAGGATTTCCTCCATGGTCAAGAGGCCGTCCGCGTTCTCGCCCGTCACGCTCGGCGATGACAGCGCCAGCGCAGGCTGCGTCAGGCCGTTCAGCTCGCCCGGCACCAGTCCGTGCGTGGCGAAGGCCAGCACCTTGAAGCCGGAGAGATTCATGGCCTTGACCGTGCTCTCGGACGCATTCCTGCCGAGATACAGGACCTTTGACGGGTCGGCCTGCAACGCCAGTGCGATGGACTTCAGCTCGTCGGCCGTGTCGGGCAGGCGCGGCAGCAGCGCAAGTTCCGCGTTGTCGACGCCGTCGAGCTTGGGACTGCTGCGCCGCTTCAACGGCACGCCGCGCGTGACATTGCCGCCGGCATCCGCGACTTTGGTCGCCGCGTCCGGGTGGTTCGGTGCGTCCTGTTCGGCCTC
>NZ_JAFATE010000150.1 GCF_019244115.1 Bradyrhizobium sp.
GAGATCATGATCAGTGAGCGACCTGCCGAAGTTGCAGATCGCGCGGTGCCGGGGCATTGGGAGGGAGACCTGATTGTCGGCGCCGGCAGTTCGGCGATCGGTACGCTGGTCGAACGCACCACGCGCTTTACCATGCTGCTCCACCTGCCACGACTGGCGGGCCATGGCGAGAGGCCACGCGACAACAACGGGCCTTCGCTCTCCGGACACGGCGCCGAAGCCGTGCGCGACGCCATCACCCGCACCATCATCACCTTGCCTGAAGAATTGCGTCGCTCGTTGACTTGGGATCAGGGAACCGAAATGGCTCAGCACAGTCGCCTCAAGATCGATACCGGAATCCAGGTCTACTTCTGCGATCCAAGAAGTCCCTGGCAGCGCGGCACCAACGAAAACACCAACGGCTTGCTGCGGCAGTACTTCCCGAAAGGCTCGGATCTCAGCGTCTACAGCGCCGACGAAATATCCGCCGTCGCTGAAGCTCTCAATGCCCGACCTCGAAAGACCCTGGGTTGGAAAACTCCAGCCGAAGCGCTTGACCAGCTGATCTCATCAATGAAAATAACCGGCGTTGCGACGACCGATTGAATCCAAGGGATGTTTTGGCTGAACCTGTGGTTATGGGTTCCCGGCACCAGTGCGCAATTGCGCACAAGGCCGGGACGACGGTGTTGACTTGATCGGCAGATTTGCATGACCCATCCTTCCATTCACGCCCGCACGCAGCCGAACAAGATCGCCTACCAGATGGCCGGGACCGGCAAGGCGATCACCTATCGCGAACTCGACCAGCTCTCCAACCAGGGTGCGCACCTGTTCCGAGCGCTGGGGCTGAAGGCCGGCGACCACATTGCCCTGCTGATGGAAAACCGTCTCGCCTTCATGGAGATCTGCTGGGCGGCGCAGCGCGCGGGCCTCTACTACACCGCGATCAGCCGCTATCTGACCAAGGACGAGATCGCCTATATCATCGCCGATTGTGGCGCAAAGGTCTTCGTCACGTCGCCGAAATGCGCCGACCAGGTCAGGGATCTCGCAACCCGTGCGCCGGGCGGGCCGATCTTCTTCATGCTCGACGAGGTAGAACCCGGCTTCCGCTCCTGGGACAAGGAGGCCGTCGCGCAGCCGGTCTCGCCAATCGCGGACGAGGTCGCCGGCTACGACATGCTGTATTCGTCGGGCACGACCGGCCGGCCGAAAGGCATCAAAAAGGCGTTCGAGGGCAAGCCGATCGACTGGCCCAACCCGCTCCTGATGACGCTCTGCGCTGATATGTGCGGCATGGGGCCGGACAGCGTCTATCTGTCGCCGGCGCCGCTCTATCACGCGGCTCCCTTGCGCTTCAACATGATGGCGATCACGCTGGGCGGCACTTCCATCATCATGGAACAGTTCGACGCGGAAGAGTTCCTCAGGCTGGTTGAGAAGCACAAGGCCACGCAGTCGCAGCTGGTGCCGACCATGTTCGTGCGCATGCTAAAGCTGCCGGACGACGTCCGCGCGCGCTACGACGTCTCGTCACTGAAGGGCGCGATCCACGCCGCGGCGCCCTGCCCGGTCGATGTGAAGGCCAAGATGATCGACTGGTGGGGACCGATCCTGATCGAATATTACGCGGGCTCCGAGGGCAATGGCGTCACCGTCTGCTCTTCGCAGCAATGGCTGGCCCATCGCGGCAGTGTCGGCCGCGCCGTGGTCGGCAAGGTCAAGATTCTCGACGAGACCGATGAGGAGGTGCCGACCGGCGAGATCGGCACGGTGTACTTCGCCGACGCGCCCGTTTTCACCTATCACAACGATCCGGAGAAGACCAAGCGCGCCTACAACGCAAAAGGCTGGTCGACGCTCGGCGACGTCGGCTATCTCGATGCGGACGGCTTTCTCTATCTCACCGATCGCAAATCCTACATGATCATCTCAGGCGGAGTGAACATCTATCCGCAGGAGACCGAGGACGTCCTGATCAACCATCCCGATGTTGCCGATGTCGCGGTGTTCGGCGTACCCAATGAGGAGATGGGCGAAGAGGTCAAGGCGGTGGTGCAGCCCCACGACATGGCGCGCGCCGGCAAGGCGCTGGAATCCGAGCTGATCCTTTACTGCCGAAAACACCTGTCACCGCTCAAATGTCCGCGCTCGGTCGACTTCGAAGCCGAGCTGCCGCGCACGCCGACGGGCAAGCTCGTCAAGCGGCATCTCCGCGATCGCTATTGGCCGAAACAGACGAGGGCGTAGTTGGCGCCTGACAGGACACGCGTATCCTGCCGATCGCTTCGCCAAGAGTTTTATCGTTTGAAGGCCCGCCGCCATGCCAACAATGAAGCCTTCGTCCCTGCCCGAGATTCCACTGCCGCCGGCGATCCGCTCGCGCCATGTCGAAGGTATCAATGGTCTCACCATGCACGTGCTCGAAGCGGGTTTTGAGACCCGCGGCCGGCCGTGCGTCTTGTTGCTCCACGGCTTTCCCGAACTCGCCTATAGCTGGCGCAAGGTGATGCCGGCGCTCAGCGAGGCCGGCTATCACGTGATCGCGCCGGATCAGCGCGGCTATGGCCGCACCGTGGGCTGGCACGCGGCCTATGACGGCGACCTCGCCCCGTTCCGGCTCACCAATCTCGTGCGTGACGCGCTCGGGGTGGTCCACGCGTTCGGCTATCGCAGCGTCGCTGCCGTCATCGGGCACGATTTCGGCAGTCCGGTCGCGGCCTGGTGCGCGCTCGTCAGGCCGGACGTGTTTCGCTCGGTCGTGATGATGAGTGCGCCGTTCGGCGGGCCGCCGCCGCTGCCCTTCGACACGGCCGAGCTACCTGCAAAGCCAAAGGCTGAGGATCCCGTGCACCGGGAGCTTGCGAGGCTGGCGCGGCCGCGCAAGCATTATCAATGGTACTATTCGACACGGGCAGCGGATGGCGACATGCATCACCCACGCCAGGGCGTCCACGATTTCCTCAGAGCGTACTATCACCACAAGAGTGCCGACTGGAAGCAGAACCAGCCGCACCCGCTCGGCTCCTGGTCGGCGGACGAACTGGCGAAGCTACCGACTTATTATGTGATGGATCTCGCCAAAACCATGCCGGAGACGGTGGCGGAGGAGATGCCCGATGCGGCGGCGATCGCGGCCAACCAATGGCTGC
>NZ_JAFATE010000245.1 GCF_019244115.1 Bradyrhizobium sp.
CTGGCAGACGACCGGCACTCTCACGAATATCCGCCAGAATGCGGGCTTTCCGTTCGGGGTGGCGATGCTGCCGAAGAAAATGCGTTATGGCGCGCCGACGGGCGGCGGCAACTTCTACATCTTCAAGGGGATCTCGCCCGAAAAGCAGGCGATGGCCTTTAGGTTCGTGAAATTCATGACCACGCCCGGACGCGCCGCCGCCTGGTCCATCGCCACCGGCTATGTGGCGACCTCGCCTGCCGCCTATGCGACCGATGCGATGAAGAGCTACATCGCCGATTTCCCGCAGGCCGCCGTGGCGCGCGACCAGCTCCAATATGCGGGACCCGAGATCACCGTTCATGAAGGCCAGCGCGTGATGAAGGTCTTCAACGACAATCTTCAGGCCGCCTTGACGGGCGGCAAGACGCCGGAAGCCGCCATGAAGGACGCGCAGCGCGAGGCCGACCACATCCTCAAGGATTACGGCTGAGGATCGCAAGGGAGGCGATCGGTTCCATGGTCGATCAGCCGGCGACAGGTGCCCCTCTCATCCCGCCCGTGCTGGCGGGAAGCGATGAGCCTGCGGTCACGCGTCTGAAGCTCTCGCGCAAAGGCGTCCGATCGCGCACGCAACGCGGCGCGCTTTCCGGGCGCAGCGTCGAGGCCTGGCTCCTTCTTCTGCCGTCGGTGGTGCTCTTTGCCACGTTCACGCATATCCCGATCGTCTCGACGCTCATGGATTCCTTCTACTCGACGCCGAAGGTGAACCGCCCGGCGCATTTCGTCGGGCTCTCCAATTACGAAGACATGCTCGCCGATCCGATCTTCTGGAAGGCGCTCACCAACAATTTCATCTATGCGGCAGGCACGATCCCGCTCTCGGTCGGGCTCGCGCTCCTCATGGCGCTTTTCGTCAACGACCGCCTTCCAGGGCGCGCCTTGCTCCGCATGGCGTATTTCACCCCGACCGTGCTGCCGATGATCGCGGTCGCGAATATCTGGCTTTTCTTTTACACGCCGAGCTACGGGCTTCTCGACCAAATCGCGCAAGCCTTCGGCGGACACGCGACGAATTGGCTCGGCTCGCAATCGACGGCGCTTTTTGCCATCATGGTCGTGACCATTTGGAAGGAGGCTGGCTTCTTCATGATCTTCTACCTTGCGGCTCTGCAGCAGATCCCGCCGGACCTCAAGGAAGCCGCCGCCATCGAGGGGGCCTCGCGCTTCACTTTCTTCCGGCGCATCACTTGGCCGCTTCTCGCGCCCGTCACGCTCTTCATCCTCGTGAACGCCGTGATCAACGCATTCCGTACCGTCGATCACATCTTCATCATGACCGGAGGCGGACCGGACAATGCGACGAATGTGCTCTTGTTCCACATTTACGAGATCGGCTTCAAATTCTGGGACCAGGGCTACGCGACCGCGCTCACCATGGTGCTGCTCGCCATTCTGGGCGCTCTCGCGTTCGTGCAGTTCCTGACGGCGGGCCGAAAGGTGCACTACCAATGAGCGTGCACCACCAATGAGCACGCTCGAGGGCTCCTCGCTGCTCACGCGCACGCTCGAGACGGGCGCCGCCTGGGCGCTCGGCCTCTTCTGGCTTGCCCCGCTCGCCTATGCGATCTGGACCGCCTTTCATCCGGCCGCCTACGCGACGCATTTCGACCTCCTGGCCCCGCTCACGCTCGAAAACCTCGAACGCGCCTGGCATGCGGCGCCCTTCGCGCGCTACTTCCTCAACACCATCATCCTCGTCACGATGATCGTGGGCGCGCAATGCGTCTTGTGCACGCTCGCTGCCTTCGCCTTCGCGCGCTTCGAATTTCGCGGACGCGATCTCCTCTTCGCACTCGTGCTCATCCAGCTCATGATCGCGCCGGAGATTCTCGCGGTCGCGAATTACCAGACCGTGCGCGCGCTCGGCTTCGTCGACACGCTCTTCGGCGTCGCGCTCCCCTATCTCACCTCGGCCTTCGGCATCTTCCTCTTGCGCCAGGCTTTCCTCGGCGTGCCCAAGGATCTCGAAGAGGCCGCGCGCATCGAAGGCTGTGGTACGCTCGGGGTGCTCTGGCGCGTCTACGTGCCGCTCGCGCGCCCGATCTATCTCGCCTACGGCCTCGTGCAGGTGAGCTTCCACTGGAACAATTTCCTCTGGCCGCTCATCATCACGAACTCCGTCGAGACGCGCCCGCTCACGGTCGGCCTTTCGGTGTTCTCCTCGGTGGATCAAGGCATCGACTGGTCGGTGATCACGGCCGCGACGATCATGACGTCGGGCCCGCTCCTCATCGGCTTCCTCTTGTTCCAGCGCCAATTCGTGCAAAGCTTCATGCGGGCCGGGATACGGTGAGGGCGGGAAGGGGGACTGTTACGCCAAACCTCAAAGCGCCTCATCCGCCGGCCCTCAGAACCTTTTCTTCGACCCACTTGCGCTGTCATCCCCGGCGAGGCGAGCGCAGCGAGCCGAGGGAAGGGGACCCAGGAAGCGCCGAAGGAAGATGGATCCCCTTCCCCTCGCGATCCTGCGGATCGCTCGGCCGGGGATGACACCTATGCTCAGAACCGCACCTTCACGCCACCTGTCATCCCCGGCGAGGCGAGCGCAGCGAGCCGAGGGAAGGGGACCCAGGAGCGCCGAAGGAAGATGGATCCCCTTCCCCTCGCGATCCTGCGGATCGCTCGGCCGGGGATGACACAGTTGCGCTTTCCCTCGCACTCCTGCGGAGCGCTCGGCCGGGGATGACACCTAACCGCACCCGCACGCCACGCTGTCATCCCCGGCGAGGTGAGCGGAGCGAGCCGAGGGAAGGGGACCCAGGAAGCGCCGAAGGAAGATGGATCCCCTTCCCCTCGCACTCCCGCGGAGCGCTCGGCC
>NZ_JAFATE010000285.1 GCF_019244115.1 Bradyrhizobium sp.
CAAGAAGAATTACAAAGATGCGCTGCTGGCCTTGGAAACCGAGGGCAAAATAAAGACAACGCCCGCAAAGCGAAAAAAGGGGACTTTCGCTGATCACGTGATTGTTGCATTTCCTTAGGAAAACTTGGATGGCTACCAATTCTTCCATTGAGTGGACAGAAGCCACCTGGAATCCCGTGGGTGGATGCACGATCGTTTCCCCTGGATGCACCAACTGTTATGCGATGCGTTTGGCGAATCGTCTAGAGAAGATGGGGCAAGGGAAATACTCTGGCACCACGCGTGTCAGTGGAGGGCGGGCAAAGTGGAATGGCCGGATCGTACTAGATCGTAATGCGCTTGAACTGCCGAAGAAATGGAAATCCGGAAGAACGATCTTTGTAAATTCGATGTCTGACCTTTTCCATGAAGGGATACCTCTAGAATTCATTCGTGAGGTCTTCGACACAATGGCGTCGACCCCGCAGCATACTTATCAAGTTCTCACCAAGAGAGCTGAGAGAGTTGAAGCGCTCTCAGCCCAGCTCCCTTGGCCACGAAACGTTTGGCTTGGCGTGAGCGTCGAAAATGAAGAATTTAAGTGGCGAATCGACTGCTTGCGGCGAACAAATGCAGTGATCAAGTTCTTAAGCTTGGAGCCCCTCCTGGGGCCGCTTGAGAAGCTAGACCTCACAGATATCGATTGGGCAATAGCTGGCGGTGAAAGCGGTCCTGGAGCGCGCGAAATGCGCGCTGATTGGGTTAGATCAATTAGAGACCAGTGCAAGGCCGCCAGCGTGGCGTTCCACTTCAAGCAGTGGGGCGGCGTCAACAAGAAGCGGACCGGTCGGATTTTGGACGGACGAACTTGGGACGAGTTTCCAACGAAAAGGTCTACGGAACGCCAATTGGCGATATAGCAAGCGTAGCCCGCATGAGCGTAGCGAGATTTTGCCGGCGGTCCCGCATGTCGCTGTCGCTCCGCGGGCTACGCCTCCTTTGCCCGCATGAGCACATCCAGTCGTGAAGAGTTCGTCCCAACGTATCAATGAAACGACAGTGCTTACGTCATTCCGAACTCACTTGTGGGCTTCCGGTCGGTCTCGAACAAGTGCTGTGCGGCCTCGACTTTCGCGGCGCAGCGCTGCAGCCATCGCGCCACCAGACCATCAACCCGCGCGGCAAATCGCAGTTGAACCGCGGCCAGCACAAGCCTCGGGTCCAAGTTCTGATCGAATGGTTTCTTGACGTCGTTGCGGGCGTTCATCTTGCCCTCCTGCCGGTGCGGCGGAGGGAGCGGCCCTGCGCCGTGGATTACACTCTTGTTTTGCGGATCAGCCCGGCTTCGAGCTGAAAATTCGGGCCCCGCGTCGTCACGGACGTGCACGACCGATCGGCCAGCCGCGTGAGCGGCCGGACGCGGGCGGCAATCCCTGTGATGTGTGTGCATGCGTTGCGCATCACGGTGGTCCTCAAGAGTGCGGGCAATTCTCCCGCGACGAACATCAGGACTTAAGCGCAGAGAAAGTTCAGCGCGTCAAACTTTTTCCGTTAGCGCGCCGTGAAATTGTAGAGGGCCGGCAATTTTCGAACGCCGGCGCAATGGACAGGGTTCGAAAATTTCAGCAAGCGTAGCCCGGATGAGCGCAGCGATATCCGGGATCTATCCCGCATGTCGCTGTCGCTCATGCGGTCTACGGCTGCCCGTCGTGCCGTTCTGTCGCAGCCGTAAATTCCGACTTTCAGAATAGAGCCTTGACTTTTCGCCGAATCAGAAGCATGATGCGCGCCGTCCCGCCTCGCTCGAAAGAGGGGCGTATCGGCCGATCGTCACGACACGTGGGGCGCGGGATGCGGTGGACGCTTTGGCGACGCGCACGATTTGGTAGTGCGGACGAACGGCGCTAAGACGGACGCAAAAGCGTGTGGTCCTGGCCTCCCGACGCTGAGGCCAAGGCGTGCGGTGACGAGCCGCGCGGTGACGGGAGCAAAAGAGCCCGGTTCCCGGGGAGAGCACGCCATAAGCGTTAAAACCATCGCGCAGGGAATGCCGGGATGATTTGGCTGAACCTGTGGTGTCTGCCGCCTGCTACCTTTTTTGCAGGCGGGCCATGGGGGCGGCCAGCTCCCGGCATTCCCTGCGCCCTCTGCGATTTCGAGGGCGGAGTAAACGCACAACTCGGGCACGTCGTGCCGCGGGAATGCGGACTCGTATCACTCCGCTGTCATGCCCGCTTCCCGCCTGCGCCGAGGCTTCGGCGCGGCCAAGAGCGTGACATCCAGTGTCCCAGAGGCGGCTGTGCTTGAGCCGATAGGCCGCGGCGTACTGGATCGCCCGGTCGAGCCGGGCGATGACGGATGAATGGTTGTTTGACAGGTTGAATAGGCAATCGGGTCGTCATTGCGAGGCGCGTTTGCGCCGACTTGTCCGCCGTAGCCCTAGCGGCAAGGCGGAAAGGCGTAGCCCGGATGAGCGAAGCGATATCCGGGATCCCGCATGTCGCTATCGCTCATGCGGGCTACGTTCACTTCTTCTTCGCGCCGACGCGGCTGATGCTCTTGATGGCGAGCGTGGGGCGACCGGATTTCTCGGCGATCTCGCGATCCTGCTCCATGATGTAGCCGCGCGCCGGTTCGTCGCCGTCGAGGCCGCCGAGCAAGTCCGCCGGTACGCGGCGGTTGGAGCGCTGCGAATCGTCTTCATAGACGACGTTGAAAAAGGCGAATTCGCCTTTCGGATTGGTTCCAGGTTTTTTCGGCATGGCTGGCTTGTCCTCGATCTCGGCCCCGCTGTCAAAGTAAAAAGCGGGCCGCGCGCCTTCGTTATCTCTGCACGATTCATGTGACGGACAGGAGTTTTGGATGCTCTCTGCTGATCGGCCTGCGACACGGCTCGCCACAAGGTTTGCGTTTCTGGTGGCCGGGTTCGGCATCGCCTGCTGGGCGCCGCTGGTGCCGTTCGCGAAGCAGAGGCTCAGCGTCGATGACGGCACGCTCGGCCTGTTGCTGCTGTGCCTCGGCATCGGCTCGGTCGGCGCGATGCTGGTGACCGGCGTCCTGAGCGCGCGCTATGGCTCGAGGCCCTTCATCATGTCGGGCGGGCTCGGCCTTGCGGTTTTCCTGCCGCTGCTCGCGGTTGCCGGCTCACCGCTGACACTCGCCGCATCGCTGCTCGTCTTCGGCGGCGCGCTCGGCTCGATCGACGTCGCCATGAACATCCACGCCGTCGAGGTCGAACGCGCCGCCGGACGCCTCCTGATGTCCGGCTTTCACGCGCTGTTCTCGATCGGCGGGTTCGCCGGATCCGCCGTGATGACGTCGCTGCTGTCGATGCACCTCGATCCGCTTGCGAGCACTTTGGTCTGCTCAGCGCTGATGCTGGCCGCGATGGTTTTCACCTGGCCGCGCCTGCTTCGCAGGGTCGAGGCACATGAGGGGCCGCTGTTCGTGCTGCCGCACGGGTCAGTGGTGCTGCTTGCGCTGCTCGCCGCGGTCACCTTCCTGGTCGAAGGCGCGGTGCTCGACTGGGGCGCGCTGCTGGTCATCGGCGCCGGCCTCCTTCCGGCGGCGCAGGGCGGGCTCGGCTACATGCTGTTCTCGATCGCGATGACGACGGGCCGGCTCGCCGGCGATGCCGTCGTCGCGCGTCTCGGCGATCGCGCCACGCTGTTCTGGGGCAGCCTGCTTTGCGTCGGCGGTTTCGCGGTGGTGCTGCTCGCGCCTGTCGCGGCCGTCGCGATGGCGGGCTTCCTGCTCATCGGCTTCGGCGCCTCGAACCTCGTGCCGATCCTGTTCCGCCGCACCGGCACGCAAAAAGTGATGCCGGTCGGCCTCGCGGTCGCGGCGATCACCACGACCGGCTATGCCGGCATTCTGGTCGGCCCCGCCGCCGTCGGCTTCGTGGCAAAACTCGCCTCCCTGCCGGCCGCATTCTGGATGCTCGCCGCGCTCATGCTACTGGTCACGCTCTCCGCGCGTGCCGTGACGACGGAGGGTCGGTAGGGTGGGCAAAGGGTGCGAAGCGCCGTGCCCACCATCTTTCTTGTGCGTTATACTAAGTGGTGGGCACGCGGAGCCTGTCATCGGGCGGCGCTATGCGCCGACCCGGTGGCTTAGCCCACCCTACAACAAGCCAAAGGGAAATTCTGATGACCACGCGTAGGGCACTTGTGAGTTTCGTCTGTATCGCCATCTCGGCCTCGCTGAACTTTACGGCGCATGCCGCAACCTGCGGCAACGGGCCGGGCGGATTCGAGGCCTGGAAGCAGCAGTTTTCCGCAGAGGCCCGCGCCAAAGGCGTCGGCGGTGCCGGCATTTCCGCGCTGATGGGCACGAGCTATGCGAGTGCGACGATCGCGGCCGATCGCAGCCTGCACAGTTTTTCGCTGTCGCTCGATGCGTTCCTCGCCAAGCGTGGCGCTGCGGCGATCGTGTCGCGCGGCCGTCAGCTCAGGCGCTCACAGGCGGCGATGTTTTCATCGATCGAGCAGCGCTATGGCGTGCCGCCGGGGCCGCTGATCGCGATCTGGGGCATGGAGACCGGCTTTGGCAGCCAGCGCGGCAACCAGAACATGCTCTCCTCGATCGCGACGCTGGCCTATGACTGCCGGAGGCCGGAATATTTTACGGACCAG
>NZ_JAFATE010000275.1 GCF_019244115.1 Bradyrhizobium sp.
GTCTATTCCAAGGCGCTGGTCGCGCCGAAGCCCGGGGAGCATTGGCTGCTGGTCACCTCGGCGTTTCACATGCCGCGCTCGGTCGGCTTGTTTCGCAAGGTCGGCTTTGTGGTCGAGCCCTATCCCGTTGACTGGCGCGTCGGCGGATCCGACGATCTCGTCTCCTTCACCGGTATGGCCGGTGAAGGCCTCGCCCGAACCGACACGGCGGTGCGCGAATGGATCGGCCTCGTCGCCTATCGGCTGAGGGGACGGATCGATGAGCTGTTTCCCGGCCCTGAGAAGGGCTGACATATTCCACGGCCCCAGCGCTACCGTACCGTCGCGCGAACTTCTCGTGACGATGTCGTGGCATCGTTCCGATTCAAACTTTCAAACAGCAAAACGCACGTCCGCGTCCTCGGCGCGCGCGAGCGCCCGAGCTTCGCTAAAAGTCCGCCCTCTCGGGAAATTGAGAGGGCGCAGGGAATGCCGGGTGACGGCCTCACCCATGGCCCGCCTGCAATAAAAAACGCAGGCGGCAGGTACCACAGGTTAAGCCGGATCATCCCGGCATTCCCTGCGCGATGGTGTTACGGCTTATAGCGCGCTCTCCCCGGAGACCGGGCTTTCTTGCCCCCGTCACCTCGCGTGTCGTACACGCGAAGCTTGACCTCAGCGTCGGGAGGCCAGGACCACACGCCTTTGCCGTCCGCACCGGTGAAGCTCGTCTTGCATCACCGCCGCGTCCATCGCATCCCGCCGCAACGTCCGTGACGACGCGTACGCCCCTCTCATCGAGGCGGGACGGTGGTAGAAAAGCATATTATTCGGAAAAACGGAAGCGGAATTTTTACGTCAGGATCGGATTTCGGCTCCGCCATTGAATCAGCTCAGGAAATTCTGTTTTTCGAAATCCGTTTTCGACCGGCGAAGGGCACCGCTAACGGGGCAGGACGCGAAAACATGCTCCACAGGGGCGAATCAGTCGGGCCACATCGACGGCGTCAGCCTCTGCCTTCCATTGATAGTGACGCCGCTTTCGGATCATGGACGTACTCTGGAATCGTCCATCCTTAAGCCGCCGTGGCCAAGCCATTCCGGAAGGCAGCCGATGACCCGTGCTGCTGCCTTTGAATTGACGGGAGTTTCCCGGCCATTCTCGCCATCTTGTTTTTGCCGGCGGTTGTGCCAAGCGAGCACTGCTTCGGGCGCAGAAAACCGCGTTAACCGGCGAGGAAATATAGGGAAACCAGGATGGCCATTCGGCGATTGCTCAAGAACAGCGACTTGAATCTGCAAGAGCAGCAATTGCTCGAACTGGTATATCGACGGACGCTGCAGCAGCTGAACCTGGTGTGCGGCGACCCGTGGTGCGAGGCGTCGCGCGCAAGATCATCGACGTTCACAAGTGCGGCGCGACCGATGCCGTCGGAATTTCAGAGTTGGCCATAAGGGAGCTTGGGCTGCCGCGGGCCAGATAAGCCGGCCTCAGGAGCGGGCCAAGTAAAATAACGCAGCATGGCAAAAGTCATTTCATTCTCCAGAAGCGGCGCGATCGCATGCCGATCGTGCCGGCGTGCACGTCGCCTTAGAAGTGCAGCCACGCTTCTTCGCGGGAGTTGAGTCACGGCGGCAGGTGAGAGACAGCATCGGCGCCATGATATGCCTTAAATGCGTCCCCCCGTGGACCGCGCTCCACCTTGACGATCAGGGATGATGCGCACCTGCACCCGTTGGGTGTCCGGTGAGAATGTGGTCCTCGCCGAAGCGGAAATGTCGGCTGTTGGACGCCATGCAGAAATTATGTGCTCGATCCGAGCCCTTCCGGTCGTGACTCGCAGCGGAAGTCGCATCTGCCAATCAGGTCATGCAGGACTTGCACTACTGTGGAACGGTGAGGAAGGCTGGAGTTGGCGAACTGAGACCGTCTCGCCGATCTCAAACACCATCAAGTCCTCGCCTACGGCCAGCGGCCCGTCATAGGTTTGACGCGTCTCAGCGACGATATCGTCAAGCGTCGGCGGAGGAATACACTCGCTGCCGAGCAGAACGATATGCGTATAGACGGCGAGCTTCGGCTTCGTCTGGGCAAAGACAAGTCCGGCCACTCGCGGTGTCGTGTGGTGGCCGATAATTCTTTGAACGTAGGCTTCTCTCATGAGCTCCGGCCGCGCGCTCGCGACCTCATGGACCAGCAAGTCGGCGCCGGCACCATACTTGATGACATTGTGATTATAGCGCGTATCGCTGGAAAACACGGCGACGCGGCCCCCGTATTCGAAACGGTAGCCGTAGCAAGGCTTGATCACGTCGCCGTGGTCGACCTCGAAGGCAATCACCTTGACGCCGTTCTTCTCATAGACCGGGCCGTCGCGATCGAATTCGGTCACGTCAGTCGCAATCCCGGATAGCGGCAGCTTCTCGTCGGCGACGCGGATTTTTATGTCGCGCGCGTAGGCCCGCTCCAAATTCTCGATCAGTTCGCGTGCGCCATTGGGGCCAATCACGCGGTAGGGCGTGTTGCGCGTTCCAAAATATGATTCGAGCCAGCCGGTGAGCCACACATCGGGTACGCCTGAGGTGTGGTCGGAGTGATAGTGGGTGAGAAGCTGCACGTCGATGCGTCCGATCGGCAGATTGAGCTGATAGAGTCGGATGGTGGCGCCGCGGCCTGCGTCAATGAGAAACTTCTGGTCGCCCGCCTCGACCAGCGTGCAGGGGCCGAAGCGGTCCGGGCTCGGGATCGGCACGCCAGTCCCGAGCAGTGTCACGCGGAAGTCGCTGGCCGTCATGTGTTGATCTTGATGCCAGCGTCCTTGATCACCTTGGACCAGCGCGCGATCTCGGCGTGGACCAGCGTGCCGAACGCCTCCGGCGTACCGCCGCCAGGATCGGTGCCGAGCTTGCCCAGCGCGTCGCGCACTTTGTCGGTCTTGAGCGCCTTGTCGACGGCCTCATTGAGTCGCGCAGTGACTGCCGGCGGTGTGCCGGTCTTCAACATGAGACCATTCCAATCCTCGGCGGCAAGCTTCGGATACCCAGCCTCAGCGATTGTCGGAACGTTCTTCAGCGCAGGAACGCGTTTGTGGCCCATGACGGCCAGGGCGCGGAGCTTGCCGGTGTTGATATGCTGCACCACCGGCATCATGGCGATGAACTGATAGGTGTTTACGCCACTAATCAGGTCCCCAATCGCCTGCGGAAATTGAGCATATGGCACATGTGTTGCCTGCACGCCGGTCTCGAGCTTGAACAACTCGCCGAGCAGATGCGCGGGTGTACCGAAGCCGCCCGACGAAAACGTGTACTTGCCTGGGTCCTTTTTTAGGTACGCGATGAGTTCCGCCACTGAATTGACCGGAACTGACGGGTTCACCACCAGGACGTTGTAGGCTGTGCCGATCTGGATAAGCGGCGTCAGGTCGGTCTCCAGCTTGAATTTTGCATCGGGAACGAGAGCCGGGACTGCTGCGAGCGGCGTGCCGACTGAGAGCAGCGTGTAGCCGTCGGCGGGTTGCTTGAGCGCCGCCATGGGGCCAATCGTCCCCACGGCGCCGGGCTTGTTTTCGACGATCACATTCCAGCCTTCGCTCTCCGAAAGCGCGGTCGCGACGATGCGCGCGAGGATGTCGGGCGGCGTGCTGGCCGACCACGGCACAATGATACGAATGACTCGCGATGGGTAGGACTGTGCAAGCGCTCGTCGAAAGGCGCTGGCGTTAAGACCAATCGCCGCCGTGCCTGCCATCGCGACGGTCGATAGGAACGCACGCTTGGTGATCATGGCTGCCCTCCTGGCTGTACCGTTCTTTGTGACCGGCCGTGCTGGGCTCAATCAGCCCCGCGGGCTCAATTTGCGATTGAACTCTGCGCCTTCTCGCGATAGTTGGATACATCGATTTTTGGATGGTCTCATAGCCGCATGTCTATGACCCCGAAAAAGCAGGGGACGGAGCAGATCGGTCGCCGGCTCAAGTTGCGCGACCTCCGCATTCTGATGACCGTCGTTGAATGCGGGACGATGGGCAAGGCAGCCGAGCGTCTTGCGATATCGCAGCCGGTGGTGTCGAAGGCGATTGCCGACATCGAGCACGCCTTGGGGGTGCGGCTTCTCGACCGCAGCCAGCGCGGCGTCGAGCCGACATCCTATGGTCAGGCGCTG
>NZ_JAFATE010000364.1 GCF_019244115.1 Bradyrhizobium sp.
CTGCTGTCCGGCGGCAACCAGCAGAAGGCGCTCTTGGCGCGCTGGCTCGCGATCGATCCAAGGCTGTTGGTGCTCGACGAGCCGACCCGCGGCATCGACGTCGGCGCCCATGCCGAAATCATCCGCCTGATCCGCGAGCTCTGCGACAAGGGGCTTGCGCTATTGGTGATCTCCTCCGAGCTCGACGAGATCGTCGCCTATTCGGACCGCGTCGTGGTGCTGCGCGACCGCGCCCATGTCGGCACGCTCGGCGACGATGCGATCAGCGTGCCCTCGATCCTTTCGGCGATTGCCGCTGACGCGGCGAAGGAAGGTGTGACATGAAGCTTGCCCTGCCGCGCCGGGGACTCGCGCAGATCCTCGCCCTGATCGCAATCCTGCTGATCGACCGCCTGGTCTCGCCGCAGTTCTTCGATCTCCGCCTGCAGGACGGGCGGCTGTTCGGCAGCCTGGTCGACGTGCTCAATCGCGGCGCGCCGGTCGCACTGCTGTCGCTCGGCATGGTCCTGGTGATCGCAACGCGCGGCATCGATCTGTCGGTCGGCGCGGTCATGGCGATATCAGGCGCCATTGCGGCGAGCCTCGCGGACTCCTGTCCCTGGCCAGTTGCGGTGGCCGCCGCGCTCGGCGCCGGGCTCGCCTGCGGCCTCTGGAACGGCATTCTGGTCGCCGTGCTTGGCATTCAACCGATCGTTGCCACCCTGATCCTGATGGTCGCCGGACGTGGCGTCGCGCAGCTCATCACCGCGGGACGGATCGTCACCTTCACCTCGCCCGATCTCGTCTGGTTTGGGACCGGCGCGGTGCTCGGCATCCCGGCCCCGGTCGTCATCGTCGCCGTCATGCTGCTGATCACGGGCGTCGTCGTGCGCGGCTCGGCGCTCGGCCTCCTGATCGAGGCGACCGGCGGCAATGCGCGGGCGAGCGAACTCTCCGGCGTCGGCACCCACCTGACGATCGTCGCGGTCTATATGTGGTGTAGCCTCTGCGCCGCGCTTGCCGGCATCATCGCGGCGGCCGACATCATGGGCGCGGACGCCAACAATGCCGGGCTCTGGCTCGAACTGGACGCCATCCTGGCGGTCGTGATCGGCGGCACCTCGCTGTTCGGCGGGCGCTTCAGCCTGGTGCTCGCGGTGTGTGGCGCGCTCATCATCCAGGCGATGAACACCGGCATTTTGCTGTCGGGCTATCCGCCGGAGTTCAACCTCGTGGTCAAGGCCGCGGTCGTGCTGATCGTGCTGCTGCTGCAGTCGCCGGCGCTCGCGAACATCACCACGGCCGTTCGGAAGGCGCGCGCATGAACCGCCTGTTGTCGCCCGTCATGATCACGGCCTTGGTGTTCGTCGCGGGCTTTGCGATCTGCGCCGCTCAGTTTCCGAATTTCGCCTCGACCCGCGTCGTCGCCAACCTGCTCACCGACAATGCATTCCTCGGCGTCGTCGCCATCGGCATGACCTTCGTCATCATCTCCGGCGGCATCGACCTGTCGGTCGGCTCGGTGATCGCCTTTGCCACCGTGTTCATCGCCCTGACCACCGAGCGGCTCGGCCTGCCGCCAACGGCCGCGTTCGCGCTCCTGCTGCTGCTCTGCGCCGGCTTTGGCGCTGCGATGGGCGCGGTGATCCATGTCTTCGACATGCCGCCCTTCATCGTCACGCTCGCCGGCATGTTCGTGGTGCGCGGCACCAGCTTCTTGATGTCGACCGAATCGACGCCCATCAACGCGCCGCTTTACAGTACCGTCTCCGACTTTGGTCTGGCACTCCCGGGAGGAGGGCGGCTCTCGGCGATTGCGCTGATCATGCTCTCTGTGGTCGCAGCCGGCAGCATTCTTCTGCATTTCACGCGGTTCGGCACCAACGTCTACGCGCTCGGCGGCAACCGGACGGCTTCGGCCCTGATGGGAGTGCCGATCGGTGCGATGACGGTGCGCATCTACATGCTCTCCAGCGTCCTTGCGGGGCTGGCCGGCATCGTGTTTTCCTTCTACACAGCGGCGGGCTATTCGCTTGCGGCGGTTGGCGTCGAGCTCGATACCATCGCCGCGGTGGTCATTGGCGGTACGCTGCTGACAGGAGGGCAGGGCTCGGTGATCGGCACGTTCATCGGCGTCTTGATTCAGGGGCTGATCCAGACCTACATCAATTTCGACGGGACGCTGTCGAGCTGGTGGACCAAGATCGCAACGGGCATTCTGCTGTTCGCCTTCATTGCGCTGCAGCAGGGCATGGTGAGGCTTGCCAGCCGGTCGCGTCCGCGCAACGTTGGCGTGGCCAGCGGAGGCGGGGTCAGTCCAAGCGTGATCAGTCAAGGAGGGGTCAGCCCATGACGACGTCACGGTTGGTGGTGATCCCGACGCGGCGCGCGCATTCCAACTACGAGCAGGTCGCCCGCGGAATTGGCATCGACATCATCGCCGGCCGTTATGCCGAAGGCGCCAGGCTGCCAGGCGATGCCGACCTCACCCAGACTTTCGGCGTGTCGCGTCCGGTGTTGCGGGAGGCGGTCAAGACGCTGGTGGCCAAGGGCCTTCTGACCACCAAGGCCGGGGTCGGCACGGTCGTGCGCGGGCGCGGCGCCTGGAACATGTTCGATGCCGACGTGCTGGCCTGGCATCTCGACGTCGGGATCGACAAGCGCTTCCTCTCCGACCTCGCCGAAATCCGCCTTGCGGTCGAGCCGCGCGCCGCGGCGCTGGCAGCGGCGCGCCGCAGTGAGGCCGACATTGCCGAGCTCAAGCGCAGCATGGAGACCATGCGCCGCGAGCCGCCGAACTCCAACGCCTTCGCCGACGGCGACCTCGCCCTTCACGTCGCGGTCGCCAACGCCTCGGGCAATCCCTTCATGCGTTCAGTCGACAGCGTGATCGAGGCCGCGCTGCGGGTTTCCTTCATGCTCAGCGCTCCCGTCGACCCCGCCGATCACGAAACCGTCCTGAGCTGGCATCAGCGGATCGTCGATGCGATCGTCGAGGGCGATCCACAGGCGGCGTCTGCGGCGATGACCGCGGTGATTTTCAATGGTATTCGTCGGCACGGCACCACTGTCATCGATGCCACCGCTCCGTCCCATCAGGTGGAGGCGACGGTGCGCGATGCCGACCACAGGGACTGAAAATGAAGGACATTCGCGTCGCGATCGTCGGCTTCGGCAAGATCGCCAGGGACCAGCATGTGCCGGCGATCAAGGCCGTGCCCGGCATCACACTTGCCGCGGTTGCCAGCCGCAATGCCTCGCTGCCGGGCGTGCCACATTTCACGACCCTGGAGGCACTGCTCAATGACGGGCCCGAGATCGACGCCGTCGCGCTGTGCACGCCGCCCCAGGTCCGGCACGGCCAGGCGGTGACGGCGCTGGCCGCGCGCAAGCATGTGATGCTGGAAAAGCCGCCGGGCGCCACCGTGTCCGAGATCGCGCCGCTGCTGGCCACCGCGCGGGAAAATGGCCGCACCCTGTTCGCCACCTGGCATTCGCGGTTTGCACCGGCCGTCGAGCCGTTGCGCCGCCTGCTGGAGAACCGCCAGATCTCGGCCGTGACCATCACCTGGAAGGAAGACGTGCGGGTCTGGCATCCCGGCCAAGCCTGGATTTTTGAGGCCGGCGGGCTCGGCGTGTTCGATCCCGGCATCAATGCGCTGTCGATCCTCACCCGCGTGCTACCCGAGCCGGTCTTTGTGACCAAGGCGGCGCTCGACTTTCCGTCGAACCGCGCCGCTCCCATCGCGGCCGAGCTCGACATGACGGATGTCTCGGGCCTGCCGATCCATGCCAGCTTCGATTTCCGCCAGACCGGCCCGCAGAGCTGGGATATCCACTTCGAGACCGACAAGGGACCCATCACCCTCTCGCGCGGCGGTGCCCGCCTTTCCGAGGGACAAGAGGTTTTGGTCGAGGAGAAGGAAGCGGAATATCCTGGCCTCTATCAGCGCTTCGTCGAGCTGGCCTCGGAGGGCATCTGCGAGGTCGACCTCGCCCCGCAACAGCTCGTCGCCGACGCCTTCACGCTCGGCCTGCGCCGCGCAGTCGAGCCGTTCGAGGATTAACGCATGCTGAGTTCTGTCGGAACGGGGCGGGGAGTGCGAGCTGTTCACCTCTCCCCGCTTGCGGGGAGAGGTCGGATCGCGCCCAGGCGCGATCCGGGTGAGGGGGATTCTCCGCGAACTCAGTCCCTTGAGACTCCCCCTCACCCCAACCCTCACAGCGCGAGCTCTTGCTCGCGCGACCCCGCAAGCGGGGAGAGGGGGCGCAGCTTCGATGCGGTAGCAGTTCAACCCAAACTTCTTGTGCTTGGCCCATGACCTCGAGTTCAGAAGCGCGCGTCGAGCGGGCGCCGTTTGGCGCAATGCCTGACGGCAGGACGGTCGAACGCATCATCCTGCGCGGAGCGCACGGTTTCGAAGCCGGCATCATTCCCTACGGCGCGGCGGTGCAGTCTCTCAAAGTGCCTGACCGGGCCGGGGGCATCGACGACATCGTGCTTGGCCATGACGCCTTTGACGGCTATCTCGCGCGGCGGCAGTATTTTGGCGCCACCGTCGGCCGCTACGCGAACCGCATCGCGGGCGCGCGTTTTTCGATCGATGGAACGCAGGTCACCCTCGACGCCAACAACGGCCCCAATGCGCTGCATGGCGGGCTTGAGGGTTTTGACCGCAAGCTCTGGCGCATCGAGAGCGTCGCGGAACAAGGCGAACCTGCCGTCGTTCTGACCTATGTCAGTGCCGATGGCGAGTGCGGCTATCCCGGTCGGCTCGATGTCCGCGTCATCTATCGCCTCACGGGACCGATGGAACTGTCGATGATCTATGAGGCGACAACCGACCGGCCGACCGTGGTCAACATGACCAACCACAGCTTCTTCAACCTCAACGGCGTGCTGTCGAGCACAAACATTCTCGATCATCATCTGATGATTCCGGCCGATCACTTCCTCGCCGTAGACGCCACAGCGATCCCGCTGCCCGGACCGCCGGCGAGCGTCGCGGACACGCCGTTCGATTTCCGGCAGATGGTCGCCGTCGGCGCGCGGATCCGCGACAACCATGAGCAGGTGCGGCTCGGCCGCGGCTACGACCACAATTACTGCCTGCCGGCCGGCGATGGCGTTCGCCTCGCCGCGCGGCTCGAAGCGCCGCAGAGCGGACGTGTGTTCGAGCTTCTGACAGATCAGGTCGGGCTGCAGTTTTATTCTGGCAACCTCCTCGATGGCTCGACCAGCGGCAAGGGCGGCCGGCTCCATCGGCAGTCCGACGCGCTGTGCCTCGAACCGCACGCCTGGCCGGATACGCCAAACCGGCCGGACTTTCCGTCGGCGCGTCTCGATCCGGGCGAGGTCTACCGGCGCACGATCGTCTATCGGTTCGCGACCGCTTCGGGTTAGCCGCGATTTCAAGTTAGCCGGAGTGATGAGTTTAGCTTGAGGTGTTGCAGCATCGAAGGTGCGCCCCCTCGCCCCGCTTGCGGGGAGAGGGTTGGGGTGAGGGGGAGTCTCCTGGGACTGAGATCGTGGAGACTCCCCCTCACCCGAAATTCACGCGTGTTGCGTGAATTTCGA
Source organism: Bradyrhizobium sp. (assembly GCF_019244115.1). Lineage (GTDB taxonomy): Bacteria > Pseudomonadota > Alphaproteobacteria > Rhizobiales > Xanthobacteraceae > Bradyrhizobium. The sequence goes on from NZ_JAFATE010000364.1 coordinate 5,558, forward strand.
CCTCTCCCCGCAAGCGGGGAGAGGTGAGCCGCAACCGCATGCCTGAATAACCGTTGCGGAGGACACATGCCGATCACCGATCCCTCAGTCGAAAACGTGCCGACAGCAGTTCTGTCGGCCGAGCACTGTCACCTCGGCGAAGGTTCGACCTACGACCGGGCGACCGACACCGCCTGGTGGTTCGACATTCTGGAGCGGCGGCTGTTCGAGTGCCGTATCGAGACCAGGCAGACGCGCGTTCACACGCTGCCCAAGATGGCGAGCGCGCTGGCGCGGATCGACGCCGGACGGCAGCTGATCTTCTGCGACGACGGGCTCTATGTGCGCGAGATCGCGAGCGGCCGCATCGAGCTGTTGTTGCCGGTCGAGGCCGACAATCCCGTCACCCGCTGCAACGATGCGCGTGTCCATCCCTCCGGCACGTTCTGGCTCGGCACCATGGGACGCAGCGCGGAAGCCGGTGCCGGCACCATCTACGCGCTGCATCGCGGGCAGCTCCGAAAACTGTATTCGGACATCACCATCCCCAATGCGATCTGTTTTTCGCCGGGCGGCGACGTCGGCTATTTCGCCGACACGCGAAAGCTGGTGCTCAATCGCGTGCCGCTCGATCCGGCCACCGGCCTGCCAACGGCAGATCCGGCGGCGATCGTCGAGGGCGAGCACGGCATGGACGGCGCCATCGTCGATGCCGACGGCCTGATCTGGAATGCCCGTTTCGGCCTTGGCCGCGTCGACGTCCGCGACGGCGCCGGCCGCCTGCTGCGCTCGCTGCACGTGCCGGCAAAGCAGTCCACCTGTCCCGCCTTCGTCGGGCGCGACCTGTCGCGCCTCCTCGTCACCACGGCCTGGGAGCACATGGACGAAGCGGCGCGAACCGCCGATCCCGAGCATGGCCGCACCTTCGTGCTCGACGCCCAGGTGCGCGGCAAGCCAGAGCCGGACGTGAGATTGAGCTAAAGCGCGATGAAGCCACTCTCTCCGTTTGCCTCCCCCGCTTGCGGGGGAGGTCGCCGCGCTTGCGCGGCGGGTGGGAGCCGCCCCGGCCTCAGCTGCAGCCTTTTTCGCGGACGCCCCCACCCCAGCCCTCCCCCGCAAGCGGGGGAGGGAGCGCACCTGCAATGCGGCTCCAATCGAACCTCATCTCATCATTGCGTTAGGTCGTGCACGCCTGAATCAATCAGAACCGCGTCGCGAACGCGCTCAGCTCTGCCGGCATGGCATTGAGGATGGCTGTTTCGAGCGGCTTGTCGATCCCGCTCGAGAGCAGCGTGCCCGTCGCAAGCAGCACAATTCCCAACAGCATCTTTCCGCCCCGGCCGGTCGCCAGCAGGCGTCCGCGCCAGCGCAGCAGCACCTCGCGCGACAGCGCTCCCAGCAGCAGCAGAGGCATCGCGGTGCCGATCGCGAACAGAACCATCGTCACCGCGACCTGGCCCAGATCGCGGCCCTGCGCGGCCAGCACCGCGGCCGCACCCAGGGTCGGGCCGACGCACGGGGTCCATACCGCACCGAGCAGCACGCCGACGCAGAACTGACCGGCGAGGCCGCTTCTGTCGGCTCCGCCGAAACGCTCCTCCGTCCAACGGCCGATCGGCCCGACGGCGAGCGCAACGCCGGCTTGCAATGGCGGCGTCACCAGCACCACGCCGACCACGATCAGAAGGATCGTGCCCACCGCACGAAACTTGTCGCCGTCAACGCCCAGCGAGAAACCGACCGTTGCAGTGAAAAGTCCGATGGCGAGGAACGAAAGCGCGAGACCGGCCGTCAGCACCACCGGACCGAGCCGGTGATGCGAGACGGCCGTTCCCAGCACCACCGGCAGCAGTGGCAGCACGCAGGGCGAGAAGATGGAAACGAGCCCAGCGACAAATGCCAGCGTGTAGGACAGCGCGTCCATGCTCATAGCGCTCGGCGCATCAACGCTTCGATAGCCTCGGGGCGCGTGATGCCGACGGCGCGCGCGATCTCCTCCTTGCCCTTGAACACGACGAGCGTGCTTTGCGTCTGCACTTTCAGGGCGCGCAAGGCGTCCTTCTGGGTATCAAAATCGACGTCCACGATGGTCAGGTTCTTGAAATCGGGTGTCTCGGCCAGCGCCGCGACAACAGGCTTTTGCGCCTTGCATTCGATGCACCATGGCGCGGTGATGTGGACGAGCACCGGCCCGCCCGCGTCCAGCGCGCTCTGGAAGGCTTTGGGTTCGTAGCTCAGGCGCTCGGCGGCGACTGAACTCGTGGCAGCGGCGACGAGCAGCCCAATGCTGAGAAACAGGGCGCGGATGGTCATGACAGGTGCTCCTTTGGCGCGAGGTGAAGGTCGCGAAACTGGCCGCCACTGGCGGCGGGGAAACGCGCGACCTCTTGCAGGAGCGGTAGCACCTCAAGTAACTTGAGGTTCAAGAGGCAAAACATGCGCGATCACAATGATATGACAATTGGCGCTCTCGCTGCCGAGACGCGCTGCACGGTGCCGACCATCCGCTATTACGAAGAGATCGGCCTGATGCCGGAGGCAAGCCGCCGCCGCGGCGGCCACCGGGTCTATGGCGAAGCGGATTTGAGGCGGCTTGGCTTCATCCGTCGGTGCCGGGATTTCGGATTTTCGATCGAGCAGATCCGCGACCTGGTGGCGCTTGCCGGATCGCCGGAGCGCGATTGCGTCGCGGCCCGCGACCTCGCACAGGTGCATCTCGACGAGGTGCGCCGCAAATTGAAGGATCTGCGGGCGCTCGAACGCGATCTGAAGGCCTTTGTCGATGCCTGCACGACGCAATGCGCGGGAGGCCCGGCTGGTGCCTGCGTGATCATCGAGGACCTCGCCAAGTCGCCATCCTCGTGCTGCGCTCCGGCGCGCACGCGGGCGACGCCGGCCGCGGACTGATGATGATCGCTGCTCCGGCAAGACATGGGGCCGTGCCGGTCCCATCGTTCCGCGGCAAGCGGCTTTATTCTGAATTTCAAAAATACGGCTTGACATTTCCATAAATCGGAAGCATGATCCGTGCCGTCCCGCGCTCGACCAAGAGGGGCGTTTCGGCCGATCGTCACGATACGTGGAGCGGGGATGCGATGGACGCTTTGGCGACGCGCGCGAGTAGTTCGTGCGGACGAAGGGCGCTGAAGCGGACGCAAAAGCGCGTGGTCCTGGCCTCCCGACGCTGAGGCCAAGTCTTGCGGTGACGAGCCGCGTGGCGATGGGAGCAAGAAAGCCCGGTTCCCAGGGAGAGCGCGCCATAAGCGTTAAAACCGTCGCGCAGGGAATGCCGGGATGATTCGGCTGAACCTTGTATGGGGAGTAAGTTGTCAAGAGGGCGTCGTTTGTTGGCGGCGCTCTTTTGCGCCGAAGTGAGACGCGGTCAAGGCTGGCCGAAGGCCACCGCCGGAGGCGGCGCGTCAGCGGCCTTGAGCGCGACGAGCTCGG
>NZ_JAFATE010000470.1 GCF_019244115.1 Bradyrhizobium sp.
GACAATCTCAATTTCGGCAATCCGGAGCGGCCGGAGATCATGGGCCAGTTCGTCGGCTGCCTGCGTGGCATCGCCGACGCCTGTCGCGCGCTCGACTTCCCGGTCGTGTCAGGCAACGTGTCGCTCTACAACGAGACCAATGGCCGCGCGATCCTGCCGACGCCCTCGATCGGCGGCGTCGGCGTGCTCGACGATTTCACCAAATCCGCCAGCCTCGCCTTCAAGGCCGAGGGCGAGGCGGTCCTGCTGATCGGCGAAACCCATGGCTGGCTCGGCCAGTCGGTTTATCTGCGCGAGATTTGTGGCAAGGAAGAGGGCGCACCGCCGCCGGTCGATCTGCCGGCCGAAAAGCGCAACGGCAATGTGGTGCGCGGCATGATCCACGCGGGCACGGCCACCGCCGCGCACGACATTTCCGATGGCGGGCTCCTGGTCGCCCTGGCCGAGATGGCAATGGCGAGCGGGATCGGCGCGCGGCTGCTCGCGGCACCCAGTGCCCTCGTGCCGCATGCCTATTGGTTCGGCGAAGACCAGGCCCGCTACATCGTGACCGTACCCGAGGAGCAGGCCGGCCGCGTGCTGGCGAAGATGCGCGGCTGCGAGGTGCCCTGCACGCGCATCGGCACCACAGGCGGCGACGCCATCAGCATCGTCGGCGAAGGCTCGCTTGCGATCGACAGCCTCAAGTGCCGGTTCGAGAGCTGGCTGCCGGCCTATATGGGCGGCGGCCCGGCCTGATCGTCATTGCGAGGAGCGACTTGTCGGCCGCAGTTTCAAAGGCGAAAGGGCGGAAGCGACTCTGCTGTCATTCCGGGATGGTTGCATTGATACGCGCAACAGCGCGGATCAATGCAGACCAGACTCGGAATCTCGAGGTTCCGTTCGATGCTTCGCATCGCCCCGGAACGACAGTCACAGCACGTGCTTTGCGCCAGGTAGTCTCCGCAGGGCCTCCGTCGCGCCCCAGCTCAGGGCAACCGTCAGCACGAACACGATCGCCGCCTTGAGCACGGCCGGAAGTGAGGCATCGAACAGCCAGTATTCGAGCCACAGCGCGATCGGATAGTGCACCAAAAACATGCCGTAGGCTGCCGGCTGCATCGGGTCCAAAATGCTCCAGCCCGACTGCTTGAAGCGCAGGAAATACGCGAGGATCGCAAACAGGATCGCGGCACTGAAGCAGGCGAAGAAAAGGCCGTAACTCGCCTCGTACCAGTGCGGCTGCACGGGGGGATTGCCCAGGATCTCGCGCTTGATGTAGATCAGGCCCCACAGCAGCACGTAGGGGATCAGCGTCAGGCCCACCCAGCCCCAGCCGCTTTTGGCAAGCTGCCCGTCCGCAGCGAGCAGGCCGCGATCGAAATTGGCCGCGCCAATGCCTGCGCCGATGAAGAAGTACGCGGCATAAAACAGGATTCGGCTGGCCTGCACCGAGAACGGGCCGCCAAGCTCGAACCAGTGGTTCGGACCGAAATAGACCCGCGCCGGGACGTAGAGTACGGCGGTTACGATCAGCAGGAACAGGAAGAAATCGGCCGGCCGGTCGTGGCAACGCACCGATAGCTTGTTGATGGGGTCAAGAAGCGTCGGAGAGATCCGATACAGCACGCTTGCAGTGAGATCGAACGCCAGGAGCACCCAGACGAACCAGAGCGGACCGCTCGGCCAGGGTCCGACCGTCACCATCTTCACCCAGAACGCCGCAAAGGTCGTGTCCTGATGCGCCTGCAGCGCAAGGGCGTAATAGGCGAGCGGGATGACCGTGAAGGCCGCGACCGCGAAAGGCAGGCCGAGCCGGAGCAGGCGCTCGCGCAGGAACACCCCCGGCGATTTGCGCCCCAGTCCGGGCCAGACGAACAGTCCCGAGAGAAAGAAGAACATCGCCATGAAGAAGCTGTCGGTCGCCAGCACGATCATGTCGAAGCCGACAAAGTATTTTGGGTCGGTGTGACCGAAATACGTGTATGGGATCACCGAATGATGGAGCAGCACCACCAGCGTGAGAAATGTGCGGGCCCGATCCAGCGACGCGTTGCGCACTTTCGCCTTCGGCGCGGCGTGAACATCCGCCGGCGCGACCGTTTCGGAGATCGATGTCATTCAGGCGCCCCCGGCAATGGATTTATAGACTTGGGAAGTGGCCACTTGCTTCTAATCGCACAATGGTGCCGCCCCGGTGCGGATTCGGCAAGGGCCCTGGGCTCGGCCGGCTTCACAGGAACTGGCGGCTTCGACGAAAGTTAGCCTCCTGGGCCGCGGACCGCAATCTCGGCCGCGCAACGAGCCGGAGGAACGGGTTGTGACACTTCTGAAATGGGCATTGATCTTTCTTGTGATTTCGATCATCGCCGGCCTTCTCGGGTTCACCGGCATATCCGCCGGGGCGGCGGATATTGCTCGCTTCCTGTTCTACATCTTCGTCGTCATCTTCCTGGTGCTCCTGGTCCTTGGGCTCACCATCTTCAGGGCATAAGAGGCGCCCGCCGCCTCGATCATCATTGCGAGAACTGATCTGACGCTCGGGCGCGCAGGCTTCGCAGCCTGCAGTTTGCGAAGCTCAGACGAAAGATCCCACGCGCGGGCTGGAAACAGGAGCGAAAACACGGATCGCTTAGGCCGCACCGCCAAGCGCAGCCCGATGATGGCGGGAGCCGTTGCCGCATCGCAGTAAAAAGCAACTCGCCTCAGCCCACTTCCTCGATCCGTACCTTGTCGGGATAGAAGGCGAGATAGCCGGAAATTTCTGCCATCGCCGGGAACGGCGTCTCGTACGTCCAGATCGCGTTCTCGATGGTCTTTCCATCGGCAGCAATGCTGAAATAGCTCGCATCACCCTTGTAGGGACAATGCGTCACCCGTTCGGTGCGCTTCAAAAGTTCCATCCTGGCGTCGCCACGGGGGACATATTGCACAGCGGGATAACTCGCTTCCTTCAGGCTCAAGGCGTGGGTGGTTTCGGCGATCACGGTATCGCCGGCCGTAACGCGGATCCGCCTCGGATTGGCGGCAATGGTGATCGGATGGTCGGGACCGGGAAGCCTCATGATTTCAAACCTTTCGCTCAGCCTCTTGTCATCGCGGAGCAACTTTGTTTTGCGCGCGCCAGATCGGCAATATAATGTTGGCGGACGTGACCTAGAAGGGTGTCCGCGATAACCTGCGCAAACTTGTGAGAGTCGAGCACAGGTCTTGACGCGCGAGATCGCCCGCGACGACGGAAAAACAGGAGACTGACTGGGATGCCGATGGACGCCCGCGATATCGAATCGATGATCAAGGCAGCGATCCCCGATGCCGAGGTGACGATCCGCGATCTTGCCGGCGATGGCGATCATTACGCGGCGATCGTGATTTCGGAATCCTTCCGCGGCAAGTCACGGATCCAGCAGCACCAGATCGTCTATCAGTCGCTGCGCGGGCAGATGGGCGGAGTGCTGCACGCGCTGGCTCTGCAGACCGGCGTTCCCGACGCTTGAGCGCGCCGTGACGTGAAGGGGGAAAACCCGCGAGGCCCGCTGCATCGCGTGCTGGTGGCGAACCAGCACAGCCGCGTTACCTACGCCGAGCTGTTCTTCGACCTCGTCTTCGTCTATGCGGTCACGCAGATCTCTCATCTGCTGCTCGCCCGCTTCACACCATCAGGCGCAGTACAGACGACGCTGTTGTTTCTCGCGGTCTGGTGGGCGTGGGTCTACACCACCTGGGTGACCAACTGGCTCGATCCCGAGCTGACGCCGGTCCGCATCCTGCTGTTTCTCCTGATGCTCGGCGGCCTCGTGCTGTCGATGTCGATCCCCACGGCGTTCGAGGGGCGCGGCCTGTGGTTCGCGAGCGCCTATGCGGCCATGCAGGTTGGCCGCTCTGTCTTCCTGCTCGCCGCGACCCCGCGATCCCGTGTCAGCGTGCGTCGGAACGCAATCCGCATCCTGGCGTGGCTGTTGTTCTCCGCGGTCTTCTGGATTCTCGGAGGGCTCGCGGAAAGCGAGGCGCGGCTGTGGCTGTGGGGACTTGCGCTTGCGATCGAATATGTCTCGCCGGTGGCGCGGTTCTGGACGCCCGGATTTGGCGCGTCGTCGGTCGAAGACTGGTACGTCGAGGGCGGTCACATGGCGGAGCGCTGCGCCGGCTTCATCATCATCGCGCTCGGCGAGGCGATCGTCGTGAATGCCGCGACCTTTGCGGATCTCGTCTGGACGTCCCACGCGGTGGCGGCCTTCGTCTCGGCCTTCGTCGCCAGCATCGCGACGTGGTGGATCTATTTTCACCGAGGCGCCGAGGCCGGCAGCGAGTTGATCTCGAAATCGGCGCAGTCCGGGCGGCTGGCGCGCTCCGCCTACACCTACCTCCATATGCCGATCGTTGCCGGCATCGTCCTGTCGGCGGTCGCCGACGAGGTCGTGCTGAAGCACCCCGAGGGCCATACGGACCTGAGGACCGCGCTATGCGCGATCGGCGGGCCGGTGCTGTTTCTCCTGGGAACGATCCTGTTCAAGCGCGACATCCGCGGCTGGCTGCAGCCCTCGCACGGCGCTGGCATCGTCGCGCTGCTCGCGCTCGGCTATGTCGCCGCGGATCTCTCGCCCCTGGTACTGTCACTGTTGACCACCGCGATTCTGATCATCGTCGCGGTGTGGGAAGCCATGTCGCTGCGGGGGAGGGCGGAGTAATCTGCCGAACTCGAGTGAGGTTCTGAGCAGAACCCACGCGCCGCTCCTCCTCCCGGAGGTCGTGCTGCTCCTGCGAGCGTCGAAGCAAGCACGCTGTCAGAACACGTCGACTGTCGGGAAAGCCGGTTGACCCGTCACACAATTCCACAAATAAATGGCGAGACCGACGTCGCCGGTCCACAGCGAATACCGACCGCGTCCGATCTCGTTTCGTTTGCTGCGACATTGAGAGATAGCAGCCATCGCGAAGGTGCGAGCGCGTTCAAGCCAGATCGGATCCCTTGTCCGTCGATAGAGCTTAAGGAACGCGTAGCCGTTACCGCCGGTGCCGTGGCAAAGATTTGAGCCCTTGGTGAGCGGTCCGGCGGCCCAGGTCAGCTCCCCGCCTGCGATCAGCAATCGCTCGAGTTCATCCGAGGCAAATGGCGCGTCGGCGAACGTCGTGACCATCCCGGGGGCACCATGGCAATGTTGACAGAGCAGGTTTCGTCCGTCGACGGCCGGTCGCCACGTGCAACCCATTTCGGAGTGTACGGCATTGGCGGCGAGCGTTCGCGGCACGGCGTCGGCCACACGCGCGCGCTGGCTTTCCGCAAGCCACTCCCAGCCGCGCATCAGCGGGATCATGTTTCCGGCATATCCATGCGCAGGGCCGAGATATTGGCGCCGCTGGCCATAGAGATCCTGGGTCCATAGCGGACCGTGCTCGGTCTCCGTGAGTTCATC
>NZ_JAFATE010000546.1 GCF_019244115.1 Bradyrhizobium sp.
TAGACCAGCTCCAGACCAGCGTCCATGAGTGATCTTCAAGCCCACGATGCCCGTCATGTTGGCCGGCTCTCGGGCCGAGCCGCCGGTATCACTTCCGAGCGCCACATAGGCCGAGCCTTCGAGGATCGAGAGGGCGGCGCCGGACGACGAGCCCCCGGCGGGCCTGATATGCTCAGCGTCCCAAGGATTGCGGGGCGTGCCCCAATGGATATTGTGGCCGCAGACGCCGAAGCCCAACTCGGATGTGTGGGTCTTCCCCATGAACACGCCATGCTGTGCTCTGATGCCGGAGACCACCGGCCCTTCGACGCTAAGGGAGGCGGGAAGCTGGCAGGGCGAACCTGCAAAGAAAGGCATGCCGTCGAGCGCGAACAGATCCTTGATCGAAACTGGGATCCCTTGAAGGCGACCGTGCACTTGGCCGCATGCGAAAGCCGCGTCCGCAGCGCAGGCCATTTTGAGCGCCATCTCTGGTGCGAAATGCGCGTAGGCGTCGAGGATCGGCGCAGCCGCTTCGCGACGTGAGATGGCGCCTTGTGCCAGAGCTTTCGCGGTTGTCGCTTTCTCCTGCAGCGCCCTCGCCACTAACCGGAGCGGCATACCGGCCTTCGCCGTCATCTCGCCATATCCGCCACCTGATCGGATGCCATTTGCGCCTCAGAAGACGAGACGCTTCCGCGCCAGCGTATTGGCCAAGATGATGAGACTCGTCACCACGAGGATCTGGATCGTCGATGCTGCGGCTATCGTCGGGTCACCCTGCCATTGAATGTCGGAGAAAATCTGCAGCGGCAAAGTATTGGTGTGGGGTCCGGTCAGGAACAGAGAGATGTTGACGTCGCTGAAGGACAAAATGAACGCTAGGATCGCGCCTGACACAAGGCTCGACCTGATCAGCGGCAAGCCCACCCGGCAAAAGGCGCCGAAACGGCTGCAGCCGAGGTTGACGGCCGATTCTTCGATAGCCGGATTGATGCCCGCCAGTCCGGCACCCACGACGCGGATGACGAAAGGTATGCCGATGAGCGTATGCCCGATCACCAGCAAGATGAAGGTCCCCGCGAGATCCAACCTGGCGAAGAACAGATAGAGCGCCGCGCCGAGCAAGATTCCCGGGACGAGGATCGGCATCATGAAGACTGCCTCGATCAGGGCGCGGCCGCGGAATTTGAAGCGAACCAGCCCGATCGCCGACAAGGTTCCCATAAGCGTCGCTGACATAGCGGAGAGGCAGGCCACCGGCAGTGTCACGGCGAAAAGGGCGTGAAGATATTCCGGTCGGCCGAAGAACTCTCGGAACCAGCGCAAGGAAGGATCGAGCGGAGCGAGGGCGAAGCGCTCCGTCGGGTTGAAGGCAACGCCCAGGACGACGACCAGCGGAAGGGCGATCAGCGCAAAGATCGCGTAAACATAACATTTGAGAAGTCGGCTCTGCCCCATCAGCGGGCTCCGCCCGCAGCATTGCGTCGGAATGCGCCGATGGCCAACGACATGGAGATTAGGATAGCCAGGATCAACATGATCGACAGAGCCGACGCGAAAGGCCAATTCGCGGCCGTGATCACCTGTTCGTAGATGTCGTTGCCAAACATGCGGCCCGTCCGGCCGCCGAGCAAGGCGGATGTGACGACGACGCTGATGGCGATCGAGAAGCATAAGACCGCGCCCGAAATCAGACCGGGACGACTGAGCGGCAGGATAATGAGGCGGAACCGCGCGAAGCGGCGAGTAGCTATGACCTGTTCCGCCGGGCCTGGGATGGAAGCCGCCTCTGCCCCGAGAACTACAATGCCGTGACGGGCGAGGTGCTCGACCAGGCAGATACCGAACGTTTCTACACCTGGGGCGCCCTCATGGCGCTGCTTGGCAGCACGTACCTCATGGACATCGGGCCGTGGCACGGTTTCGAGCTGACGAATGACGGCGAGGCCGCAACCCTCGGCCCACTGCCAAGCCCTGCAGGGCTGGTCACGGCGAGCATCGAGGAGGGCCTTCTGACGTTGGCGAGCGGACCAAGGCGGCTCCTTGTCACGAACATGCGGGGCTCGATCTCACATTTGCGCTTCGGCGAGGGATCGGTCTCCCTCGTGATCCCCGCCGCAATGGGAAATGCCTTCCTGCATTTTCCCGAGATCGCAGCCAAGGATACGAAGGAAGTTCTGCTCGAGGGTGGCAAGCTTGCTCGTGCTGAACGAGAGGGCGGGATCCTGCTGACCGATCTGGGGAGGCATGCGGGCCCGGGCAGGCTTGAAATATTTTACCGTGTCGCGCGCGCGGGTCCAA
>NZ_JAFATE010000594.1 GCF_019244115.1 Bradyrhizobium sp.
CGCAGCCGCTGGTCGCCATTGGCGACCACGGCCCGCGCCAGCGCGCTCTGGGTCTCGCTGCTGCCGACCGGCGAGAGATAGGCGATGCGGGCCTCGATCGCGGCGCCGCCGTCGGTCGGATCGATGAAAACCTGGTCGCCGCTGTGAACCCGCTTGAGGTCGCGGCGGTAGACCGAGAAGTCGACCCAGACCGTCGACAGGTCGGCGATGACGAAAGCCGGCTTCTGCTCGGAGGCGTATTCGCCGAGCGTGGTCTGGCGGTCGATCACCGTGCCGGCGAGCGAGGATTTCAGCTCATAGGCCGTCAGACTCTGGTTGCTCTCGACGACCGCCAGCACCTCGCCTTTCTCGACGCGGTCGCCGATCCGCTTGCGCACCTCCTTGATGATGCCGGGAAAGCGTGGCGTGACCTGGACCAGCGCCTCCTGGTTGGCCTGGACAACGCCGTTCAGCAGCAGGTTTTCGCGCAGCACGGCAGGTGCTGCGGTCGCAAGCTCGATGCCGGCGGCGGCGATCTTTGCATTGCTCAGCACCACGCCGTCGGACCGGTCGTCCTTCTCGAGCTTCTCCGCGACCGCCGGTTTGGTCGTTGCCGGCGTCAGCATCCGGTAGCCGGCAGCGACCAGGACGGCCGCCGCCAGAACGAACACAAGGGATCGCAACATCCGACCGATCATCGCGAGCTCTCGCGGGCGAGCGAAAAGGGATTGCCGACCAGACCCTCGATGGTGGCAACCGCAATGTGGAAATTCTGCAGCGCTTCCTGTTCCCTGAGCAAGGCCTGCAGCAGCGATCCTCGCACGTCCAGCAGTTCGAGCAAGCTGAAACGGCCCTGGGCGTAGCCGTTCTGGATGGTCTCGGCGGCGCTGCGCGCGTTGGGAATGATGGAGGAGCGGAGCAGCTTCAGTTCGGCCAGCGCACCACCCGCGGCATCATAGGCGCGGCCGGCGATCGAGATCAGAAGCAGCTTGTTGGTGGCCCGCTCGGCGGTCGTCTTCGCCAGCGTCTCCTGCGCGGCGACGATGTTTCCCGTGTTCTGGTCGAACACCGGGAGCGGGATCGACAGATCGAGCCGCACGGCGTTGTCGCCGGTATCCTGGAAGTGCCGCCAGCCGGCCCCGACATGAACATCCGGCACTAGTCTTAGTCGGGCCAGGATGAGCTCGGCATGGCGCTGCGCGGCGACCGCAGTCCAGCGCATCAATTGCGGATTAGCCTCGATCGCCGCAACCACGCTCTGGAACGGCGGCGGCTGGCCGGTCGACGCCAGGCGGCCGACCGCCTCGCCGAAGGCGGGCGTGGTCTCGCCCATCAGGATGGCAAGGTCGCGCCGGGCGCTCGCCAGTTGGGTTCTGGCCCGTTCGCGGTCGGCACGAAACAGATCGGCGGCGACCTGGGCACGCTGGGTTTCCGCGGGCGAAGAGGCCCCCTCCTCGACCCGCCGCTTGAGCAGGGGGATGAGCTGGTCGAAGCTGGCGATCTGCTCGTCAAAGATCTCGATGCGGCGCTGCGCGCTCACCACGGTGATGAAGGCGATCGCGGTCTCCGACGCAACGTCGAGCTCTGTGGCGCGCCGCTGCCAGACCGCGGCGCTGAAGCCGGCCTCGCCGGACGCGATGCGCGCCTCGCGTTTGCCGCCGAGCTCGATCAGCTGGCTGAGTTGCAACGTCGTCTCGGCCGACCGCACACCCTGGAAGCGGCCGGAGCCCAGCGCATTGTCGAGCTCGAAGGCGAGTTCGGGATTTGGCAGGACGCTCGCCTGCAGCTTGAGACCCCCGGCGACGCCGACCTCGCGCGCGGCGGCTACGATCCGCGGATTGGCCGCGAGCGCCCGTTGCAGCGCTTCGCGCAACGAAATCGGGCGCGGCGCCCGCTCCGCGGCGTCCGCGAGCGGCATCGCGACAAGCCATGCGCACAACAGGCGCGCAGCCATCCCGGCGAAATTCATTCGTACCCAGACCCCCACCCGCCGCGACCGCTTCCTGCGCGCAGCGCCAATTCAGGAGGTCGAATATCCCGGCGGCGGCCTGCCCTGACCCGGATGCTCCACAAGCGGACCTGTCGGCCTCAAGAGGCTAACCAATTCCGTCCGCTTATACTATCGCCCGATCAGCCGCTCCACCGGTGATTTGGCACCTCGTGCTGCGATGCGAGCGCCCGGCCGCGGTAGAATGATCCCTCATCCCACGCGCTCCCAACGTGCGGCCCGATTTCGCCGGAACTCTGAGCCGGTTCACGACTTATCGAAAATTGTTGATGGAACGTGAGTGCGTCCACCGAACGGCCCGCTGCTCGGTAAACTGGTCTTTTGCTGTCCAAACCGTTTTGGCCATGTCGGTCGATCTGTTCAGAGTACAGCCATTCCGCCCACCGGCCCCCGTTCCGCCCGGGCGACGGCTCGGATTCATCCAGCTCTTGAGAGTCCTCGCGCGCAACCCGCTGGAATGCTGGAGCCAGGACTTCTTCAGCGAGAAGATCGCGCGCGTCGGTCTGCCGATCGGCCAGGCCTTCGTCGTCAATGATCCCGCGGCCATCCGCCATGTGCTGATCGACAACGCCTCAAATTACCGCAAGGACCCGATCCAGCGGCGCGTGCTCAGCGCCGGCCTAGCGGATGGCCTGCTGAGCGCCGAGGGCGAGCGCTGGGACATCCAGCGCCGAACGCTCGCTCCGCTGTTCTCGCTGCGCAACGTGCGCAGCCTGACCGCGAACATGCTGCAGGCAGTCGACCAGCTCAGCCGGCGCTGGCTTGCGCTTCCGCCCGGCAGCGTGGTCGATGTCGTGGCCGAGATGACGCTTTTGACGCTCAACGTGCTGGCGCTGACGATCTTCTCCGACGGCCTGCAGGGTGACCTCGACGAATTCCGCGGGTCCATGAACGACTATTTTCGCGCGGCGGGACGCATCGGGCTGCTTGATCTCGTCGGCGCTCCCGATTTTGTGCCGCGCCCGGGCGGACGCAAGCTCAAGGCGACGCTCGGATATTTTCAGGGCGTGATCGATGCACTGATCGAAACGCGGCAGAGTGAGTGCCGCAAGAACCCGTCAGACCAGCGTTGCGACCTGCTGTCGCTGCTGCTCGGCGCGCTCGACCCGGCCACTGGACGCGCGATGTCGCCTGCCGAGGTGCGCTCGAACATCCTGACCTTCTTGTCGGCCGGGCACGAGACCACGGCCAATACGCTGAGCTGGTCGCTGTACCTGCTGTCGCAGTCGGACGCGTGGCGGGCCGCTGTCGAGGCGGAGGCCGGCGAGAAGCTCGCAGGCCCCCCCGATACGCTGTTCGATCGCTTGACCGTCACGCGGGCGGTGGTCGAGGAAGCGCTGCGACTCTATCCCCCGATCTCGGCGCTCAGCCGGCTGGCGCAAGGACCGGACAGGCTGGGATGTCACGACATCAAAGCGCGCGCGCTGATCGTGATCTCTCCCTACGTGCTGCATCGCCATGTGAGCCTCTGGGACCAACCCGATCTGTTCGACCCCAGTCGCTTCCTTCCCGAGAGCAGGCGTACGATCGAACGCTTCGCCTATCTGCCGTTCGGCGCCGGACCGCGCACCTGCATCGGCTCGACCTTTGCGCTGCAGGAGGCGACCATCGCGCTCGCGACCCTGGTTGATCGCTTCAGTATCGCGCTTGCGGCGGGCGCAAAAGTGTGGCCGGTCATGAGCGTGACGCTGCGCCCCGGCGCCGGCCTGCCGATGCGGATCACGCCGAAAAGCAACGTCGAGGACGTCGGGCGAGATTGCCTGCCAGGCGTGACCGGCGAGCCCTTGCCGGCTGCGCTACCGCGCAGGATTTCCGGTCGGGGTACGAGCCGCTCGTGATGGATCTCTCGATGCATCCCTTGATGCATCCCTTGATGCATCCCTTGGCGAACGAATTGCGCGCAGGCTCGCCGGCCAGCCGGTGGGATCGATACCGGATGCTGGTTTCGGCCGCGCCGGTCGCGGCGGCGCTTGCACAGGCGGCGGCGCCGCCAGTCCGACCAGCTGCGCGGGACGCGGTCTCGTCCGCGCAGGCTGCGGTCGGACTTGTGCAATGCCGCTCGCCTGCGCCGCACGCCACTGCATGAATTCGCGAAACAGCTTTTCGTCCGCCGCCTCATCGGCCGGCGCGCGGTCGCGCTGCGGCTCGGTCGTCACCGGCACCGCCTCGTCAGGGGTTGCGCGCACCGGCGCAGCCGCGGCCGCCCCGGCGCCGGCGTCCCGCACGGAGATGGCGGCCGCGGGCTCCGGCAAAGCCGTTTCGTCGCCGTCGGGGAGTGCGCGTGCCGCCATCTTGTTGTCGTGCGGCAGCTCCAGCGAGATGGCGAGATCGACGCTGCCGGCGGCGGGCACCTCGAGCGGCGGCGCATCATTGGTCTGGTGGCTGACCGCCAGCGCCGCCGGCGCCGGGCCCTGTATTGCCGGCGTCGCGGCCTCCGCCGTCGTGGCCCGGCCGAGCCATGGCTGTTGCGGCGCCGACAGCAGCAATACGACGCAGCCCAGTGCCAACAGCCCTGCTACCGGATAGGCGATCGTGCCCGCGCGACGGCGCGCCGTGCGAGCCTCGGGCCGGACCAGAAATGCCGTCAGCGCCACAAGCATCATCGCTGTGACAAAGGCGGCAAGCCCGAGGCCGCCGCCGATCCCCGGCAGGAACGTCCGCACCAGGACCAGCATGGCGGTGAGCACGAGCGCGCCCGTGACCGGCGCAGACCAGCCGCTGAGCCGCTCGGGTGTCGACATTCCCAAAAAGCATCCCGCGTAAAAGGCGTCCAGCAGGCGCGTGTCGGCGGGATTGTTCAGACAAAGGCTCGCCATGCCGATCAGCGCGACGGCGGAGGCGACAAAGGTCCGCTCCGCCTGGTTGGCTGCGGCCGTGCTGCGCCATCGCAGCATGGTCATGGTGGCAAACAGACCCACGGCGCAGGCCGCACAGCTGAGCGCTTCGGACGCGACGTCGAGTTTGAGCGGCTCGCCGGGAAGACCGTGAAACAACCTGTCCTCGGCGCCGAACATCGGCGCAGCCGCAACGAACAGGAACGACGCCAGCGTGGCGATGGCGCCAGAGCGACCACCATAGCCGAACGCGAGCCTTCGTTTCGAGCGCGCGTCGATTTCGGCGATGACGGCGAATACGAGGCCGGAGACGATCGACAGCGAGATGAAGAGCGCGCTGGCCGGCATGAGCTGGCGATCCGACCCGCCCGCGTAGAGCCAAAGCACCGGCGTCATGCCGACGAACGAGCCGCCATAGACGGCAATGAAGAAATCCGCCGGCAGCAGATGCGACGCCCGCATGATCAGCAGCTGGCCGCAGATCAGCGAGGTGGCGAGCGCCGAGGCGATGCCAGGCGCGATGCCGAACGCGCAGAGATACAAGGTCGTCAGGCAGCCGAGCACAGCGCCGGCGAATGCGGCTGCGCCGGGGCGAAACACGAAACCGCGGGCCGGCGGAGTTGCGGCCGAAGTCCGGTGCGGCTTTGCGAAGACGTTGCTGATCCCGAACCACAACCTGAGCGCGAGCATCTGCGCGTCTTGAAAGGTACGAAAGCCCCTCGTCCGCCCCGGCTCGTTCACTCCGCCCACCATGCAACACGACCTCGAACCAAACAGCGAGGAACAAAGTGGCGCGACCCGCAGTCGACCCAGTTCGCGCAAAAGACATGCGAACGGCTTCGCTCAAGGCTCATTCCTCGCAACCCTCGCGATCGACAGGAGTCGATTGAACAAGCGTCGAGGCCTTTGCGTACCAAGCCGGCCGCAATGGAACCTTCCGCCGCAATTGTGGCAATCCAATCCGATGATGACACTGCGCGCGCCAAAATCGTCCGGTGCGCCCTTATTACAACAGCACGCGACGCGTGCTTGCGGTGGATACATCTCGACAGAGTTGCGCCGGTGCTTTCGAGATCGCTCGCATCGCTGCCGCGAGCGGCGCGGCGTCAAATCTCGGCCTTCAGATTCCTGAATCCGTCCTGAATGTATTTCGCAAGCGGACGCTTGCCGCCCTGCTCGAGCCAGGCTTCGGTTGCGAGACGTGCGACGCCCATCGCGGCCATCGCCACGAGACGCAGACGCTCGCGGCGTTCCTTGGCCGGCCACAATTCGCACAAGCCCTCGAACAGAACCTGCTCGCGCCCGAGATAGCTGTGCTGCTTGCGCGCCTGCAGAACCTCGCTCTGCCGGATCACCCGCACGATCGCAATCGTCCTCGCCGATCCCAATCGCGTCGACAGATCCATCAGCGCCTGCTCGACGGCATCGATCGGGGCGGCCATGGCGCCCTGCTTCAGCACGGCCACCTTGAGCGCGTCGGCATAGCCTTCGACATGTGCGAGCAGGAGATCGTCCTTGCTCTTGAAGTAATGGAAGAAGGTCCGCCGCGAGATGCCGGCGCTGGCTGCGATCTCGTCGAGCGTCGTCGCCTCAAAACCGTTCGCGACGAACAGCTCCATGGCGACGTCGGCAATGCGCTGCAGGGTCTCGCGCCTGTTCCGCTCGCGTAGGCCTTCTATTTTGGTGGAGCGGATTTGAGTGAGGGGTGCGCGCATCGAAATATTTTTTGTAACCGCGTGTTGCAGGCGCTGCGAGAGGTTACCGATTGTTACAATCGGGCGTTGGCAGGACATCACCGGGACACGCCATCAGTCAAGGCTGTGGCGCTTGCTCCAGAGGTCACAAAGTCGCCCCATCAAATCTTTACACCTGATGCAATAATGCACTAGGTGCAAATAAATCAAGACGTGGATCTCCAATGGCGGCTCACAGGTATGACCGGGTCGACACGCCCGGCGCAAATCGCGACCAGACCGCGTTGACGGACTGGCTCACCGTCGGCGCGACCGTTGCGCTCGTGGCGCTGACCGCGGCCGGCTGCGCCAACGCCCCACTGGATCGTGCGGGCTCGCTGCAGGCCTATGACGACCTGACCCCGTCGGACGGGCTGGTCACGCGGACGCTGCTGAAGGTCGCCAAGGACGATGTGCTGGCGGCGAAGACGATCAAGATCGTCCCCACGACATTTTCGGATGCGGCCGGCACCGTGCCGTTCACGCCGGCCCAGCGCGGCCTCGTCGCCAACGCCGCCGACCGATCGCTATGCGCCGGCCTCGCCGAGCGTTTTCAGGTGGTGGGTCCCACTGAGATGGCGGATCTCACGGTTCATGCCGTAGTCACCCATGTCGCGGCCACCGATCCTGTTGCGGTCGGCTTCTCGAAGGGCGCCTCCGTTGCGAAAAGTGTTCTCCTCCCCGCCGTGCCCGTTCCGGTGCCGCGCATTCCAATCGGACTCGGCAGCCTGTCGCTCGAGGCCGAAGCGCGTGACATCAAGGGCCAGCAAAAGGCGGCGATGATCTGGGGACGCGCAGCGAACGCCCTCACCGATTCGGGGCGGGTCGCCGAGAACGGCGATGCCTACACGCTGGCCGTCGCGTTCGGCGATGATTTCAGCAAGCTCCTGGTCAAGGGCGAGACGCCGTTCGGAAAGCTGCCCGCGCTGCCATCGATCGAGAAGCTTGGCGCGCAGCTCGGCGGCGCGCCAAAATATCCGGCCTGCGAAGCGTTCGGACGTCCGCCCGGCCTCGTCGGCATGCTCGGCGACGGCATCGGACTGCCGCCCGATTGGACCGACAAGGGTGCAGCGGCACACAACGATTGAGCAAGATGCGGAACCTCTACTCGAATAATGTGTGCAACTGGTCGCTTCTGCGGTGTCAAGGCTGGAACCGGCCGCGCGGCGTCGCTCAATTGCCATGTTCTGGGATTTAAGCCCTTGGCAAGCCGGGAAGAGGCAGGCGTTCGGTTCGGTATGCAAGCGATATGTGAGCGCGATCGGCGCCTGCGATGGGCAGTTGCCACCATGTCTGCCCTGATCCGACGCCCGCCGGCGCGGACATGTCAGGCGCTCGTGCTGGGCGCGCTGCTGTTTGCCGCGGGCTGTACCGCAATCTCGCCGCGCAACGCCCTGCCCGAGGCGGTCGCGGCGCGCGGTGAACCCACGGGATTTCACAACATCCGCTATTGGGGTGACGAGACCGCAATTGATGCGGTCTCGTCCGATTCAAACAACGCGGATGCGATGGCCGTCTCGTTCACACGTGGTGAAGCAAGGCGGCAGCTCAACATGCTGGCGATTTCGGGCGGCGCCGAGGACGGCGCGTTCGGCGCCGGCGTTCTCTCTGGCTGGGGCGATGCCGGCAACCGGCCGTCCTTCGATCTCGTTACCGGCGTCAGTTCCGGCGCGCTGATCGCGCCCTTCGTGTTTCTCGGCCGCGAACGCGACGATCAGCTGCGCGAGATTTTCACCCGCTATGGCCGCAAGGACGTCTTCACCTACAACGTCTCCGACCTGGTGCGGGGCGCCGCGCTGCTCGACGACACGCCGCTCGCCCAGCTGATCGAGAAATATATCGACCAGGAGTTCATGCGCGAGGTCGCGCAGGAGCGCGGCAAGGGGCGCGTGCTGCTGATCGGCACCACCAATCTCGACGCGCAGCGGCCTGTGCTGTGGGACATGGGGCGCATCGCGGCGAGCGACAGTCCGGAAGCGCTCGAGCTGTTCCGAAAAGTGCTGCTGGCCTCCGCAACGCTGCCCGGCGTGTTCGCGCCGGTGCGCATAAAAGTGCGCGTGGCGGGTCAGGATTATGACGAGCTTCACGTTGACGGCGGGGTGACACGGCAGGTGTTCATTGCGCCTTCGATCATGAAGCTGGTGTCCGGCAGCCCGGCGCACAAGACGGTCAGCGGGTCGCGCCTCTACGTCATTCGCAATGGCCGGATCGATCCGCAGTTCAAGCCGGTCAGCGCCAATGTGCTGTCGGTGACGCGGCGCTCGCTGTCGACGCTGATCAAGAACCAGAGCATCGGCGATCTCTATCGCATCTATTCGATGGCGCGGCAGAGCGGCGTCGAGTTCAATCTCGCCAGCATTCCCGCCGATTTCGACCAGCAGACGGACGAGCCGTTCGACCAGAAATACATGTCGGCGCTGTTCGATCGCGGCTATGCGATGGGCCGTCGCGGCTATCCTTGGGTGAAAAACCTTCCCGGACTGGAAGCATCGGGCCCGCAATCGGGCGCACGGCTTCGAAGCGCGATGAATTGAGGTGGAACGGCGCCCTGCGGAGGTGCCGTTCTGCCGTCTCCCCATCCCCGAACGCGTCTTCACGATTCCGGCACGCAGCGGTCGTCCACAAGCGCTTTTCGAAAAAATCCTCTGATGAACAGCGGAACCCTACGCTGCCACCGCTGCAACTCCGGGTGACAACACGCCCTCCCGCGCATTCACCCGCATAAATTGTGATCAATCGAGGCCAACTGCACGCCACCACAGCGTGCACAACGACTCATTTGCACATCATTTGTGCAGAATCCCGTGGCAAATCCCAAAGAGAATGCTCGCCCTGAGGGTGCAGAACCCCGTTTTCTCACGGAGAAACTTATCCACGTTGTCCACCGTTGTCGCTTTTCGAGGGACCAACAATCCTGGGGATAAACTGTGGGACAATCGAATCCAATTCGCCCGGTCGCGCTCATCGTCGAAAACGACGCCTCACAACGCGAGGTGATCTCGATCCTGCTCGAAGAAAGCGACTACGTCGTCATGGAATGCCAAAGCGCCGAGGCGGCGGAGCTCGTTCTGCGCGAACTGGGCGAGGGGCTCACATTGCTCATCACCGACGTCAACCTCGCCGGCCGCATGAACGGCGTCGAACTCGCTTTCGTGGCGCGCCAGTACAATCAAGGCCTCGACATCATCGTGACCTCGGGTTGGCCATTGCATCAGCCCCTGCCCGACGGCGCAAAATTCTGGGCCAAGCCGTGGGCGCCCGTCGACATTTTGCGCGAGGCGGCGATGCTGCAGGCACCGGGATCGTCGCGCTAAGCATGATGAAATGAGGTTCGGTCAAGGCCGTACGGAAGATGCTCCCCTCTCTCCGCTTGCGGGGCCGCGCGAGCAAGAGCTCGCGCTGTGAGGGTTGGGGTGAGGGAAGTCTCAAGCAACCGACCCGGTGGAGACTCCCCCTTACCCGCCGCGCACTTAGCGATGCCAAAGGCATCGCTCGTGGCGCGGCGACCTCTCCCCGCAAGCGGGGAGAGGTGAACAGCCGAACCGGTGCATCTAGTCGAGCAGACTTCATCGTGCTTTAGAGCGTTTTCCGTTCCGATT
>NZ_JAFATE010000600.1 GCF_019244115.1 Bradyrhizobium sp.
ATCGCTGCTCTCAAAACCCTCGTAGCGCGCCGGGTGCCAGAGCAGGCGCTCGGTGCGCTCGACGATCGGAATGACCTGCTTGCGCGAGGCCGACGTATAGCAGCCGACGATGTGCTCCACCCCATGCTCGCGGATGAGATCATCGCAAGCGGTATGATAGGCAGCGACCATGCCGCCGGGGTCGCGCAGATGCGGCGCGAGGATGAAATCGAACTCCTCGCTCTGGTTGACCTCGTCGACCGCCATCAGCGCGCTCTTTTCCATCTCACGTCCCATCATGGCGTAGGGACCCGATCGGGAGAAGACGAGACCAAGCGGAATCGTCGGCTTCGTCATCAGGCGTTCACTGTGTACGGTTGTGATCTCATGCCACGACCTGTCGCATTTC
The DNA here is from genome assembly GCF_019244115.1 of Bradyrhizobium sp. Classification (GTDB taxonomy): domain Bacteria; phylum Pseudomonadota; class Alphaproteobacteria; order Rhizobiales; family Xanthobacteraceae; genus Bradyrhizobium. The sequence continues at coordinate 389 of NZ_JAFATE010000600.1, forward strand.
GATGCGAGCTTGCGCGCCAATTGGGCTCTCTCAGCTCAAAAAAGGTGCCAGCGTCACATTGACAAGCCCGGAGAGACTAAGACAGAATTATTCCCACCGTAAATACGTGGACGGCGAAAAGAGTTTTTGCGCAGCCGACGGCGTCTGCGCGACGATGTTGAATATTTCGCTCTGCCATGTGATCGTGAAGCGACCATCGATAGCAACGGCATGGATGCCATTCGGGGCCCTTTCGGGCCACGGGTGGCTTTTTTCGTTCGTCCGGCAAGCGGGTGAAGCATGGCGGTTCGTCTCCCGACACTCGAGCAGATCGATCACCTCGGATCGGATTTCGGTCTCGTCCTGACCGCTAAGGAAATCGCGGCGTTTCAGCAGGCCTTCAAGGGACCGCTGGCCTCCTATGGGCGGCTCGAGGAACTTGTGCCTCCACAGCTCGCGCCGATCGCGCCGCGCTCGCCCGGCTACCGGCCGCCGCCATCGGAAAATCCCTTTGGCGCCTGGTACTGGAAGACGGACATTCGCAGCGGCCGCGAGGGATTGCTCAGCGGCAAGAAGATTGCCATCAAGGACAACATCTGCGTCGCGGGCGTGCCGATGATGAACGGCTCGGCGCTGCTCGAAGGCTATGTGCCGGAAATCGACGCCACGGTAGTGACACGCATTCTCGATGCGGGCGGCACCATCGCGGGCAAGGCGGCCTGCGAGGATCTGTGCTTTTCGGGCGCGAGCCACACTTGCGCAACCGGCGTGATCCGCAATCCCCATAACCCCGCGCATAGTGCCGGCGGTTCCTCCGGCGGCAGCGCGGCGCTGGTCGCGAGCGGCGAGGTGCCGATGGCGCTCGGGGGCGACCAGGGCGGGTCGATCCGCACGCCGTCGAGCTGGTGCGGCGTCTATGGCCTGAAGCCGACCTGGGGCCTCGTGCCGACCACCGGGTCGATGCCGATCAGCTATTCGGTCGATCATTGCGGGCCGATGTGCGCGTCGGTTGCGGACGTAGCGCGGCTTCTGACCGTCATCGCCGGCCATGACGGCTGGGACACCAGGACGATCTCCGCCCGCACCGGCGATTACATCGGCGCGCTGGACATCCCGGTGCGGGGCCTGCGGATCGGCATCCTGCGCGAGGGTTTTGGCCATCCGGAGAGCGATGGCGCGGTCAGTGAGAAGGTCAGGCAGGCGGTCTCGGCTTTGGCGAAGGCCGGCGTGGAAACCGAGGAGGTGTCGATCTCATGGCATCTCGACGGCCCGCATGTCTGGAGCGGAGTGATCCTGGAAGGCGCGGCCGAGATGATGCTGAAGGGGTTTGGCGTCGGCAACAACGTCCCGGGCTACTATCCGGTCTCGATGCAGGAAGCGCTGGCCCGCGGCATGGGCACACGGATCAACGACGTGTCACCGACCGTAAAACTCGTGCTGATGCTCGGCGAATACATGCACCGCAATTATCACGGACGCTATCATTCCAAGGCGCAGAACCTGCGCGGGCTGCTGCGCCAGGCCTATGACGATGCGCTGAAAAAATACGATGCGCTGGTCATGCCGACAATCCCCTTCACCGCAACGCCGATCCCGCCGGCCGATGCGCCGCTCAACACGGTGATCGACACCGCGCTCAACATGCAGGCCAACACCTGTTCCTTCGACGTATCGGGCCATCCGGCCTTCACGGTGCCGTGCGGGCGCGTCAACGGCCTGCCGGTCGGGTTGATGCTGGTCGGCCGCCATTTCGAGGAGACCACGTTGATCACGCTGGCGGCAGCGATCGAGGCGATCGGCGACTGGAAGCTGAACTAGGACTGACGGGTACGATAATGCAACGCCCGAGCAAACCGCGATGAGTAGCGATCCCTGGCTTAAAAATTCGATCCTGGCGAGGCGCGGCGTGGCCAAGGGCCAGCCCGGACGGCATCATGAACTCACGATCGAGGCGCAAGGCCCGTTCCACTATGTCTACGGACCCTATGCCAAGCCGGTGCTGACCATCGATCCCGGCGACATCGTCGCGGTCGAGACCGAGGACGCCTTTGGCGGGGTGATCACCAGCGAGCAGGACAGCCCGACGGCGAAATTGAAGTTTCCCTACCTCAATCCACAATGCGGCCCGATCGCCGTCAACGG
>NZ_JAFATE010000680.1 GCF_019244115.1 Bradyrhizobium sp.
GCCCACCGTTTGGATGGCCCCTTGTTTGCGCCTCCCGCGGCCCAGGGCCTTCAACGCGCTTCTTCTCGCCGGCCGGCCTCCTGCCCTTGCAAGTCCGTCAGGTCTTGCCAGCCCGGGGAGAGCTTTCGCATTTAAATCGCGGACCAATGGCGCCCGCCTTTGCTCCAGGATTTAACTGCCAAATCCGCGACTTGCCTGCAAACCTTTTTGGCATTTCAGGCCGGAGCTCGAGGGGAACGCCCCCGGCCCGCTCCGCGATTTAACTGCAATCGACAGAGGGGGCTAACCCGGATCGATCACAAACCCGGTTCCGAACCTCTCAATAAGATGTTTCAATAGGCGAGCGCCTCGGCTGGCCGCCGGACCGGACGTTTTTCGGGCCGGACCGTCGCCTTTTGGCTCCCCGCGGGGCTCAAAGCCCACCTCGGGCACCCCCTCAGGGCGTAGCGCACCGGCGTCGGGCCGCTGCCGTGGGTCCGACGTTCGGGCAAAAGCAATGGACGTCCCGCCCGGCTAAGCCGCCGTGGGCAAGGCCCGCAACCGCTGGTGCACCAAGCCAAAGAGCGCCTTGAAGGGGTAGGCTGAACACAGCTGGAGGTGGATGCGCCGCACGCTCACCCGTACCCGGGCCGCAATCTTAAAGAGCCGCAAGCGGATCTGGCCGATCGAGGCCCCTTCCAGTTCGGTCCCGGCTAAGACCTCCGCTTGCAGCGGGTTCAACATCAGGTGAGCGAAGGCCGAAAACCACAACCGCAACTGATTAGAGGCCAGCCAATGGGTGCTGGTCCGATCGGCAAACAGGTCCAACTGCTGCTCTTTAATGCGGTTTTCCATGTCGCCCCGAGCGCAGTAGAACTTTTCGTACAACGCCGCTGGCGCAAAGCGGGCCGCTTGGGCCGCTTCGCCCCCGCCGTCGGCCGGTAAGCTGGTGACGATAAAGCGCGGGTTGTCGCCTTCGGCTAACACTTCGGCTTTGCCGATGACGCGCCGCGCCCGGCTCCAACTGTCGCGCGTGGCGTATTCAAACTCGGTGAAACAGCGGCAGGGGCTCTGCAGCTTACCTTCCTTGAGCTGGGCTTTGAGGCTCTCAAAGCTGGCCTGCAGTTCCTTCTGCAGCCGCTCGTTGCGGGCCAAACCCAAACAGTAAAAGACCCCGTTAGCTTCGCACCAATTCATGATCGGCTCGCGGGCAAAGCCGCTGTCAGCCCGCACGATGATGCGGAGGTGCGGGCCAAAGCGTTGGCGGATGGCCGGCACGATCTTTTGAAGCGCCTCCACCGTGCCGGAGCTGGCGTCGCGTTTGCAATCGCGCAGTTGGGCCCACAGGGGGATGTTGCCGCAAAAGCAGTAGAGTGGTAGGTAGCAATAGTGGCCGTAATAGCCGTGAAAATAAGCCCCTTGTTGCTTGCCGTGCAGCGGGTCGTCGGTGGCGTCGAAATCCAGCACGACCTCGGCGCTCTTGCGCGGGAGGGCTTTGACGCCTCGCTCGAGCAGCAGCGCTTCGATTTTGTCGGGCTGGGGCGCGATCTTGCGGTAGCGGCCGTCGAGGGCCTCGGCGCCCAACTCCAAGCGGTTAAGGGTGGCGTGGCCGGCCAGCGCCTGGCCTTGATCGCGGGGCAACGAGCGCTCCTGACCCAGCAAATCGGCCTTACCGCAAATGAGCGCCTGCAGCGGGTCGCGCCGCAGGTGGTCATGATCGTTGAGGTCTTCGTAACCCAACGCCAAGCCGTGAATGCGTTGGGCCAGCAGTTCTTCCAAGCGGTGTTCGACGTAGCGCGGGTCGCGGTGGTCGACAAAACAGTCGGCCAAGGCCCGGAACAAGCCGCTGTGGCGTTCCAGTTCGCGCAAGATCAAGCCACCCCCGTCGCTGGAGAGGTAACCGCCTCCAAAATCGACCTCGACTTTGCGTTTACCGAGGTCTTGAAAAAAACAGGGTTGTTCGTTACAGTCTGTCATCGAAGCGGCGTCCTTTTTTGTAAGTTTAACTTGTTGAACACCAAGAGCTTACACCAGAGAGGCGCCGCTTTGCTATCTAATTCGTGAGCTTTTCAGGCTAGAGTCGAGTAGGCCTCCGCTGGCGAGAGTGGGATTACAGGTAAAGACGGTCGCGGAGACTTACTCGACGGTTGGACGAAGCCTACTCCTGGCGTGGCTCAGCGTAAGGGAAAAGTACCGTGAGCGAGGGGGGCAGACGACGGCGGAGAGGCATTTGGGCTACGCGATAGGGCCGTAGCCGCAGCTTTGAAAGGCAGGATGCAACGGTGGCCAAAGGTCCGAGAGCGATCATTGGGCCGAGCAAGTAACCCCGGAGGGCCGAAGCCGAGCTTCGCAGACGACGCGAAGACAACCGCGCAGCCAGAGCGTATCCAAAGCGGCTTTGGCCGGAACGCCTGAATCAAGGCCGGGGCTGGGCGTGCCTGGAGCGCTTTCATAAGGAATCGCACGGCGTGGGACCGGCGCCGATCCGGTGCAGCACGCCGGCCGCATCGCGGAAGGCCACCAAGCGGAGGCCGGCTTGGCCGCAGGCGGGACAACGCATCGAGCGATCCTGCCCTTGGGGCGACGCAATGGCCACCGCGCGCCCGCGGCGCTGGAGAATCGCGCGAACGGTTTCGAGGCCTCGTTTGCGGCGATTGTTGCCCAGGAGGCCATAATGGCGAATGCGCACCAGGCCCGCCGGCAGGATGTGCAAGCTAAAGCGGCGGATAAACTCCAGGCCCGAGAGGGTTAAGGCCTTGAGTTGTGAGCTGTGCCGGTAGTCGCGGTAGCTGAAGCTCACCGTCTGCTGGCTGACATCGATGGCCAGGATGCGCCGGTTGCTTAGCGCGACGCGGTGGGTGTAGTTAGCCAGGTAGCTTACCACCTGCTGCGGCCCGCCAAAGGGACGTTTGGCATAAAGGACCCAAGGCTTTTGGTAGAGCCGCGAAAGCCAGCGGGCACGTGCCGCCGGGGCCTGGAGGGCCGGATCGGCCAGATGCAACGCTTGGTCATCGAGCAGTTGGCGTAGCCCGGCCAGGAACTTGCCCCGGAACAGCGCGGCAACCGCTCGCACCGGGAAAAGGAACTTCCGCTGCTTTGGCGAACGCCACCGTTTGCCGTCGGGGCTTAAGGCTCCCCCCGTAACAATGCAATGAAGATGCGGATGGAAGTCGAGCTTTTGGCCCCAGGTATGCAGCACGGCGGTGATGCCCAGATCGCCCCGGAGCCGGTTGCGCCCGAACGCCAGCAGGCTCTGGGCCGCACAATCGAAGAGCAGCGGATAGAGGTGGCGCGGGTTGGCCAGCACCAAGGCATTAAGTTCCGGGGGCAACGTGAAGACGCAATGGTAGTAAGGCACCGGCAAGAGGCTCTGGAGCTGCTTGGCCAACCACTGCCGGCTTTTGGCCGCTTGGCAACCGGGGCAATGCCGGTCGCCACAGGAGCGGGGCGCCCAGTGCCGATGCCCGCAGTGCGGGCACTGGAACAGGTTGGCGCCCAGCTGCAGGGTACCGCACGCGGCCCGCTGCCCGAGCACCCGCAGTTGGTGCTGACCCAGCTTGAGCAGCGGCAGCACGATCGGGAGAAAAGCGCGCAGGATGCCGCCCAAGGTGAATCGCTCCTGGGCGACCTCCCTGTGGCTCTCCGCCACGGGACAGGACGCGTCCATCGCCGTCCGCTCGGCACCGATAGGTTAGAGTGACTGAGCTCCCCCCATTACCGCCCGAGGTGGCTGGTATCGATGAGGTCCAAAGGCGAGTGCACCTCCCCGAGCCGGCAGGCGGTCACATGCAGGTAAAGGGCCGTGGTCATCAGGCTCGCATGGCCCATCAAGCGCTGCACCACCGGCAGTTCCACGCCGCTTTCGATCAGGTGGGTGGCAAAACTGTGCCGCAAGTTATGAATGCCGCCCTTGAAGCGCACCCCGCTCTTTTTGACCGCGCGGTAATAGATGTTCTGGCCGCTGGTGGGGCAGAGGGGTCCGGCTTGGTAACCCAGAAAGA
>NZ_JAFATE010000693.1 GCF_019244115.1 Bradyrhizobium sp.
CGTCCGCACGCAAGCAGCCGGCCGCACGCACCAGTCGAGCATCGACTGCGTAGTCCGCCAGATATCCGAGCGCCGCGCTGACGACGCAGAGCCCGCTCGGCATGACCGATCAGAAGCTCGCGGCGGAATAGGAACCTAACCGCGCGCTCGCTGCGCGATCACCTCCGATCTCGTGCGCATGACATCGCGTCGGGCCGAACTGTCCGCACGCGCGGCGCGGATGGCTCTCAGTGGAACCCCGGGTTCCCAGGGACGTTGCCAACATGATGGCCGGGTGCGGCGGCCTCATTCTTCTCGCGCGAGGGCGATCGAGCATGAGGTCTTTAAGCGGTCAATCAAATTGTTTGCAAGGACCTCACGAACATGATCAGCCAGTTCGGGCCCCGTCTCGAAGCGAGAGGCGGTGTTACATTCCGCCTGTGGGCGCCATCCGCCGAGCGGGTCGATCTGGTGATCGATCGACCGCAGCCGATGCAGCGGCGGGAGGAGCGCTGGTTCACGCTGTCGGTGCCATCAGCCGGTCCGGGGACGCGCTACCGCTTTCGCATCGATGGTGAGCTCGATGTGCCGGACCCGGCCTCCGCGTTCCAGCCCGAGGACGTCACGTGTCCTTGTGAAGTGATCGATCATGCCTACCGGTGGCGCACCGCCGACTGGCGCGGTCGGCCCTGGGCGGACGCGGTCATCCTCGAACTGCATGTCGGCACATTCACCGCGGGCGGCCGCTTTCTCGATGTCATTGACCGCCTCGACGATATCGCAGCTGGCGGGATCACCGCGATCGAGCTGATGCCGCTCGCCGATTTCCCCGGGCGATGGAACTGGGGCTATGACGGCGTGCTGTGGTACGCGCCGGACAGCGCGTATGGCCGGCCTGACGATTTACGTGCGCTGATCGATGCCGCTCATGCGCGCGGCCTGATGGTGTTCCTCGACGTCGTCTACAATCATTTCGGCCCCGAGGGAAACTATCTCGGCCGCTACGCAAAGCCGTTCTTCACCAGTGCGCATCGGACGCCCTGGGGCGATGCGATCGACTACACGGTGCCGCAGGTGCGCGCCTTTGCGATCGAAAACGCCCTGCATTGGCTGGATCACTATCGTTTCGACGGACTGCGGCTCGATGCCGTCCATGCGCTGGTCGAGCCCGGCGGCCTGCAGATGTTGCGCGAGCTGAGCGCGGCAGTCGGCGAGCTCGCCACCGCGAGCGGACGGGCGATCCATCTCGTGCTGGAGAACGACGATAACAACATCGCCGTGCTCGATCCGCTGACCGATCCGCCGCGGGGCCAGTACCGGGCGCAGTGGAACGACGACTATCACCACGTCTGGCATGTGCTGCTCACGGGCGAGAGCATCGGCTATTACGGCGATTACACGACTGATCTGCGCGGCCTGTTGGCGCGCGTGATGGCCGCGGGATTTGCCTATCAGGGCGAGTCATCTTCTCATCGTGGTGGCGCGGCGCGCGGCGGCTCCACAAAACACCTCCCGCCGACCGCCTTTGTCAACTTCCTGCAGAACCATGACCAGATCGGAAATCGTCCCTTCGGTGATCGCCTGGTGACGCTGGCGCCGGATGAGGCCGTTGCCGCGGCGCTCACCGTCCTGCTGCTGGCGCCGATGCCGCCGCTGCTGTTCATGGGCGAAGAATGGGGCGCGCGGCAGCCGTTCCCGTTCTTCTGCGACTTTTCCGGCGAACTCGGCGAGGCGATCCGGCGCGGCCGCCGCAGCGAGTTCGAGGCGCACCACGCGGCGGTCGCCGCGAAGGCGGGAGCCGACGCATTGCCCGATCCGCTCGGCGAGGCGACGTTCCGTTCCGCAGTGCTCGACTGGACCGCGCGTGATGCGGCCCACCATCGCGAGCGGCTCGCGCTGGTGCGCGACCTCATCGCTGCGCGGCGCACGCACGTGGTGCCGCGCCTTGGAGACATCTCCGGAATGGAGGCCGCTGCATCATGGAGCGGCGCGGTGCTTCAGGTCCGATGGCGTCTTGGTGACCGCACGCTTGGCCTGCTCGCCAATCTCTCCGCCGATCCTGCGGCGCGGCCGCGTGATGGGATGCAGGGCGTTCCGATCTGGGGCGGCGCGCCCGCGGAGCGGCTTGGGCCCTGGCAGGTGCACTGGATGCTTGGGGAGGCGTGATGCCCGCGGACAGTCCACTCGCCACCTATCGAATCCAGTTCACCTCCGCATTCGGCTTTGACGCCGCGGCGAAATACGTTCCCTATCTGAAACAGCTCGGCATCACCCATCTCTACGCGTCGCCGTTCCTGAAGGCGCGGCCGGGTTCGACCCATGGCTACGACATCGTCGATCACGGCTGCCTCAATCCGGAGTTCGGCGGCGAGGATGCATTCACCCGCCTGAGCGACGCGCTCGCTGCGTCCGACCTCGGCCTGATCCTCGATTTCGTTCCCAACCACATGGGCGTCGGGGGCGCCGACAATGGCTGGTGGCTCGACGTGCTCGAATGGGGGCAGCGCTCGCCCTATGCGGCGTCCTTCGACATCGACTGGGAGACCCTGCCATACCGCCACGAGGGCGGGGTGCTGCTGCCGATCCTCGGCCGGCCCTATGGCGACGCGCTGGAGCAGGGCGAGATCGTGCTGAAATACGATCCCGCGGAGGGCAGCTTTTCGGCATGGTATTATGACCACCGCCTGCCGATCCGGCCACATCGCTATTCCGAGATCCTCAGGACGGTCGTGGCGGCTGCGGGCGCGTCGAGCGATCCGCCCGGACGGGAGTTGCTCGAACTCGCCGATCGCTATCCCGATCCGCGCGAGCCGTCGCGTGACGAGGCGCCTGCGTTCAAGGCGGCGATCGCGGCGGTTTCAGGGGGCGCCGAAATCATCGCGCGCGGTCTCAGCGCCTATCAGCCGCGGCCTGACGACCGCGCCAGGGTGCTGGCGCTGCATCGTCTCTTGGAGCGTCAGCACTATCGCATTGCGTTCTGGCGGGTCGCCGGCAGCGAGATCAACTACCGGCGCTTCTTCGACGTCAATGATCTCGCCGGCATCCGCGTCGAGGATCAGCGCACCTTCGATGCCACCCACCGCCTGGTCGGGCAGCTGATCGCGGAACGGCGCCTGCATGGCCTGCGCATCGACCACATCGACGGTCTGCAGGATCCGGCGCAATATTGCCGGAGGCTGCAGCGCCTGACCCGCGACAAGCGCGGTCCGCAGGCGCGCCCGTTCTATGTCGTGGTCGAAAAGATCCTGTCCGATCGCGAGGCCATGCCAAAATTCCCAGGCGTGGCGGGTACCACCGGCTATGAATGGCTGAACGTCATCACCCGCGTCCTGGTCGACGATCGCGGCCTCTCCGTCCTCGACGACACGCGCATCGCCATGACCGGTAATAGCCGCGGCTTTGACGAGATTCTGATGCGGGCCAAGCGGCGCGTGCTGGACAATCTGCTGTCGAGCGAATTCACCGTGCTCACCCGTCTGCTCGGGCGCATCGCCGCGGGCCACTGGTCGACCCGCGACTACACGATCGACCGCCTGCGCGCTGCGCTCGAATTGTTCGTCCTGTATTTTCCCGTCTACCGCACCTATGTGACCTCGGCCGGGCCGTCCGCGGCCGATCGTGCAACGATCAGGGAGACCATCAGGGCCGCGCGCACGCACTGGTTCGGCTCCGATGTCTCTATTCTCGATTTCCTTCAGGACGCGCTGACGCTCGATCTGATCGGGCGCGGTCGCACCGGCTACAGCGCGCCGCGGGTCCGCCGCTTCGCCTTCAAGGTGCAGCAGTTCACGGGGCCGATGATGGCGAAGTCGCTGGAGGATACCGCCTTCTACCGATATGCACGGCTGCTCGCGATGAACGAGGTGGGCGGCGACCCGGCAGCCGCAGGCCTGCCGGTCGCCGAGTTTCATCAGCGCATGGCCGGGCGCGTCAAAAGCTTTCCGCTTGGCATGACGGCGACCGCGACTCACGACACCAAACGCGGCGAGGACGCGCGTGCGCGGATCATGGCGCTCTCCGAGATGCCGGAGGACTGGCGCAACGCGGTGACGGCATGGCACGCGCTCAATGAGCGTCACATCGACCGCTCGCGCACCGAGCGCGCGCCCTCGGCCGGGCATGAATACCTGATCTATCAGGCGCTGGCCGGCGCCTGGCCGCTCGCGGGCACCGACGACGTCTTCAGCGAGCGAATGCAGGCCTATGCCATCAAGGCCGCCCGCGAGGGCAAGGTCGAAACGTCCTGGCTCAATCCGGACGAGGCCTACGAGGCGGCCTTGACCGAGTTCGTCGGCGCCATTCTCGACCGCGCCCGGTCGCCCGAATTCATCGCGGCGTTCGAGGTGTTCATCCGCCGCGTCGCCTTGCTCGGCGCGCTCAACTCGCTGTCGCAACTGGCGCTGAAGGCCATGGTGCCCGGCGTCCCCGACATTTATCAGGGCGCCGAGTTCTGGGACCTGTCGCTGGTCGATCCCGACAATCGCCGGCCGGTCGATTTCGATACGCGCGTTGCCGCGCTAGCGGCGCTCGATGCGCCCGACTGGCGGGGGCTGGCCGAACAATGGGAGCACGGCCGCATCAAGCTCGCGCTGATGCGCAAGCTCCTGGGGTTGCGCACGCGGCTCGCACCCGTGTTCCAGCAGGGCACCTATCTGCCGATCGAAGTCCGCGGGACGCATCGTGATCACGTGGTGGCGTTTGCGCGGCGGTACGATCGCGATGCCGTTATCGTCGCAGTGGGACGGCACATGGCGTCGCTCACCGGCAACGGTGTGCACTGGCCCCGCGGCGCCGAATGGGATGCGACGCTGGTCGTCAACGGCTTCCAGGTTACCTCCGACCAGCTCGTGCCGGAGCGGAAACTTCCCGCAGCCGAGCTGCCGGTCGCGCAACTCTTCGCCGATCTTCCGGTCGCAGTTCTGCGCGCCCGGCAATCGTCCACTGCGGGCCGCATCGGCAAGCGGCGTGCCGCCGCGGTGCCCGCAACGGTGGCGTGACGCGTTCGCGCGAGAGGCCCAGGTCGCCGGAAAAGCGCAAGACCGGCTTTTCAATCCTAGGCGAATGGGCTTAAGAGGGCGCCGCCGGCGCGTTGCGCCGCAGTCTTGGGGAATCGAATGGGTTTGCGGATGCTGCTGACCGCTGCTGCGCGCGAGAATGCCCAGTGGGCTGACCGATGACGCGCGCCATCATCTTCGATTTTGATGGCGTCATCGCCGACAGCGAGGTGCTGTCCAACACCGTGCTTGCGGAGGTCGTGACGGAGCTCGGCGTGCCCACAACGCTCGAGGACGCCTATC
>NZ_JAFATE010000039.1 GCF_019244115.1 Bradyrhizobium sp.
CGCCGAGCGCCTCAATCTGCGCCTCGCCCGCGCCAAGCGCGATCCGCCCGACGACATCATCGAGCAGATGCGCAACGAGGCGCAATTCTTGATCGATCGCGCCGCCGACCAGCGCAATGTCGCCGACGCGGCCGAGCCGCTGTTTGCAAGCCTCGACGACAAGCAGAAGGAGATTTTTATCGAGGAGATGGTGCGCCTCAGCCACGAGCGCGGGCTGGACTAGGACCTCGGCTCACGGCCGCGATTTCGCCGCGAGCGGCTTGCTGCACGGTCACTGTTTGGCGGCGACAGGCGTTTGGCTGCGGCTTTCGGTCGTCCGACCCTGTCTATCCGCCGCTGTGATGCGCAATGTCGGCTGGTTGTTGCGGCCCACGAATAGCCGGGCACACGTGCCCTGGGGTAGGTGGGAAGGCGCGGCACCCGGCTATCCTGCCGCAGCGGCGCGGCTCTCTAGATCGCCACACAATGTTGAAAAAAGGCTGGCCGATTCCCGCCATGGTGATGGCCGGGTCAGGGCCTTGTCGCGAAGCCCTCATGCAACCTTAGGGCGGCAGTCGCGGCGCTCGGCCGGCTGCTTCCTGCGCAGCGGATGAGCGCTGCCGGTGCTTCGCGCTGCTTCGGCACGTCAGGCTGGTTCAATCGTTTGCGCGCCGGCTCGCCCGCTCAGCGCTCCCTGAGCCGTGCAAGCCTTGCCTCAAGCTCCTCGAAGCAGATTGCGCCCTTCACCCGCATTCCGTTGATTGAAGAATGTCGGTGTGGCATCGACCTTCAGCCTGTCATGACCGGACGAAAAGCCGGCCGCTCAAAGGCTGAGCGGACCGGCCTTGGATAAATTCGCACAATCCAATGCCTCGTCAGACCCAGTCAGGTGCGAGATTGACCCCGTAGGTCAGCAAGCCGAACGAAACGATCAAGCCGCAACAGCAAAACAGCGCGATCGCCGTGAGCGATCGGTCGCGGGTGGTGACCGTCCGGTAGGCCGAAACGAGTGAAATCGTAGTCATGGGTAATCACTCCGTTGCTCCGCCCCCAGCGGCTCATAAGCTTTAGGCCCAAGAGATTGACGAGCACTTGTAACGCGCGAGTAGCGTGGAGGTATTATTGTAGGCGTCGCGATAGCGCGCGCTTTCGGTCGATGATGACCTTCAGGCGGTGAGAGACCATGGTTTGCGTCTGGCTATCGTTACGCAGGAAGGACACGTCATGCGTGCAGCAAATCCCGTCCGCGGGCAGGAAGATGTTTGCGACCTGTCGATCCCCAGGGAATGGAGCAGCCGCTGCCGTGAGCGTGCATGCGCTTTCGCTGCACCGATAGCAGGTGACGGACCGGCGCTCGCTGGTTTAGCGTCGTGTCTGCGTAGAAACTTGGTTGAGAGGGGAGGCCATGAGACTCTTTCCAGTACTCGTTCTGGGGATTTCGATCGTACTGGCGGCGTGCAGCCGCGATCCCGGTCCGAAAGGTGAGCAGGGACCCCCGGGCCCGGCGGGCGCACAAGGCGCCGCCGGGCCCCCCGGGCCAGCAGGACCGCAGGGGGTGGCCGGCGCGAAAGGCGACAAGGGGGACAGGGGAGATAAGGGCGATAAGGGTGACAAGGGAGATAAGGGCGACAGGGGCGAGCAGGGCGACCGCGGCGAAAAGGGCGACAGGGGCGACGGCGGCGGCTCCAATATTCGCCTCGTTCAATCCTACGATGCGTTGAGCTGCGAGACGAATGAGACGCTGGTGTCGGTGTTCTGCCCGAGCGGCGGGGCGGCTGACGGCGCCAAGTGCCCATCGACGCCAGCCATCGGGCTGTGCATGCGTAAGCCCTAACGGCAGCTATCCCTGAATTGGATCGAAGCGGCGGCCCCATCTCGGCGGCCGCCGTTTTTTTCTCGGCCGCAGGTCAAAGGATGCGTTCAGCGCCGCGAGCCGGCCACGACCCTGGCCACCGTCATCGCGGTCAACGCCTCGCGCTCGGCGGCACGCTGGGCCGCCAGGCGGTCCATCGCGCGCTCCTCGATCAGCAACTCAATCAAAGCCAGCCGTTTCGGCTCGTCGACCGCTTCCGCCAGCAGGCGTTTGTAGCGGGCATAGTCGAATCCAAGGTCCTGATGACGCATGTCGTGCCCCCGCACCCACACGTGTTCTGAAAGGTAATATCTTCTGCAACTTGCGCTGGCGCGCAATGGGCCATTCGGATCACAGCCGCCTTGTCCCCAGCTTAGGCGCGATGCCCGCGTCAATCACCGCGGGATCGAGATCGGACCGGCGCCTAGACCACGTGAAAATTGCAAATGGAGTCATTGGCGAGCTGCGCCACCAGATGCAGCTCCCAGTCGATATAGGCCTGCATCGCGGCCGCCGCATTGTCCGTCCCCTCGTAGGGGCGCTTGTAGACATCGTCGGCCCCGGAGATCAGCGAATGACCATCGACCTCCAGTGCAAGGCCGGCCGCGGCCCAGGCGCGCGTTCCGCCCTCGAGGACGCGGACCTCGCGGCGCGTCGCCGCCTTGGCGTCGCCGAGGGCGAACAGCGCCTCGGCACCATCCCGGCTCGTCAGCACGATCGGGCCCTCTCCTGGCAGCCGTGCCAGGTCGCCCGCGAAACGTGAGGCCAGCACAAAGTGGGCGCCCGGGATGTGGCCGGCGAGATAGGCCGGGCTGCGCCCGAGGTCGACGACGGTCCAAGCCTCGCGGTCGGCCGCGAGAGTGGCAGCGTCGAGGACCGCCGTGCCGGGGTCGGGAAGGTCCGGGCGCCGCGAGGCGCGATGGCCTGTTTCGACGGGGTCGACCACGTCAGGTCCGACCACGGCGGCATCCCAGCCCATCTGCTTCAGCCAGGACGCGGCCATCCGCGCCCGCACGCCGTCATCGTCGAACAGCACGAGGCGCGCGCCGCGCACCGCGACCCATTCGTCCGTCGCCTGCACCAGCTGGCCGCCGGGGGCGGAGACGAATCCATCGCCGTGTCCGGCCTCGTACTCCTCCGGCGTGCGGACATCGAGCCGGTACAGCGTGCGCTGATCCACCTCCCAGCAAAAGCGATGATAGGTTTCACGGTCGAGCAGGGCGACGCCGGTGCGCGTGGCCCAGGCCTCTGCGTCGGCCAGCACTGAAGGATCGACGATGTCCTTGCGCAGAAAGCGGTCCGTGCGGCCGCGCTCGACCGCAAAGCCCGCGAGCGTCCAGCCGATCGTGCCATTGCGCAGCGCAAAAATCCGGTTGGGCAAGCCGGCGTTGATCAGTGACTGCGCGCCGATGATGCTGCGCGTCCGGCCGGCGCAGTTGACGATGATGGTGGTCGCCGCTGACGGCGCGATGTCGCGGGCGCGCAGGGCAAGCTCGCCGCCCGGCACGCTGACGCCGCGCGGAATGCTCATCGTGCGATATTCCTCGAAACGCCGCGCGTCGAGCACCACGAGGTCGCGTTCGTTCTCGATCAGCGACTTGGCTTCGCTGGCGGAGACCGAAGGCGTGTGGCGGATCGCCTCGACCAGTTCGCCGAACGCCTTGCTCGGGACGTTGACGTCGCGAAACACTTCGCCGACGCGGGCATAGGCGGCCAGCCCGCCGTCGAGGATCGCGACGTCGGAGTAGCCGAGCGCGGTCATGCGGGCCGCCGCGCGTGTCGCAAGACCTTCGCCATCGTCGTAGACGACAACAGGCGCCGTCAGGCGCGGGACGAGGTCGAGGCTACGCAGCTCGATCTGCGAGAGCGGCAGCGACACCGCGAAGAAAGGATGGGCCTGCGCAAACGCACCTTCCTCACGGACATCGAGCAGCGCGACCTCCGCGCCGCTCCGCCAGGCATGACGCAGGGCCTCTGGCGTGACGCGCGGCCATGCGGCGCCGCCTTGGCACGCGGAGCCTGAGACTGGAAGAGGCTTCATCGAAAAATCCTGCGAAGCAGCGGTGCACGTCTGTTGCACTTGCGATACGACGTCGCAGATTCCTTGGCTAGGCCCCAATGCAGGATCGGCGGCGGCATCCCGCAATCACTTCGTTTTTCATCGCCATTGCAACGCAAAACGAACCGCCTGTTCCCCGCGACAACTTTGCACGGCCATTTCATTGACGGAACGAAACCGGCATTCGATAGTTGAGCCGGGCACGCGTCGGAGGGACCCCGCGGATGAGAACGAACAGGCAGGTTGCGGCAGATGTGCACAGGCACGCCGTATATCGCTGTTTCTCCGCGGCCACCGGCCCCTGTTGCTGATCGAGCGCATCGCCAATTCAATCAAGCCCTGCATCGAGATCAGATGGGAGCGCCGCGTTTGCGGCGAACGAACAGTCATGTCCAACGCCTATATCATCGAAATCCAGGATCGCGCCGCGGGGATCGTCACCCGCGACAAGCGCGGCTTCAGCTTCTTTTCGTCCGAACGCGCATTCGACAGTCTCGAAGGCCGCGTCTTCCGTACGGTCCGCGAAGCCGAGCGCGCGGCGCAGGCGCTCGTGAGGGCCGATGCCGGTGGCGGGCGTGCGCGGCTGCGATAGCCGAGCGCGGAAGAATGCAACGAATGACAGCTCTCCAGGTTGGAAGTGATGTTCTGGTGTTTACTAATGGAGAGTAAGCTCATGGATCAAAGTAAAGTTGTTGCAGCGCTTCTAATGGCCGGTGCGGTCGCGCTCGGTGCACCCGCAAACGCCGCACCCCTTACTCCAATGTCCGCGGCGGCCAAGCCCCAGGCGACGTCGACCGACGTGGTGCAGGCGCGGTTCGGCGGATGGGGCGGCGGTTGGCACGGCGGCGGATGGGGCCGCGGCTGGCATGGCGGCGGATGGGGTTGGGGCCTCGGTGCGGCCCTCGCAGGTGCAGCGATCGGTGCTGCCGTCACGGCCCCTTATTGGGGTGGCTACGATCCCTATTATTACGACACCGGCTATCCGGCCTATGGGTACGGTTACGGCTACCCGGCCTATACCTACAGCTACGCCGCCGTACCGGCCGTCACCGTCGTGCGACCCGCTTGGCGCCGCCATTACGGCTGGTACCACCGACCTTACTGGCGCCGCAGCTTCGCTTGGGGCTGGTAGCCGTCAGCGGCGTTCAGGCCTTGGCGGTGAGCGCTGCCAGCAGTTCGTCGGGGCGCTCGGTCATCAGCATGTGACCGGCGCCCGGCAGCACGACGGTACGGGCATGCGGGATCGCTGACGCTAGCGCGTTGCCGGCTTTCGCCGGTGTCATCATGTCCCTTTCGCCGAGAACGAGCGTAGTCGGAACATTAACGCTGGCGGCGGCGGACAGCGCATCGGCGTAGGCGTTGCAGGCCGAGAGGTCTGAAAAAAGCACTCCGGGCGCGCAGCGCTGCAGCGTCCTTTGCGCGCCGCCATGCATCCACAGGCCGGGCGCGAGGCATCCGCCCAGCTCGGCGCGAAAGCCGAGCCCCCAGATCGAGACCATGTCGATCGCGGCCTCTCCATCCGCTTCGGCGGCTTTCAACAGATCGGGGCCGACGGTCATGGTCGCGGCGGTTCCGATCAGGCTCAGCGCCGTGAGGCGGTCGGGATAGCGTGCGGCCGCATCGAGCGCGATCAGCGAACCCATGGAATGGCCGATCAGATGCGCCCTTGGCACGCCCGCGGCGTCGAGCAGGGCGATGGTCCAGTCCGCCATTTCGCCGATGCTGCGCAAAGCCGGGCCTGGCGACCAGCCGTGGCCGGGAAGGTCCGGCGCCAGCACCGCAAAACCATGATGGGCGAACCAGCGGCTGTGCAGGGCCCAGGTGGTGCGATCGAAGCCGGCGCCGTGCAGCAGCACGACGGCGGGCAGCGCTGGATCGAAATCGCGGCCGCCGGTCGCAACGAACGCCTCGTGCGCGTTGATCGTGAGCTTCATGGATCAGCCCTTTTGCGAGGCGCGCAGCGCCTGTCCGAGATCGTCCGTGATGTCCTGTGCGGACTCGATGCCGACCGACAGCCGCACCAGCTCTTCGCCGATGCCGGCGGCCTCGAGCTGGGCCGCGTCCATCTGCTGGTGCGTGGTGCTCGCGGGATGGATCACCAGCGTCTTGGCGTCGCCGACATTGGCCAGGTGGCTGATCAGCTTGAGCGCCTCGATGAACTTGCGCCCCGCAGCACGTCCACCCTTGATGCCGAAGGAGACGATCGATCCGGCGCCGCGCGGCAGCAGCTTTTTGGCAAGCTGATGATCGTGATGATCCTCCAGCGCGGGATGCAGCACCCACGCGACCGCCTTGTTGCCTTTCAGGAAGTCGAGCACCGCATACGTATTTTGCATGTGGCGCTCCATGCGCACGGGAAGCGTCTCGATGCCCTGCAAGAGCTGGAAGGCATTGGTCGGCGACAGGCAGGCGCCGAAATCGCGCAGGCCCTCGGTGCGGGCGCGCATGATGAAGGCCGCGGGTCCGAACTGCTCGTCGAAGACGATGCCGTGATAGCCGGCATAGGGCTCGGTCAGGACCGGGAATTTGCCCGACGCGCGCCAGTCGAAGCGGCCGCCGTCGATGATGGCGCCGCCGATCGCAATGCCATGGCCGCCGAGCCATTTGGTCGCCGAGTGCATGACGATATCGGCGCCGAGCGCGATCGGCTGGCTCAGATAGGGCGTTGCAAAGGTGTTGTCGATCAGGAGCGGCACGCCGGCGCCATGCGCGATGCGAGCGACTTCGGGGACGTCGAGCACTTCGAGCCCGGGATTGCCGATGGTCTCGGCAATCACAAGCTTCGTCCTCGGCGTGATCGCTGCGCGAAACGCATCGAGCTCGCGTGGCTTGACGAAACTCGTGGTGACGCCGAAGCGGGGCAGAGTGTGCGCCAGCAGGTTGATGGTGCCGCCATAGAGCGAGGCGGAGGCGACGATATGATCGCCGGCACCAAGCAGCGTTGCGATCGCAAGATGCATCGCGGCCATGCCGCTTGCGGTCGCGATCGCGCCGACGCCGCCCTCCAGCGCCGCCAGCCGTTCTTCGAGCACTGAAGTGGTCGGGTTGGAAATGCGCGTATAGATGTGCCCGGCACGCTCCAGGTTGAACAGCGCCGCGGCGTGGTCGGAATCCTGGAAGACGTAGGAGGTCGTCTGATAGATCGGCACCGCGCGGGCACCGGTTGAGGGATCGGGATGCTGGCCCGCATGCAGGCTCAGGGTTTCGAACGCGGGCGGTTTGGGCGCAGGCATAAGGGGCTCGCATGGCGTGAACGGGCGTCCTGTTCTGCCACAAAGGCGGACCGGCGTCAGCGCCTTGGCTGCCTCGAGAGAAACTTTCATCGGTCTCTTCGGGGCGTCAGCAGGTTCGTTCTCTCGTCCGCGCAAAGAAAAGAATTCTGTGAGATTGCCTGTTTTGTCCGTCGTGGTTTCATGGCGTCTCGAAGTTCGTCGCCTCGAGGCGCCGCACGCTGGGGACATCAGATGGCAGATATCGCATTGGCATCGGCCGGTGAGGCCGTATCGAAGGAAAGATTGAATGAGGACTGGCTCGCCGTCATCATCGGCGTTGCGGTCTTTGCCTTGGCGCTGTTCAGCCTCAGCGGCACCGACCTCCTCGGCTGGGCGGTGACCACCTCGGTCTATACCGACATCACGGCCGCGCTCGCGCCGATCGCCAAGGTCTATGGCGCGATCGGCGGCCTCGGTGCGCTGCTGGCCACCTATGTATCGCTGCTGGTCGTGCTGAGCGCCGGCGTCGTCGCGCTCGGCGCCGACGTCAAAAAGTTCGCTGCTGCCTTCACTGCGGTCTTCGCAATTGCCTATGCGAGCTGGATCATCGGCAGCTACGCCCATATCGCCGCGGTCACGCCGGCCGAATATCAGAAGTTCGGCATCGCCTGGGCGCTGAAACTGACCAACGAGGGCGGCTTCATCGTCGCGCTGGCGTCTGGGCTCGTCATCGCGAACTTCTTTCCGCGCCTTGCGGAGTGGCTGAAGGAGGCGATCCGCCCAGAACTCTACATCAAGATCGCGATCGTCATCCTCGGCGCCACGGTGGCGGTAACGGCCGCGGGCCGGCTCAATCTCGCCTCCGCGATCCTGCTGCGCGGCGCAGCCGCGATCGTCGAAGCCTATCTGATCTACTGGTCGGTGGTCTATTTCGTCGCCCGCAAATGGTTCGGCTTCAGCCGCGAGTGGTCGGTGCCGCTCGCCTCGGGCATCTCGATCTGCGGGGTCGCGGCGGCGATCGCAACCGGCGGCGCGATCCGCGCGCGGCCGGCGGTGCCGGTTCTGGTGTCGTCGCTGGTCGTGGTGTTCGCCGTGGTCGAAATCCTCATTTTGCCGTTTCTCGCGCAGACCTTTCTGTGGCAGGAGCCGCTGGTCGCCGGCGCCTGGATCGGTCTTGCCGTGAAGACCGACGGCGCGGCGGTCGCCGGCGGCGGCATCACGGAATCGCTGATCATGGCGAAGGCCGCGGCCGAAGGCATCAAATATCAGCCGGGCTGGATCCTGGCGACGACCGCCACCATAAAAGTGTTCATCGACATCTTCATCGGCATCTGGGCCTTCATCCTCGGCTACATCTGGACCAACCACATCGACCGCCGCGCCGACACCGCGAAACCATCCGAAATCTGGGAGCGGTTCCCGAAATTCATCCTCGGCTTCGTGCTGGTATTCGCCATCTCGCTGTTTCTCGCCACCGGCACCACGCCCGGCATCGCCAAGGCGTTGCCCTCGGCAGCCGGCGAGGCCAACGTGTTCCGGGTGATCTTCTTCATCCTGACCTTCTTCTCGATCGGCGTGCTGTCGGATTTCCGAAAGCTCTGGCAGGACGGATTTGGCAAGCTCGCCGCCGTCTATGTGGTCAGCCTGTTCGGCTTCGTGATCTGGGTCGGCCTGTTGATCTCCTGGCTGTTTTTTGGCGGCATCACGCCGCCGCTGGCGAGCTAGCGCATGATCCGGAAAAGTGGGCGCAAATAGGAGCGGACGTATCGATGTCGGTTTCGGATCTGAAGGAAGAGGCGCGCGCACGCGAGGTCGAGCCGCTGCTGCCGATCGAGAAAAAGCTGATTGGCTGGAGTTTTGGACTGGGCGTCGTGCTGCTCGTGATCCTGGTGGCGCTCAATCATTTTATTCCGGTGAAGTTCTGAGCGGATAGGAACCCCGGCCCGGCACGATCGTTGGCGCACCAAGACAGGAGATGCCATCGCCGTGCCCGCACCCGACCCACGCTTCGACCAGGGAACGCGAAAGCTTTTCGTGGCCGGCGGCGTCGTTGCGATCCTGCTGCTGGTGGGGGTGACCGTGTGGCCGCTCTTGACGCCAAACCCCGTCGGTACGCCGCCGGGCGGGGCCAATCCGGCAAAAAGTTCGGACACCAGTGTGGGCACGGTGGGATCCGGCATAACGCCCGCTCAAAGGGCGGGCGAGAGCCAGGTGGGCAAGAATGATCCCGCGGGCCAGGAGGACGCCTCCGGTGGCCGGGCGCGTGCCATCAAGCAGAGCTCAGGCCCGCTGGAACTCAATCCCCAGCAGCATCAGCAACTGCACGATATCATTTCGCATCAGGCGAACCCGCCACGGACGACACAAGCAGACTTCGAGTTGATGATCGGCGTGTCCGTGCCGCGGCAGGCCGAGTTGCAGGATCTTCCGCCCGAGATCGCGCAAGTGATGAACGGCTATTGGGGCGATCAGTATCTGCTCGTTCAGGACAAGATGGTCATCGTCGACCAGCATAGCCGGCGCATTGTGGCCATCGTCCCTAATGTCGCGTGAGGCAGCCGCAGCGTTTTCGCGCGTCGGTCGATGAGACAGAGGGCGGCCGACGCCGGATCCGGGTGACACGCGCCTCGCCTGTCGGTCAGCAGACGAACCCGATCGATCATGATCGCTTTGCCCGGCAGGTCGCCTCTCGGCGACGAGCGAACGACATCGTGGGTCTTGCAGAGGAAAGAGCTCCATGGAACGCATTCTCGTCCTGGCGGCTTTGCTTCTTGCCGGAGCCGAGGCGGCGCAAGCTCAGGTCAGTTCGGCACAAGTCAACGCGGCGACAGGCGCTGCCGTTACCGCTGCTCCGCCCATCGCATCCAACCCGTTTTCGTCCTCCAACCCGGGCGGCAACCTGCCGGGCGCGACCGGAGGCAATCCCGGCGGGATCAGGTTTTGTTCAACATCGACCGGGTCGTTCGTCTTGGGCGCACCCAATTGCGGTTTCGACCCGTTGAGTGTTCCGACGTCGGTGATTTCTTCGGGATCTGCAAGCGGCGCCCCGGCTTCGACGAGTGCCGGCGGCTCGTCCTCGACCGCGTCCCGAAGCGCCGCTTCCAATGCCAACGGCACAAACCAGGGCTCGACCGGCGCGACTTCGCAAGCTGGTAGCTCCGCCACGCTCTGTTCTTCGACGATACCCTTAATAGCGGGGACCTCGAGTCCAGGCGGCCTTTTTGGCGGATGCTGATGCAGGCCCAACATCCCGAGCCGGGCGCCGTTATCAGAACAACCGCGATGATGCGTCGACACCGCTGCTAAGGCATTCACGTCCGGACCCTGCGGTCGCGGCGACCGGATCATTCCAGGCGGCGAAGCACTTCCTTCTGCATCATCCTGCGAAACTCGGCCATCCGCGCCGGCCGGTCCTTCTCGTCGATGTCGAACCGATAAAAGACATTGAAGCTTTCGAGGATGGGATGACGGTCGCTGGCCATCGCCAGGATCCGCAGCAGCTCGCCCGCCGGTCCGCTCGGCCCGCGAACCTCCCATTTGAGGATGGTTGCAACACCCTCGCCGGGCGGCAGGCCACAGAGCCTTGCCATATCGGCCGTGGTGAGGCTTCTGTCGATCGCTTCACCGAGATCGATGCGCAGCTGCTTGAGTTCAGGGCCCTTCATGCAGTCCTCTGATGGTCCGCTGTCAGACCGCGAAAGCGCAGACCATTTTGTGCTCGCACTCTGCTCGGTTCAGCACGGCTGCGAGTGCGGCGAAAGCATCATGAATTGTTTTGTAACCGGTTGCTACTGGCGGAAGGGGTGGGATTCGAACCCACGGTACCCTTGCGGGCACGCCGGTTTTCAAGACCGGTGCCTTAAACCACTCGGCCACCCTTCCTCGCTAGCAATTTCAATCGCTTATAGCAGGGCATGATCGAACGCAAGGCGAACGTGGTCGCAAGTTGATCCCAACCGCATGTGCGGCGGCCGACGCGATTCGTCTAACGACCTTGTCTCGGCCTGAGGCGGCTCGAAGCCTGGGCAGTCATCGGACCGGAGGCAGGTTCGGCCGGAGGCATCGGAGCGAACGCCTGCTTTTCGCAGCCATCGAGGATGACCGACATGCGCGCGCCCTTGTAGTCGTCATTGTCGAAGAAAACCGCATAAGTCCTGCGGATCGCGGAAACCTTGTTGGCGCCACGCACACAGAGAACGTAACGTCCAGGTCCGAGTGGTGGATCGGCTTCTCTGACCTCGGAACGCTCGATCAAGCCGACCAACGCTTCTTCTTCGGCGGCCTGGCGGGCTCCCGCAAGTGCCGTCGCCGGAGATGGCGCGGAAGGAGGCACATACTGAGTCATGGGAACGTCAGGGGTGCAACTCGCCAACGATGCTGCGCTCATGATGGCCGCGAGCGACCAATCTTTCGTCATCGGGTGATCCGACAATGACCACGGGCTTCTTCCGCAGCTTCGATGTCAGCCCGCATCGTCTTTGTGATGGCAACTTTCGGCCGACAAATAGCGGTTCATCTGATGATTCTGTGCTTGTTGGCGCCAGTGCTGCGGCGTCGGCAGTCATGACGCGAAGAGAAGACTGGACGCTCCGTTCGTCGCTCGCGCGATTTGGCGAGTGTCCGTAACTGGTTCCTTCTTGCAATCTCCGATCCGCGCACCCCATCGCCATCGGGATCGACTGCGATCGCTTCAGCCACGCGCACAGTCCAGTGCCGGCGACCTGGCGCGGCCCCGGCACCGGTTCTGCGGGTCATCCCTTGCTGCGTGGCAGGATGAGGTCGAGGATGGCAACGACCGTCAGCGTCACCAGCGCGACGAAGACGAACCCTTCGGCCTGCGCAATGTTTTCCAGCGGCATCCCTTGCTCCCCATGGCAAGGTCATACCGTTGCCGCCTTAAGAAGAGGACGCCATCGCAGGCTGAATTTGATCGATCCTTACTGGCGAATTGCTTTCGTATTGAAGATGTCAGGCGATTGCCGGGGCCTTTTTCGTTTCGTTTCGATTCAATCGGAACGGGAAACTCTCGCCCGCCGCAAGCCTCCAAAACGGTCACGCGCGCCGTCCGACCAGCAGCAGAATGCCGCCGATCTGCGGCAAGAGCGCCAGCAGCACCAGGCGCAGCATCGCAAAATCATTGCTGGTCGGCTGCAGCACGCCGCGGCTGACCCAGGCGACGACGCGGATCGCCGCGTCGGTCTGAGGATCGGCGGTCTGCTCGACCGTATGCATGGCCGTATCAACCGCCTGCCGCCGCTCGGCGACCGCCGCCTCGCGCTCCCGGCAGAATTTTCCGACGCCGCCCTTGCACTCCCGGTCGCGCGCGGCCATGGCATCGCCCAGGGCAGCCTGCGCGACCGCCACCGCCGGGGTCGTGCGTGAGCCGCGCGCCAGCGTGGTGTCGCTGATATTGGTGCTCGCAAACCCGATCCCTGCTGTCAGCGCGAACACGAAGGTCATCACCCATACCGCCCAGCCGACCAGCGCCGTGGCCCGATGTCCCGCGTGCCAGAGCCCGGCTGCACAGGCCGGCATGACCAGGGCGACCACGTCAGCGGCAACGCCGACCGCCAGAAACAGCCAACCCGCCACGTCGCTCGATCCGAGCGAGCGCGCAAACCAGCCATTCATGGTGATGCCGACGCCGGCGAGCGCGAGGGCCGCGATCGACAGCAGGACCGGCGCGAATAATTGGCGCCGCGGCGAGGGCCGGGAGGGCTTGGAGATCGGTTCGAGCGCCTGCACCATGGCCGGCTGAGGCGGCGCGACGATGGGTTCGGCAGCAACCAGATCGGTCGGCAAGAACTCTGTCGGTATCAGCGTTTCGGACGCGGGCGCGTCGTCATCCGGGGGCGGGGCAGCGGCCTTTGGCTTGCGCGGTTTGCGCGGCTGGCGAGGCTTGCCACGCTGGGCACTTGTCCTGGCCTTCTTCTTCGGCGGGACTTGATGGAGAGGAATAACGGAGGCAGTAGTGTCTTCAGCCATTGGAACCGGTCCTGTCGGTGACGGTGGTCAGGTGCGGCGGCGCGTTGCAAGCGCGCCGTCGCGCCGAGTTTTTCGAAATGATCGTCGAATCCTGATTTGCTCCACGCCGACCGGCTTAGCGCGCAACGCTTTGTCAGCGCCATGGTGAGCCGAGCGAATCACCTAACTTATCAAGACAAAAAGGCGCTGAGAGGAATTATCGCGAGACGCAGCTGTTTTCTCGGGAGTGTGCCGTCACGACCACTGCCATCATCGCGATGCGAGCGGCTGCATGTGACGGCTGCTCTGCCGACGAATCGGACGAGGTGACCAAACCTCCACGTCCATCGTGAGCGGACGAATCGCGGCGGTCGATCACGCTGCCGCGCCGATCGCGACATTCGCAATCCCGCCGATGTGAGCGATCGTGAAGGCGCGGCCCGTTGGGACGGCCTGATCTTCTTCTTAACTGAACCCGCGTCGCATCGAAGGGAGAAAATATCATGCGCACCATTTTGGCCTCGGGCCTTTCGTTGGGCCTTCTGCTCTCGCTGTCGGTCGCTGCCAACGCGGCAACGACGCATCACCACCGGCGTCACGCCGCGGTCCATTCCAGCCAGGGTGTGATCGTGGATACCGTGCCGGGCTATGCCTACGCCCCGGAGGAGACGCCGCGCGTCTACCAGCCGGCCCCGTATTCCGACCAGCCGTCACCGTATGACAACCGTTTCCCGAACTGGGGCGGCTAACAGACATGACGCCAAGCCCTGGTGATCACTCCCGGGGCTTGGCCGCGCACACAGCTTGCGAGCCGAGCCGGTGATTCGCAAGTCCGGGCCCGGTGGGTCAATGCACCTGTGTCTTTTGACCTGATCCGTTACCGCACATCGCATGCGCCAAGATCGAATTTCGTGAACCGTGTCAACGGCGTTTCCTCCGTCCCAGCTTGCCGCGAAAGACAGTTTTATTCCGTTTTTCAGAATGTTGTGATTTTCTCTCGCCATGGACAGCCGGCCGCGCCCCTTCCATGAGCAGCCTCGACGACGGCTCGATAGAGACAGGGCCATAGGCTGAAGTTTCCGTGAACAGCTGCAAAAAACGCTTTGTAAAACAGCCGTTTCCGGGCATGTGCCGGTTGTAGCGAGGAGGCCGCGGGCCGGCTGCCCTGGCTTCGATCGCAGACCGAGACCATATCGAGATCCTCATGAGTGCGCCTGGAACCCGCTTGTCGCCGATTGCGCGTATCAGGGCGCTGCTGAACCAGCCGACGCACCATTACCGGCCGGCGACCACGGTCTTTCTCGACCTCAACGTCGACCGCGTCGCGGAGGAGCTGCAGCTTGCGGCACGCGGCGCCGAGCGCGGCTCGCAGGATCGTCCCGCCTCGGACGCCAAAACTCTCGACGAGGTCGAACAGCAGATCGTCGAGCGCATCGAGCAGCACAAGCAGGACAGCCACGGCATCTATCTCGACCACCTCCATACTTATGACGAGCGCGTCATGGCGCTGAGTTTCGAGGAGCGCTTTGCGACCATCCAGCAGGCCGCGCCCGAGGCGGTCGGCGATTTTCGCGCGGAAGCCACCGTCGGCCGGGACGAGCTGTTCGTGCTGCGGCGGAGGCTGAACGAATCCGAGACCGAGCGTGAGCGCTTTCGCGCCCGCCATCGCATCGACAGGCCGGCGCGCCTGTCGAGCCCCGGAAAGATCATCCTGAAGATCGGCGTGCTCGCCATCCTGTTCGTCATCGAGGTCGTGATCAACGGCAGCTTTCTGGCCAAGGCGAATGTCGGCGGCCTGCTCGGCGGCGCGGCCCAGGCGGTGACGTTTGCCGCGCTCAACATCATTGCCAGTTTTCTGTGCGGCATGGTGCTGGTGCGGCTGGTCAACCACCGCAACTATGTTCTCAAGCTGGTCGGCGTCATCGCGTTCCTGGCCTATCTCACCTTCGCCGTCGTGCTCAATCTCACCCTGTCGCATCTGCGCGAGATTCCGCCGGCGGTCAGCCTGTCCGACAATGTGGGTCAGGAGGTGCTGCATCGGCTGATGACGGCGCCCTACGCACTCACCGACATCAACTCATGGGTGTTCTTCTCGATCGGCGTGATCTTCTCCCTGATCGCGATGGCCGATGGCCTTCTGTTTTCCGATCCCTATGTCGGCTATGCCGGGCTGGAGCGGCGCTGGATCGAGGCGACCCGAAAATTTGCCAACGCGCGCAGCGAGCTGATCGAGCGCCTGCGCGATATCCGCGAGGACGCGACGGAAGCCATGAACGAGGCGGCGCGCGACCTCTCGGTCCGCCGCAGCGAATATGATGCGCTGCTGCAAGGCAGGGAGCGCCTGGCGCAGCGTTTCGCCCAGCACCAGAATCAGATCGAGCAGGCCGGCCGCGTTTTGCTCGAGATCTATCGCGAGGCCAACCGGAAGGCCCGCACGGCGCCGGCGCCCGACTACTTCGCCAAGGCTTTGACCATGGAGCGCATCGCCTATGCGGCGGCGCCGCCGAATGCGGATGCGCGTGACAATCCGAAAAAGATGATCGCCGAGACCCAGGAGCTGCTCAAGGAGCAGGTCAAGGCCATCCACGAAGCTTTCGATGGCGCGGTGCGCAGCTATCGCGAAATCGACGAGCTGTTGCCGGAGAAGCCGGAGAAGAAACGTGGCTAGGCGGCGCCCGCGGCAGCGCAAGGACGGTGGTCTCGGATGGGCGGGTTTCGGCGGCATCCTGCTGCTGCTGCTTGCGATCACGTCCGGCGGGGCGCTCGCCTATTTCTATCTGTCGACGCCGGCGCGCCCCGTGCTCGACGCGCAAAGCCTTTGCCCGGTGAATGGGCCGCAGGGCGTCACCGTGGTTCTGGTCGACACCTCGGATGATCTTCCCGAGACGACGCGGCGCGAGGTTCTGGGCGAGCTCGACGATTTGATCACGACGCTGCCGCCGCTCTACCGGCTCGACATCAGGGTGCTCGATATCGCGGGCGGACGCAGCCGCTCCTTGTTCTCGAAATGCAATCCAGGCGACGGCGCCTCTTTAAGCGAATGGACCGACAATCCGCGCATCGCGCGGCTGCGCTGGATCGAGGATTTTCGCAAGCCGGCGGTCGAGGCGGTGAAGCACAGCATCGCCGCCGCCAAGGCCACCAGCTCGCCGATCATGGCCGCAATCCAGGACATCGCGATCGACCAGTTTTCGAGCGCGGCCAGCCAAAGTGCCCGCAAGACGCTCTACGTCATTTCCGACATGATTGAACATACCCGGGACTACAGCCAATATTCCCGCGCCGGCGATCTGTCGTTCCAGCGCTACAAGCAGTCATCAGCCTATCTGAAATACCGGACCGATTTGCATGGCGCGACCGTCATCATCCGTTACGTGACCCGGCAGACCAACGGGCAGCCGCTGGTCGACGGGCCAAGGCACATCGAGTTCTGGAAGTCGTGGATCGAGGACAGCCGGGGTACGTTTGGCGGGGCCAAGCGGCTCCAGGGAGCATAAGTCGCGTGACC
Organism: Bradyrhizobium sp.; assembly: GCF_019244115.1. Classification (GTDB taxonomy): domain Bacteria; phylum Pseudomonadota; class Alphaproteobacteria; order Rhizobiales; family Xanthobacteraceae; genus Bradyrhizobium. Next base: position 16,575 of record NZ_JAFATE010000039.1, read on the forward strand.
GCCAACGACGAGAGATTTGCGCTGCCGCCGGGCCTGCTCAATGGCCTGTTGTTCTTTGCCGTGGTGGTTTTCGGCAGCGGCTACATCATCATCTCCAAGCTGAACGATTTCGGCGCCTTTGCCGTCACTGCGGTTCCGGTGCTGATCATGATTGCCTACGGCGTGCTGCTCGGCGCACGGCTGTTCCGGCTGCGCGACGACCAGGCCGGCGACAATCTCTATTACATGGGTTTTCTGTTCACGCTGACGAGCCTTGCGGTTTCGCTCTATCAGTTTTCGGCGGCGGGCTCGGCCGAGCAGATCGTGCAGAACTTTGGCATCGCCATTGCTTCGACCATCGCAGGCATCACCCTGCGCATTCTCTTCAACCAGATGCGGCGCGATCCGGTCGAGGTCGAAGCGATCGCCCGGCTAGAACTCGCCGAGGCGTCGCGGCGGGTGCGGCGGGAGCTCGAAAGCGCCATTCTGGAATTCGGCTATTTCCGCCGCATGACCCAGCAATCGATCGGGGATGCGCTCGAGGAGCTCAAGGATAGCATCGGCAAGGCCCGCGACCAGCTCGCTGCCGAGATCAAGGGTTTTGCCGCGAGTGCCGAAATGCCTTTTGACGAGGCATCCCGGCGGTCGGAAGCAACGCTCGTCGCGCTGAACGAACGAACCGTGCTCGTGCTCGAAGTGTCAAAACAGCTGGTGCAGGAGGGCGAGCAGCTGACGCGGAACACGGCGCGAATTGTCAAGGCGATGGATGCGCTCGTGCAGCGGCTGTTATCGCTGCAGGATTCTGCGCAGGCCGTCGACACCAAACTCGCGCCGGTGCTGCAGAACCTGACCCAGGCCGTCAATGCGTTCGGCAAGAGCACCGAGGCGCAGGCGAGGACGATCGAAACGACGCTGAAGCAGACCCAGAGCGCAGTCGCAATGGCCACGCAGCTTCTGGAAGACATGCGTATTACGGAGCGGGCACGGTAGGGTTTTGGTGCGCCCGATGTGGCGGGACCGATAGAGCATGATGAGGTTCGGCGAATGCTGCAGCATCGGAGGTGCGCTCGCTCTCCCCGCTTGCGGGGACAGGGTTGGGGTGAGGGGGACTCTCCAGGGACTGAGTTCGCGGAGAGTCCCCCTCACCCGAAATTCACGCGTGCCGCGTGAATTTCGACCTCTCCCCAAACGGGGAGAGGTGAACAATTTTCGCGGGGCGAACGACGGCGGTTGGGAGAGTTCAAATCATGGATGGACGCATCTTGCAGCAGCGATCGTCATACCGGCAGGGCCTGGTGCTCGGCCTCACCATGGCCGAGATCATGATCCTCCTGGTGTTCTGCCTGCTGATCGGCATGGCGACCTTTTTGAAACGGGAGGAGGGCAGGCGCGTCGTTGCCGAACAGGAACTGCAGCATGCGCAGCGCGATAATGCGCAGGCCCGCCAGGTGCTGGCCGAATTGCGCCAGGATGCCGCGCTCGGCGAAAAGCTGCAAAACCTGTCGGGCCTCAGCGATATCAAGGCCATCGACAAGTATTGGCGCGAGCTGGTCGACAGCCGGACCGTCGTGAAAGAGATCGAGCAGAGCGGCGTCTCGGTCAAAGAGCTTCAAGAGGGCATCGCCACCGTCACCCAGCTCCGCGCCAACAGTATCAATGCCGACAAGGCGATCCGCGATTCCGACACGGTCGCTGCGATTAATCGGGCGATGGCAAAACCCGGGCAGCCGCCGGTCTCGACGCAGGCGATCCTGGATGCGATCGCGCGCGGGCAGGCAATCGCATCGGGCACCAGCGGTCACCAATGGCCGCCCATCATCCGCATGAGCGAGGCCGACGGCTATTTCTTCAAGACGAGGAGCGCGGAATTGTCGACGGCGTTCCATGATACGCTGCTGAACAAGACGCCGCTCGAGATCCTCGACTACATCCAAAAGTACGATGTCGACGTGATCGAAGTCGTCGGCCACACCGACGAGCGCCCGATCGGCATGCGCCAGCTGTCCAATCTCGACCGCGATCTGCCGTCGGTGCTGAAGAGCAACAGCAGCGTGGCGAGCCTGACGCCGGCCGACAATGCAGGACTTGGGCTAGCGCGCGCGGTCGCCGTGGTCAGCGTGCTCCGCCAAAACCCGTTGCTCGACCGCTACAAGATCATCCCGTTGTCCGGCGCCCAGCTCGTCAACACGGATGAAACGCTCGCGCTTGGGGGATCTCCGGAAGATGTGCAGCAGCGCCGCCGGATCGAAATCCGCCTGCGCAAGTCCGTCTCCAGCGACACCACAAGCGCGGTGCGGGCGCCCGTGCTTCCGCTGGACATCATGCGGTGACGGCCCTGCCAGAACGTGGTTGGGAAGCGAATAATGGCTCGGAGCCACAAAAAAGGCCAGGAGGTGCGATTCGCGTCGAGCCTGGGACGAGCCTTGGAGGAGACCTGCCGCCGACATCACCGTCCGGAGGCGCACGTCATGCGAGCATCGGTCTGGATGACCACCAGACGGGTGCCCGTCTCAGGCGAAGGCGTAGGCGATCAGGCTGGACCAGAGCAGGAAGATTCCTGCCGCCGTCAGGGCAAGAAAGCCGTCCGAGACGAGGTCTTGATTGAGCATCTTACTGTCTCCGTGCTTATCCGACTTAGGTCAACATGTTCGGAAAAGAACCTTAAGACATGGTTGGCGTAGCCCTCTTTTCAGAGGACTAGTGCCAGGAGCGAACGCCCTCAAATACATGAGCCAGGAAGATCCCGGCGCCCATCAAACCCATCAGTGCTGTTACCGCGTCGATCATTTCAGTGGTCCTTTGCACCCCCGCGCAACGCAACCAAACGACGTGGACCCCTACACAGTCAAAATGATTTCTTCCCCAAAACCGAGATCGGGCGCGACAGATGTTTTCCGGCAACAGGTGTGTCAATCCGGGAACGCCTGGACCCATCTTCACAAGTATTGGTTAACCACGAAACAGGCATCCCCATTTCCGCCGCGTTCTCCTTGCGTTATCGTGCCGCGCCGGCCGCATGGGTGGGCTGTGTCCGGCTGCCGGTGCTCGCGCGAGAGAGGCGGCGGGGCCGGGGGAATGCTAGTTTGGGTTCAATGGGGATTCGGCAGCCAGATTCCGTGGTCCGGGTCGCGCGCGGCGTTGCGGCCGTCGCCGCGTGCCTGTTTGTGGCCAATTGCGCGTCATCGGGCAAATTCGCTGGCCAGGTCGACCCGAAATACGGGGTCTCCTCCAGCCCCAGGGTCGTGGAGTTCGGTGAACCCGTTCCGAAGGGCGGCGGCACCTATCGGATCGGCAAGCCCTATATGGTCGCCGGCAAGGTCTATGTCCCCGAGGAGGACACGAACTACAGGCAGGACGGGCTGGCATCCTGGTACGGCGATGATTTCCATGGCCGGCTGACCGCCAATGGCGAGGTTTTCGACATGGCGGCGCTGACCGCGGCCCATCCGACCCTGCCGATGCCCTGTTACGCGCGGGTCACCAATCTTACCAACGGCAAGTCCCTGATCGTGCGGGTCAATGACCGCGGCCCCTATGCCAACAACCGCCTCATCGACGTCTCCAACAAGGCCGCCGAGCTGCTCGAGTTCAAGTCCGTCGGCGTCGCCCGGGTTCGGGTCGAATATGTCGGCCGGGCGCCGCTCGAGGGCTCCGATGACCGCCAGCTGATGGCGACGCTGCGCACCGGCGCGCCGGCGCCGGCCCCGTCGCTGGTCCGGGTGGCCTCCGCGCGGCCGTTCGTTCCCGAGGTGGCCGCGTCCAGCCGCGGAGCCATCCGCGGCGGGATTCCGATGCCGGAGGGCCGGCCCTATGATCTCGGCAACACCGCCGGTGCCATGGCCTCCATGTCGACCTCGGAGATGTCGGCCTCGCGGCGGACGCGGCCGGCGGTGCGGATGCCGGACAATCCGCGCGCGGTCTCCTACGAGAATGACCCGCGCTATGCCCCGCCGACCGATTCCGAGGCGGCCGAGACACCCTCCGGTTCGCGCGGGTCGAACGGGGTTTTCAGCGCGAGGGGGCTGTATTAGGAGGGATGATCGCCTCGGCTTTTGCGGCTTGATCGATGACGCGGTCAGCGCGCGGCCACGGCATCCCGGATGAATGAGATCAGCGCCGCATTGACCTCATCGGGCCGCTCCTGCTGGATCCAATGGCCGGCGCCGTCGATGATCAGCTTCCGCTTCAAGTTCGGCAGCACGCGCTCCAGCTCATTGACGCGCTTGGCGCCAATCAGGCCGGTAATGACGGGATCCCTGGAGCCCGCGATGAACAGGGACGGCTGGCGGATCTGCGCGTCCTGCCATGGCGCGGTCAGCTCCCAGTTTCGATCGATATTGCGGTACCAGTTGAGCCCGCCTCGAAAGCCGGTGGCCTTGTAGGCCTCAACGAAGACGGCCAGTTCGTCCTCCCCGAGCCAGCCTGGAAGCGGCTGGTCGATGCTGAAATTGTCCAGCAGCCCCTTGCCATCCTGAACGAACATCGCCGCCGCGGGATCGGCGCGTCGGCGGCCGGCCAGGACCGACCGGACGGTCAAGGCCACGTCGCGTTCGAACTCGGCTTCCGCGACGCCCTGTGTCTGAAAGTATTGCCAATAAAAATTCGTGATGCCGGCCTCGCGGAGCATATCGAGGGGCCGGCCGCGGCCGCGAAACGGCGGCGGCACGCTGAGGCCGGCGACGCCCGTGAAGATGTCAGGGCGGAACAGCGCGGCATGCCAGGCAACCGGTGCGCCCCAATCATGTCCGACAATGACGGCCTGGGTTTCGCCGAGTGCCGCGACCAGCGCCACGATGTCGCCGACGGTATCGAAGATGGAGTAGGCAGCCGCCTCGGCCGGCGCGCTGGAGCGGCCGAAGCCGCGCATGTCAGGCGCAACGACGTGAAAGCCGGCGTCCGCGATCGCGCCGATCTGGTGCCGCCAGGAATAAGACAGTTCGGGCCAGCCGTGGCACAGCACGACGAGCGGACCTTCTCCTTGTTCCCTGAGGAACAGCTCAATGCCGTTCGCGGCTACCATGCGTGAGGAGGACATCGCTTTTCCGCCTTGTTTGAGCGTTCGTCTGGCCGTCGGTTCCGCTCGCAACGATAGAGTCGCGTGCACGTCCCCGCAATCGCGGCGTCCTAAAAGCTTGGTTGTTTGGGTAACTTCCAACTGTTAGAACGCGCAACTCAGGGCCTTCCGATGGCATTGCTGCAACACCCGCTCCTCCTGTTCCCGCGATTGCAGGGGCGCCCTTGGCGCCGCCTTGCCGCCGTCAGCGTGGCGATCGCACTGGGCTGGGCCGGTGTGCTCCACGCCGCCAACCAGAGTGTGCAGGGCGCCAAGAAGGAGGAGGGCGGATTCGACGGCGACGCCCCGACCGCGATCCTGGTCGAGGCGAACAGCGGCAGCGTCCTGTTCGAGAAGAACGCGGATGAGCTGCGCGCGCCCTCCAGCATGATGAAGCTGATGACGGCGGAAGTCGTGTTCCACGCCGTCAAGCAGGGCGACGTCAAGCTGACGGATGAATACCGGATCAGCGAAAATGCCTGGCGCAGGGGCGGCGCGCCGGCCGGCGGCTCGACCATGTTCGCCGCGCTCAACAGCAAAGTGTCGATCGACGACCTCCTGCATGGGGCGATCATCCAGAGCGGCAACGATTCGTGCATCGCGCTCGCGGAAGGCATGGCGGGCAATGAGAAGATCTTTGCCGCCGATTTCATGACCAAGCGGGCCCGCGAGCTGGGCCTAACGCAATCGACCTTCGCCAACTCCAACGGCTTGCCCGACCCCGGCAACAAGATGACCGTGCGGGAGCTCGCAAAGCTCGCTCGTCATATCATCCTCGACTATCCCGAGTTCTACAAACTGTTCGGCGAGAAGGAATTCACCTGGAACAAGATCCGCCAGCCGAATCGCAATCCACTGTTGAACTCGCTGGAAGGCGCCGATGGCCTCAAGACCGGCTACACCAAGGAAGGCGGCTACGGCATGGTCGGCTCGGCCGTGCAGAACGGGACCCGCCTGATCGTTGTGGTCAACGGCCTCGAGGATCCGGATGACCGCGCCACCGAAGCCAAGAAGATGCTGGAGTGGGGGTTTCGCAATTTCGAGACCCGCACCCTGTTTGCCGCCCAGCAGACCCTCGGTTACGCAAGAGTTTTTGGCGGCGACAGCCGGTCGGTGAAGCTGTGGAGTCCCGAACCGGTCAAGGTCATGGTGCAGAAGAACGTCAACGACAAGCTGATCGCCCGCGTCGTCTACAGCGGCCCGGTGCGCGCACCGATCGAGGCCGGCCAGAAGATCGGCGTCGTCCGGGTCTGGCGCAACGGCAATATCGCGGTGGAGTCGCCGATCTTCGCCGCCGAATCCATCGGCACGGGATCGACCGTGCGGCGCGCGTTCGACGGCGTGAGCGAGCTCGTGATCGGCATGTTCCGTGCGGGCGCAGAGAAGCTCTGAAGATGGTTGATGAGTTGGTCAAACGCAGCCCCGGTCGCGGGCGTTTCGTGTCGTTTGAGGGCGGGGAGGGGTCGGGGAAATCGACCCAGATCAAACGGCTCGCCGAACGTCTGAACGCCGCGCGGCTGCCCAACATCGTGACCCGCGAGCCCGGCGGCTCGGTTGGCGCCGAGATCATGCGCCATCTCGTGCTGTCGGGGATGGGCAAGCTGCTAGGCCCGGACGCCGAAACGCTGCTGTTCGCCGCGGCCCGCGACGATCACGTCAAGCACGTCATCGGGCCCGCGCTCGCGCAGGGCACATGGGTGCTGTGCGACCGCTTCGCGGATTCGACCCGCGCCTATCAGGGCAAGCTCGGCAATGTGTCGCCGACGCTGCTCAAGGCCATGCAGCGGGTGACGATCGGCGATCTGAAGCCGGATCTCACCTTCATCCTCGATGTTCCGGCAGAGGTCGGGCTGAAACGGGCCGCTCACCGGCGCGGGGCGGGCGCGCCCGACCGGTTCGAGAGCGAGGATCTCCGCTATCATGAAAAGCTGCGTGAAGCCTATCGCCAGATCGCGGCGGAGGATCCGCAGCGCTGTGTCGTGATCGACACCACGGCCGATCCGGACAGCGTGGCCGCGCGGATCTGGACCGAGCTCCGCAGTCACTTGTTCTCGGTTTCCACATCGGCTGCGCCGGCATGAGCGCGAAAAAGGTCGGGCAGGAGATCGCGATCGCGGCACCGCGCGAGACCTCCGCCCTGTTCGGGCATCGCGAGGCCGAGAACGCCTTGCTCAGCGCCTATCGCGGCGGGCGGATTGCGCATGCCTGGCTGATCGGCGGGCCGCAAGGCATCGGCAAGGCGACGCTGGCCTACCGGATGGCGCGTTTCGTGCTCAGCCATCGCGATCCGGCATCGGCCGGGGTGCAGCACGCCGAGACGCTGTGGGTCGATCCGGGCAGTGCGACGGCGCGGCAGGTTGCTTCGGGCGCACATGGCGGACTCTTGACGCTCGAGCGGACCGCCAATGACAAGGGCGTGCTGCGCACCGTGATCACGGTCGACGAGACGCGCGAGACCATCACGTTCTTCGGCTCGACCGCAGCGGGCGAGGGCTGGCGCGTCTGCATTGTCGACACCGTCGATGAGCTCAATCCGAATGCCGCGAATGCGCTGCTGAAAATCCTCGAGGAGCCGCCGCAGCGCTCGCTGTTTCTGCTGGTCAGCCACGCCCCGGCGCGGGTGCTGGCGACGATCCAGTCGCGCTGCCGCAAATTGCGGCTGCGCGCGCTTGACACCGATGACGTCGTGCGGGCGGCCGCGGAGGCGACCGGACTGGCGCCTTCCGATCCGGCGCTGAACGAGGCGGCCGAGGCCTCGGAAGGCAGCGTCGGGCGCGCGCTGACGCTGATGGGCGGCGATTCGCTCAAGCTGATCGAACGCACCGCAGCGCTGCTCGCCAATCTGCCTAATCTCGATCCACGCGGATTGCACGCGCTGTCCGATGCGCTGGGCACCAGCGACCGCGCGGCGCTCGCCGCCTTCGTGGACAGCGTCGAGCGCTGGGTCAGCGAGCGGCTGCGTCACGACGCGAGCCGGAGCGATGCAAATCTGCCCCGCCTTGCGCAGCTGGCGGAGGTGTGGGAAAAGATCAGCCGCGCCGCGCGCGACACCGAATCCTACAATCTGGAGCGAAAGCCGCTGGTTTTCTCGGTGTTTGGGATGCTCGCCGAAGCCACGCGGTAAAACGCTCCGCCTGATGTCATCCCTTCATTAGTCTGACCTGACACGAGGATTTTGCCGTGGCGACCGCCAGCAAGAAAACTGTCAAGAAGCGCAAGGCCAAAAGCAAGGTCAAGAGCGCGGTTAAGAGCAAGGCGAAGAAGACCGCAAAGAGCGCGGCCTCGAAGTCCCGTGCCAAGGGCAAAGGCGCCGCCAAGAAAGCAGCCAAGACCGCCAGCAAGGCGGCAAAGAGGGCCGCGCGGACGGGTGTAAAGAAGGCCGCGAAAAAGACCGCGCAGGTGGCCACGAACAAGGCACCTAAGGCCAGGTCAGAATCAACCAAGATTGCCTCCGAACCAAAGCTGGCGCCAGAAGCTCTGAGCGCGATCAAGCGCGCCGCCGAGGCGGCAGCGGCGGCGCTCGCGCCGGCCCGGAAGCCCACTGCCGAGCCGAGCGCCGCCGAGCCCGTCGCGACGATCGAAGATGTTGCGGCGGCACCGGTCGCCGCTGAGCATTTCGAGGTGACCGCAGTCGAAACGATTGCCGAGGCGGTTGCACCCATTGCGCCTCGTGCGCGCCAAAGCTTCTACATCACCACCGCGATCGCCTATCCGAACGGCAATCCGCATATCGGCCATGCCTATGAGGCGATCGCGACCGACGCGCTGGCGCGCTTTCAGCGGCTAGACGGCAAGGACGTGTTTTTTCTGACCGGCACCGACGAGCACGGCCTGAAGATGATCCAGACCGCACAGAACGAGGGGCTGACGCCGCACGCGCTTGCCACCCGCAACGCCGGCCGCTTCAAGGAGATGGACGAGCGCCTCAACGTCTCCTTCGACCGCTTCATCCGGACCACCGAAGAGCAGCACCATCGCTCCAGCCAGGAGATCTGGCGGCGCATGGCCAATAGTGGCGATGTCTATCTCGACAGCTATTCGGGCTGGTACTCCGTGCGCGACGAGGCCTATTACGCCGAGGAGGAGACGACGCTCGGTGAGGACGATGTGCGGCGCGGGCCGCAGGGCACGCCGGTCGAATGGGTCGAGGAGAAGAGCTACTTCTTCCGCCTCTCGGCCTATCAGGACAGGCTGCTCGATCTCTACGCGGACCAGCCGGACTTCATCGGCCCGGAGTCGCGCAGGAACGAGGTGGTCAGCTTCGTCAAGAGCGGTTTGCGCGACCTGTCGATTTCGCGCACCACCTTTGACTGGGGCGTCAAGGTCCCCAGCGATCCGGAACACGTGATGTATGTCTGGGTCGATGCGCTGACCAACTACATCACCGGTGCCGGCTTCCCCGATGAGAACGACGCCAACTGGGGCTACTGGCCGGCGGACGTGCACATCATCGGCAAGGACATCATCCGCTTTCACGCCGTTTACTGGCCGGCATTTTTGATGTCGGCCGGCATCGCCGTGCCAAAGCGCGTCTATGCCCACGGCTTCCTGTTCAACAGAGGCGAGAAGATGTCGAAATCGGTCGGCAATGTCGTCGACCCCTTCAACCTCGCCGACCAGTACGGCGTCGACCAGATGCGCTATTTCTTCCTGCGCGAGGTGCCGTTCGGACAGGACGGCAACTACAACCACGAGGCCATCGTGGCGCGCATCAATGCCGATCTCGCCAACGATCTCGGCAATCTCGCGCAGCGCTCGCTGTCGATGATATCAAAACAGCTCGGCGGCGTGCTGCCGGAGCCAGCCGCGTTCTCCGACAACGACAAGGCGATTCTGGCGCAGGCCGATGGCATGATCGGCATCGCGCGCGAAGCCATGGCGACGCAGCAGATCCATCAATGGCTGAATGCGGTGTGGGCCGTGGTTGCGGAGGCCAACCGCTATTTTGCCGGTGAGGCGCCGTGGGCGCTCGCAAAAACCGATCCGGCGCGGCAAAGAACCGTGCTGTATGTGACGGCGGACGTGGTGCGCCAGATCGCGATCCTGACCCAGCCCGTGATGCCCGAGGCTTCGGAGAAGCTGCTCGACAGCCTCGGCGTCCCCGGGGATGAGCGCGGTTTCGCGGCGCTTGGTGGCGCGGTGCGGATCGCCCCTGGAACGCAATTGCCGGCACCGCAGGCCGTGTTCCCCCGTTACATCGAGCCGACGGCTGCATGAGTATTTCGCATGCTCGTCGACAGCCATTGCCATCTCGATTTCCCGGATTTCGCGCCCGATCTCGACTCCATCGTCGCGCGGGCGGCAGAGGCCGGGATCGGCCGGATAGTCACGATCTCGACACGGGTGCGCAGGCTCAGTGAGCTGATCGCCATTGCCGAAAAATACGACGACGTCTATTGCTCGGTCGGCACCCATCCGCATCACGCCGACGAGGAAGACGGGATCCCTGCTGATGAGCTTGCCGAGCTGACCCGGCATCCCAAGGTCGTCGCGCTCGGGGAGGCCGGCCTCGATTACTTTTACGACAACGGCTCGCCGGAGGCGCAGGCGCGCGGTTTTCGCGCCCATATTGCCGCGGCTCGCGCGACCGGCTTGCCGCTCGTCATCCACACCCGTGAAGCAGATGAAGACTGCGGACGCATCCTGGAGGAAGAGGCGGCCAGGGGAGCATTTCGCGCGGTGCTGCATTGCTACACCGGCGGCCGCGAGCTTGCGATGAAGGCGATTGCATTGGGGCTGTCGATTTCCTTTACCGGGATCCTGACCTTCAAGAAGTCGGAAGCCTTGCGCGCGCTGGCGGCCGAACTGCCGGCCGACCGCATCATGGTCGAGACCGATGCGCCGTATCTCGCGCCCGGAAAATTCCGCGGCAAGCGCAACGAGCCGGCCTACGTGGTCGAAGTTGCCCGCGTGCTCGCGGAGGCGCGCGGGGTTTCGCTCGACGAAATCGCGCGGCAGACCACGGAAAACTTCTTCCGCCTGTTCTCGAAAGTGCCACGGCCGGTCGCCGCATGACCCTGACGCTCACGATCCTCGGCTGTGGCTCTTCGGCCGGCGTTCCGCGTCCCGCACTTGGCTGGGGCCAGTGCGATCCCAAGAATCCCAGGAATCGCCGGCGGCGCTGCTCGCTGATGGCCGAGCGCACCTCCGAGCACGGCACGACGCGAATCGTGATCGACACCGCGCCCGACCTGCGCGAGCAGCTGATCGACGCCGATGTCGATCATATCGATGCGGTGTTCCTGACCCATGAGCATGCCGATCAGACCCATGGCATCGACGATCTGCGCTCGGTGGTGCTGCACCAGCGCCGGCGGATTCCGACCTATTTTTGCCAGTCGACCGCCAAGGACATCCTGTCGCGGTTCTCCTACTGCTTCATCTCACCTGAAGGCAGCGACTATCCGCCGATCCTGACGCGGCATTCGATCGAAGCCGGCGAGAGTCAGGCCATTTTGGGCAAGGGCGGGGAGGTGACGCTGAGCGCGTTCCTCGTGCAGCACGGCAACATTCCCGCGCTCGGCTATCGCATTGGAGCCGCCGCCTATACGCCCGATCTCAACGACATTCCGCCGGAGAGTTTTCCGCTTCTGGAAAATCTCGATCTCTGGATCGTCGACGCGCTACGCCATACCCCGCATCCCAGTCATTTCAGCCTCAGCGATGCGCTCTCCTGGATCGAGCGCTTCAAGCCGCGCCGCGCCATCTTGACCAACCTGCACTCTGATCTCGACTACGAAGTCTTGCGCGCCAGCCTGCCTAAGGGCATCGAGCCGGCCTACGACGGGATGCGGCTGGAGCTGGCGCCCTGACCCGGTGCCTCAGGCGGCGCCCGGGCTTTCCGACTGCGTGGCGCAGTATCGTTGCCACATCTCCCGGTAGGCGTCCTCGACCGCCTTCGCGTAAGCGAGCGTCCCGCAACGCCGATTGATCAACGCCGGCAGGTCCTGACGAAGCGCCTGCAATTGCGCCGGCGCCTGGCGGGAGGCGATTGCGAGATAGTCCTGGTCGTCGCGGGCGATCCAGTCTGACAGGCCCGTGGCCGAGAGGATGGCCGCGGCCGCCCTGGTCGGAACGCTCCGGC